>NZ_JBFBJJ010000026.1:0-33702 GCF_040686055.1 Microbacterium sp. NPDC086615
GGATCGTTGCTGGAGCGGCTATTGGTGCTGTCGCGGCGGCAGGAGGCTATGCGGCGCAAAACGGGGGTACCTCCCGGTTTTCCTGGGCGCGGCGAGGCGCTCGCGCGCGGCGTCGCGGTTACGCAGCTGATGGCGGTGCTCTGACGCGGCGATCGTCAGCACCCCGTCGACGAGCCGGTTCCCGAGGCGCTCGATGAGTCGCTCGCGCTGGACCGGTGACAGCACCGTCGAGGCCCTGGCATCCCACATCAGTTCCACCCGCGAATCGGTGGTGTTCACGCCCTGCCCGCCCGGGCCGGACGATCGCGAGAACCGCCACGACAGCTCGGACGCGGGGATCACGAGCGAACCCGTGACCCGGATGCCGGAATCGTCGGAGGCGCTCATGCCTCCATCTTGCGTCAACGAGATGTGCCGCGCTCCGGAGAAATCCGCCCCACCGGCCGCCCCGCGGCGGCCTCCCGCAGAAGATCGGGCTCAGCTCCGGAGCCCGGCACCGGCATCGCCCGCGTAAGCACGCCGTATGCGTCGGTCACCGACCCGTAGGGAAACCGTTAGGACGCCCGGATGCCGGGCCCCCGGCGCGTTGGATCGACAGACGTGCCGCCCCGCGGCGCCCGCGGTCCGCCGCGGACACCCCCGAACCTGGAGTCGTCGTGCTCGATGCCGTCTTCCTCGTCGCGACCGTCGCGCTGTTCGCGCTCGTCGCCCTCGTCGCCAAGGGGGTCGAGAAGCTGGGCCCCGAGGTCCGCCCCTCGTCCACCCGCCCCGCAGGACGCGGAGGGGACCGGTCGTGATCTTCTTCTCGATCTTGGCCGCCGTGCTCGCCGTCGCCGCCGTGGTCTACCTCGTGGTCGCGCTCGTCCGGCCGGAGAAGTTCTGACATGTCAATTCTCCTCACCAGCCTCACGCTCCTCGTCGCCCTCGGCCTGGCCTACCGCCCGCTCGGCGACTACATCGCCCGCATCTACACCGGCCAGCGCGACCTCGCGATCGAGCGCGGCACCTACCGCCTGATCGGCGTCGACCCGAAGAGCGCCCAGACCTGGCAGGCCTACCTGCGCTCGGTTCTGCTGTTCTCGTTCGTCGGCGTCGTGTTCGTCTACGCGCTCCTGCGCCTGCAGGCCGTCCTGCCGTTCTCTCTGGGCCTCGACGCCCCGGGCGAGGCGCTGTCGTTCAACACGGCCGTCTCGTTCGTCACCAACACCAACTGGCAGTCGTACGGCGGAGAGTCGACCCTCGGCTACACCGTCCAGTTCGCGGCCCTGACTGTGCAGAACTTCGTGTCGGCCGCCGTCGGCATCGCGGTCGCGGTCGCGCTCGTGCGCGGCTTCGCGTATCGCCGCAGCGGCGTGATCGGCAACTTCTGGGTCGACCTCGTACGCGGCACCTACCGCCTGCTGCTGCCCTTCTCGATCATCGCGGCGGTCGTCCTGCTCGCCGGCGGCGTCATCCAGAACCTCAACGGATTCACGGATGCCACGACCCTCACGGGCGCGGCCCAGTCGATCCCGGGCGGGCCGGTGGCATCCCAGGAGGCCATCAAGCTGCTCGGCACCAACGGCGGCGGCATCTTCAACGCCAACTCGGCGCACCCGTTCGAGAACCCGGCGCCGTGGACGAACCTTCTCGAGATCTTCCTCATGCTGGTGATCCCATTCTCGCTCCCCCGCGCGTTCGGTCGCATCGTCGGCGACGACCGTCAGGGCTACACGATCCTGGGCGTCATGGCCGCGATCTTCGTGGCATCCACCGCTCTCCTCACCTGGGCGGAGCTCGCCGCCGCGGGCACGGCACCGACCCTCGCGGGCGGCGCGATGGAGGGCAAGGAGGTGCGGTTCGGCATCTTCGGGTCGACGCTGTTCGGCACGACCAGCACGCTCACCTCGACGGGTGCGGTCAACTCGATGCACGACAGCTACACGGCACTCGGCGGCATGATGCCGATGATCAACATGATGCTCGGCGAGATCGCGCCCGGCGGCGTCGGATCGGGGCTGTACGGGATGCTGATCCTCGCCGTGATCGCGGTGTTCGTCGGCGGTCTGCTGATCGGCCGCACGCCCGAGTACCTCGGCAAGAAGATCGGGCCGCGCGAGATCAAGCTCGCGAGCCTGTACATCCTCGTCACGCCGACGCTCGTGCTCGCCGGGACGGCGCTGAGCTTCGCCCTGCCGGGCATTCGCGAGGACGTCGAGAACACCTCGATCCTCAACCCGGGCGTGCACGGGTTCAGTGAGGTGCTCTACGCCTTCACCTCGGCGGCGAACAACAACGGGTCCGCGTTCGCGGGGCTCACCGCCAACACGCCGTGGTTCAACACCGCCCTCGCGGTGGCGATGCTGCTCGGGCGCTTCCTACCGATCGTCTTCGTGCTGGCCCTGGCCGGAGCGCTGGCGGCTCAGGATGCCGTGCCCGCCACGGCCGGAACCCTGCCGACGCACCGCCCGCAGTTCGCGGGCCTCCTCGCCGGCGTCGCGGTGATCGTCACCGCCCTCACCTACTTCCCGGTCCTCACCCTGGGGCCCCTCGCCGAAGGACTTGTCCGCTGATGTCCACGTTGACCTCCTCCCCTGCGTCGCAGCCGGCCCCTGAGCCTGTCGAAGGGTCCGGCGCCCCGGCCAATGCCCCGCGCCGCGCGTTCAGCGCCGCGCAGATCGTCGCCGCCCTCCCGGGCGCCGCGAAGAAGCTCAACCCCGCCGCGCAGTGGCGGAACCCCGTGATGTTCCTCGTGTGGGTGGGGGCGGCGCTGACCACCCTGATCGCTCTTGCCGAGCCGTTCCTGGGCGGCGCCGACACGGGCCTTCCGTTCGGCTTCACGTGGGGCATCGCCGTGTGGCTGTGGCTCACGGTGTTCTTCGCGAACATCGCGGAGTCGGTCGCCGAGGGACGCGGCAAGGCGCAGGCGGCGACGCTGCGCAAGACGCGCACGACCACCTCGGCCCGCCGCGTCGTCTCGTACGACGGGAAAGCCGACCCCGCGGCATCCGGGGCCGCCACCGAGGACGTCCCCTCGGGCGACCTCCGCGTCGGCGACATCGTGCTCGTCGAGACCGGAGAGCTCATCCCCGGCGACGGCGACATCGTCAACGGCATCGCGACCGTCGACGAATCGGCGATCACCGGAGAGTCCGCCCCGGTCGTGCGCGAGTCGGGCGGTGATCGCAGCGCGGTGACCGGCGGCACCCGCGTGCTGAGCGACCGGATCGTCGTGAGAATCACCTCGAAGCCCGGCGAGACCTTCGTCGACCGCATGATCGCGCTCGTCGAGGGCGCCTCGCGCCAGCGCACGCCGAACGAGATCGCGCTGAACATCCTGCTCGCGAGCCTGTCGATCGTGTTCGTCGTCGTGGTGCTCGTGCTGAACCCGATCGCGTCGTACGCCGCGTCGCCGGTGTCGATCCCCGTGCTCGTGGCGCTGCTCGTGTGCCTCATCCCCACGACGATCGGCGCGCTGCTGAGCGCGATCGGCATCGCGGGCATGGACCGTCTCGTGCAGCGCAACGTGCTGGCCATGTCGGGCCGCGCGGTCGAGGCCGCCGGAGACGTCACGACGCTGCTGCTCGACAAGACCGGAACGATCACGTACGGAAACCGGCGCGCGTCGGCCTTCGTGCCGCTCGACGGCGTCGGCGGGCCGCTGCTCGCCGAGTACGCCTCGCTCTCGTCGCAGGCCGACCCGACCCCCGAGGGCGTCTCGGTCGTCGAGCTCGCCGCCGCGCAGGGCATCGTCGCCGAGATGCCCCGAGGGGCCGAGCCCGTGCCGTTCACGGCCCAGACCCGCATGAGCGGCCTCGACCTGGCCGACGGCACGCAGGTGCGCAAGGGCGCCGCATCCGCCGTGGTGGCCTGGCTCGCGGCATCCGGATCCCCCGTTCCCGAGGCGCCGCGCGTGCAGCTCCAGAGCGAGACGGATGCCATCTCGCAGTCGGGCGGCACGCCTCTGGTGGTGGCGACGTGGACTCCCGAGAGGGGCCCGGTGGCTTCGACGAGCTCAGCCACCTCGGTCGCCGCCCGGGTCGCTGCCGCCGCGACCGAGGCCGCTGAGCACGCGACCGAGGTCCCTGAGCCTGTCGAAGGGACCGGACCCACGCAACCCCCGGTGACTTCGACAGGCTCAGCCACCTCCGCTTCGGGCGGCACCGGCCGCGTGCTCGGCGTCATCCACCTCAAGGACGTCGTCAAGGACGGCCTGCGGGAGCGCTTCGGGGAGCTGCGGGCCATGGGGATCCGCACCGTGATGATCACGGGCGACAACCCGCTCACCGCCAAGGCGATCGCCGCCGAGGCCGGCGTCGACGATTACCTCGCCGAGGCCACGCCCGAAGACAAGCTCGCCCTCATCCAGCGCGAGCAGGAGGGCGGCAACCTCGTCGCCATGACCGGCGATGGCACGAACGACGCCCCCGCCCTGGCGCAGGCCGACGTGGGCGTGGCGATGAACACGGGCACCTCGGCCGCGAAGGAGGCCGGCAATATGGTCGACCTCGACAGCGACCCGACGAAGCTCATCGACATCGTGCGGATCGGCAAGCAGCTGCTCATCACCCGCGGAGCCCTCACGACGTTCTCGCTCGCGAACGACATCGCGAAGTACTTCGCGATCATCCCGGCGATGTTCATGGGGGTGTTCCCGGGCCTCGCGGTGCTGAACATCATGCAGTTGTCGTCTCCGGCATCCGCGGTGCTCAGCGCGATCGTCTTCAACGCGATCGTCATCATCGTGCTCATCCCCCTCGCCCTGCGCGGAGTGAAATACCGCGCGGCGAGCGCGTCGAGCATCCTCAGCCGCAACCTGCTCGTGTACGGGCTCGGCGGCGTCATCGTCCCCTTCATCGGCATCAAGCTCATCGACCTCGTCGTGAGCCTGCTCCCCGGCTTCTGAAAGGCCCCGTCATGCGCACCACCCTGCGTACCGCCGGCGTCGCCGTCCGCGCGATGCTCGTCTTCACCGCCGTACTCGGCATCGGCTACATGCTGCTCATCACCGCGATCGGCCAGGTCGCGCTCCCGTTCCAGGCGAACGGCTCGCTCGTCCGCTCGGCCGACGGCGCCGTGGTCGGCTCGACCCTCATCGGGCAGTCGTTCCAGGATGCCGACGGCCAGGCGCTGCCGCAGTACTTCCAGTCGCGTCCCTCCGCCGCCTCGTACGACGGCGCCGCCTCGACCGGCTCGAACCTCGGCCCCGAGAACCCCGACCTCATCGCCTCGATCCAGCAGAGGCAGTCGGACTTCCGGGACCTCAACGGTGCGGGGTCGGTCCCCGCCGACGCCGTCACAGCCTCGGGCTCGGGGCTCGATCCCGACATCTCGGTCGAGAACGCCGAGCGTCAGGTCGCGCGCGTGGCGGAGGCTCGCGGCATCCCGTCGTCGGAGGTCGAGGCGCTGGTGGCGCAGCACACGCTGCCGCGCGATCTCGGGTACCTCGGTGACCCGCGCGTGAATGTGTTCGAGCTCAATCGCGCGCTCGACGCCCGGTGAGCGACGAGAATCGCTGACATGACCTCCGTCGCGTCCTTCGCCGCCGCGCCCCTCGCGCGGCGGCGGGGCCGCGCGGGCGTCCCGGTCCCTTCGACAAGCTCAGGGACCTCTCGAGCACCGGAGGTGGCTGAGCCTGTCGAAGCCCCCGGAACCGCATCAGCCCCGGCCCCTTCGACAAGCTCAGGGACCTCTCGAGCACCGGAGGTGACTGAGCCTGTCGAAGCCCCCGGAACGCCCCCACGACCGGCCCCTTCGACAACCTCAGGGACCCGGGGCGCGGGAGCGCGGCCGTGAAGCGCGGCAAGCTGCGCGTCCTGCTCGGCATGGCCCCGGGCGTCGGCAAGACGTACGAGATGCTCGAAGAGGGGCGACGGCTCGCCGCCGAGGGACGCGACGTCGTCATCGCGGTCGTCGAGACCCACGGTCGAGCCGCCACCGCCGCGCAAGCCGACGGCCTCGAGGTCGTTCCGCGTCGAACGGTCGCTCACCGCGGAGTCGCGCTCGACGAGATGGATCTCGCGGCGGTGATCGCGCGGCATCCGGATCTCGCCCTTGTGGACGAGCTCGCGCACACCAACGCTCCCGGCTCCGCCAACGACAAGCGCTGGACCGACGTCGAAGAGATCCTCGACGCGGGGATCGACGTCATCACGACCGTCAACGTGCAGCACATCGCGTCGCTGAACGACGTCGTCGAGAAGATCACCGGCGTGACGCAGCGCGAGACGGTTCCGGATGCCGTCGTCCGCGCGGCCGACCAGATCGAGGTCGTCGACCTCGCGCCGCAGTCTCTGCGCGATCGCCTGTCGGCCGGGTTCGTCTACCCCGCCGAACGCATCGACGCGGCCCTGTCGAACTACTTCCGCCTCGGCAACCTCACGGCCCTGCGCGAGCTCGCGCTGCTGTGGCTCGCCGACGAGGTCGACTCCGCGCTCCAGCGCTACCGCACCGAGCACGGCATCGAGGGGGCGTGGCAGGCGCGCGAGCGCGTCGTCGTCGCGCTGACCGGCGGCTCCGAGGGAGAGACGCTGCTCCGCCGCGGGGCGCGCATCGCCGCGCGCTCGGCCGGTGGCGAGCTGCTCGCCGTCCACGTGTCGACGCAGGACGGTCTGCGAACGAGCAACCCGGGGGCTCTCGAGACGCAACGCGCCCTCGTCGAACAGCTCGGGGGCACGTATCACCAGGTCGTGGGCGACGACGTGGCCACCACTCTCGTCGACTTCGCCCGCTCGGTGAACGCGTCGCAGCTCGTCATCGGCGTGAGCCGACGAGGACGCCTCGGTGCAGCCCTCACCGGCCCCGGCATCGGTAACACCGTCATCCGCGAGTCGGGCGACATCGACGTGCACATCGTGAACCACGCCCGCGCGGGCGGCCGGTTCGCGCTGCCGCGTCTGACGGGCCCCGCGCTGAGCAGGAAGCGGCGCGTCCTCGGCTTCGTCACCGCCCTGCTCGGCGGCCCGATCATCTCGCTGCTCCTGCTCGCGACCGGCTCCGACGACTCGATCACGACCGACGTGCTCAGCTACCAGCTGCTCGTCGTGATCGTCGCGCTGATCGGCGGCATCTGGCCGGCGGTCTTCGCGGCCGTCCTGTCGGGGCTCACCCTCGACTTCCTCTTCATCTCGCCCCTCTACACGGTGACGATCAGCGACCCGGTTCACGCGATCGCCCTCGTCCTCTACGTCGTGATCGCGATGCTGGTGAGCGTCGTCGTCGACCAGGCCGCCCGCCGCGCCCGTGCCGCGCGCCGTGCCTCGGCGGAGGCCGAACTGCTCGCGACGGTCGCCGGCAGCGTGCTCCGCGGCGAGGTCGCCGTCCCCGCGCTGGTCAGTCGCGCCCGCGAGGCGTTCGGCCTCGCCGGCGTGCGGCTCATCGCCGCCGACGGACGCGTGCTCGCGACCGACGGCGAGCCGGTCCGCGACGGGCGGCGCACGGCGATCCCGGTCGGCGACGGACGCGCCACCCTCGAACTGCACGGCGGAGATCTGGATGCCGGCAGCCGCCGCCTCCTCGACGTCGTCGTCGCTCAGCTCGCCGCCGCCCTCGAACGCGCCGACCTCGCCGAGACCGCCGCCGAGGCGGGGGCACTCGCCGAGACCGACCAGGTCCGCAGCGCCCTCCTCTCGGCCGTGAGCCACGATCTGCGCCGGCCCCTGGCATCCGCCGTCGCCGCCCTCGGGGGTCTGCGCGCCGCGGGCGACCATCTCTCCGACGACGACCGGCGCGAACTCATCGAGACCGCGGACGAGAGCCTCGCCACGCTCTCGGTGCTCGTGACCGACCTGCTCGACGTCAGCCGCGTGCAGGCGGGAGTGCTCGCGATCTCTCTCGCGCCCGTCGACGCGGCCGATGTCGTGATCGCCGCCCTCGACGAGCTCGATCTCGGCCCCGACGAGGTGGAGCTCGCCCTCGATCCCGAACTGCCCGCGCTCCGCGCCGACGCGGTGCTGCTGCAGCGCGTGCTGGTCAACGTGCTCGCGAACGCGCAGCGGTACACGCCGGAGGGCGTGCGCGTGCGCATCGCGACGAGCCGGCTCGGCGGGATCGCCGAGATCCGCGTGATCGACCACGGCCCCGGCATCGCCGCGGAGCGTCGGACCGACATGTTCTCGCCGTTCCAACGGCTCGGCGACACCGACAACACCGCCGGCCTCGGGCTCGGACTCGCGCTCTCGCGCGGCTTCGCCGAGGGTATGGGGGGCACGCTGGTCCCCGAGGACACCCCGGGCGGCGGACTGACGATGGTGGTGACGCTGCCGATCGCCGAGCGCGATGCCGAGGCCGTGGCATCCGGGATCCGAGAGGACGCACCGTGAAGATTCTGATCGCCGACGACGACCCGCAGCTCGTCCGCGCGCTGCGCATCACCCTCGGCGCGCACGGGTACGACGTCGTGGCCGCGGCCGACGGCGCCGCGGCGATCACCCTCGCCGCCCAGGCGCACCCCGACATCGTCCTGCTGGATCTCGGGATGCCACACCTCGACGGCGTGCAGGTGATCCAGGCGCTGCGCGGGTGGACGAGCGTGCCCATCATCGTCGTGTCGGGACGCACGGGCTCGGCCGACAAGGTGGATGCGCTCGACGCCGGGGCGGACGACTACGTCACGAAGCCGTTCCAGATCGACGAGCTGCTCGCGCGGCTGCGCGTGCACGCGCGGCGATCTGTTCCCGCCTCGGGAGACGCGGTGGTGCGCTTCGGAGACGTCGAGGTGGATCTGGCTGCCAAGGCGGTGCTGCGCGACGGCACCCGCGTGCACCTCACCCCGACGGAGTGGCGGATGCTGGAGTTCCTCGCCCGCAACCCCGGGTCGCTCGTGACGCGACAGACGCTGCTCAAGGAGATCTGGGCGAGCGAGCAGGTCGCCGACAGCGGCTATCTGCGGCTGTACATGTCGCAGCTGCGCAAGAAGCTCGAGGCCGACCCGTCGAACCCGACGCACCTGCTGACGGAACAGGGGATGGGGTATCGGCTGGTGGTGTGAGGCGGCGGGTTCGGCCGCGGCCGGGGCCATCCGCCCGCCGGGCCGAACTCCGGAGAAACCGAGCCGTCGGCCGTCTTACACCCCGGTTCCGGCCTCAACCGAGCGAAAACTCCGGAGTTTCGCACGCCCCCGCGTCGCGCCCGCCCACTCGGCCGAGCGAAAACTCAGGAGTTCCGCTCGGCCTCGACCTCGTCGCCGGCGGAGCACCCCTCGAACTCCGCCTGCACCCGCGCGCAGCGGCAGGCGTAGACGATCGAGTGCAGCAGCATCAGCGGACCTCGCCGACGGTGTGGCATCCGGGACAGGGGAAGGCGACGCGGTCGCCGACGTGCACATCCCCGGGCAGCACGACCGTTCCGCACGCGGCCGAGCCGTGAGCGTCCAACACCGCGAAGGGCTCGTCATAAGCGTGCGAGACACGACCGATCAACCGCGCCTCGCGCCAGACGACCTCGAGCCCCGCGACGCACGCGTCGAGGCGGAGCGTCGCGGGCGTGGCATCCGTCACCGTCGCCACCACCACGGTTGTCGACAGACTCGCGGATGCAACGCCTCCCGACGCCGGGATCACCGCCGGTCCCGTGCACACGCAGGGCGTGCCGCAGATGTCGGCGTACCGCCCGACCGACACCGCACGGACGGTGACGTCGTCGAGCGTGGGCGCGGAACCCGCGGGCCAGGCCCCGGCGTCGAAGGGCGCCGGGATGCTGGAGCGGAGGGTGGGGAGGAGGGCCGTGAGGGTCATGGCATCCGGTCTACGCCGGGTCATCCGACGGGGTGCGGGACTCTCACGACTTCCGTACGGCGCGCCCGGCGATCCGAACGGATCCCTGCGGCCGGACGCGTGCCGCGCTCCGGAGAACGGCCCCGGGTGCTCCCGGTTCGGCCGCTCTGTGCGGCAATCGGGCAGTTCTTTCCGGAGCGCGGCACGCGCCAGCGAGCGAAACTCCTGAGATTCAGTCCCCCTCCGCGCCCGAACCCGCGACCGCGGGGGCACGGCGTCCGCTCTGTCAGGAGTTTCGCCCGCCCCCGCCGTCCGAACCGCCCCTCGACATCGGCCGGGCCGGCCCGCCACGTCCGTGGGACGCCCAGCCCCCACCCACCCGCCGCCACCCACCCCGCGCCGCGTAGCCTGGAGAGGTGACCCTCTCCTTCGACGTCGACGCCGTGCGCGCCGACTTCCCGATCCTCGAGACCGAGGTCGACGGACATCCGCTCGTCTACCTCGACTCCGGCGCGACGAGCCAGAAACCGCGCGCGGTGCTCGACGCCGAGCGCGACTTCCTCGAGCGCGCCAACTCCGCCGTGCACCGCGGGGCGCACACGCTCGCCGCCGAGGCGACCGAGCTGTTCGAAGACGCCCGCTCGACGGTTGCCGAGTTCGTGGGCGCCGAGCCCGAGCAGCTCGTCTGGACGAGCGGCGCCACCGCCGGCCTCAACCTCGTCGCCGGGTCCCTCGGCTACGCGGGGCGTCTGCGCGAGGGCGACGAGATCGTCGTCACTGAGGCCGAGCATCACGCGAACCTCATCCCCTGGCAGGAGCTCGCCGCGCGCACGGGAGCGCGCCTGCGGCACATCCCCGTCCTCGACGACGGCACGCTCGACATGCGCGCCGCGGCCGACCTCATCGGCGAGCGCACCAAAGTCGTCGCGTTCCCGCACGTCTCGAACGTGCTCGGCATCGTGAACCCGGTCGCGAAGCTCGTCACCCTCGCCCGCGGCGTCGGTGCGCTGACGGTGCTCGACGCGTGCCAGTCGGCGCCGCACCTCGCGCTCGACCTCCCGGCATCCGGGGTCGACCTCGCCGTGTTCTCGGGGCACAAGATCCACGGTCCCTATGGCATCGGCGCCCTGTGGGGCCGCGACGAGGTGCTCGAGTCGCTGCCCCCGTTCACCACGGGTGGCTCGATGATCACGACCGTCACGCTCGACCGCGCCGAGTACCTCCCGCCGCCGCAGCGCTTCGAGGCCGGCACGCAGCCGGTGTCCCAGGCCGTGGGCCTGGCCGCCGCGATCCGCTGGCTCGGCGAGCACGACCTCGACGCCGCGCGCGCACACGAGGCCGCGCTCGAGAAGCGTATGCGCGAAGGGCTGCGCTCGATCCCCGGCATCCGTCTGCTCGGAGACACGGATGCCGCCGACCGCGTCGCCCTGCAGTCGTTCGTCGTCGACGGGGTCCACGCGCACGACGTGAGTCAGTTCCTCGACTCACGCGGGGTCGCTGCCCGGGTCGGTCACCACTGCGCCCAGCCGCTGCATCGGCGCTTCGGCATCACCGCCACCGTGCGGGCCAGCGCCGCGATCCACACGACCGAGGCCGAGATCGACACCTTCCTCGACGCCGTCTCGCGCGTTCGCGGATTCTTCGGGGTCGCCTCTCCCGCGGGCGCATCGAGCGCTGGCGCCGGGGCCCGCGTCGGCGCGGGCACGGCGGGAGCCTCCGCATGAGCGGACTGGAGTCGCTGTACCAGGAGCTGATCCTCGACCATGCGAAGAAGCCCCGCGGCTTCGGCCTCGTCGAGCCCGGTGCGCACAGCGCCACCGTGCACCAGCGCAACCCCGTCTGCGGCGATGAGATCACGCTGCGCGTCGATGTCGAGGGCGACCGCGTCGCCTCGGTCACGTGGGAGGGCGCCGGTTGCTCGATCTCGCAGGCCTCGGCATCCATGCTGGTGGCGCTCCTGCAGGAAGACGGTGGAGACGAGGGGATGCCGCGAGCCGACGCCGAGGCACTGATCGCCGGTTTCCGCGAGGCGCTGCGCTCGCGCGGCAAGATCCCCCTCGACGAGGAGACGTTCGCCGACGCGGCAGCCCTCTCCGGCGTCTCGAAGTACACCGCCCGCGTGAAGTGCGCGATGCTCGCCTGGGTCGCGCTCGAGGAAGGGCTGCGGCAGGCCTGAGGCTGTGGCATCCGGACGTCCGCCGCCCACACCCACGCCCACTGAGTGTCCAAAACACCCGGACGTCTCAGAAAATCGTCCGGGTGTTTTGGACACTCACGGCGTGATTCCGCGAGCGGACGCCGACGGGGCGCGCACCGGATGGTCGGGCCGCCGGGGCGGCGATATCCTGCGACCACGACGGAGAGAGGCGGATGCCATGGGCACCGGATTCAGCGCAGAAGAGCGCGCGGCGATGAAGCAGCGGGCCGAGGAGCTCCAGGCGATGAAGGGCCTGAAGGGACTCGCGAAGATCCAGAAGGAGAACGAGGCCTGCCTCGAGGCGATCGAGAAGCTCGAGGGAGTCGACCGCGCGGTCGCCGAACGCCTGCACGTGATCGTGCTCGAAGAGGCACCCCACCTGACCCCGAAGACGTTCTACGGCTTCCCGGCCTACGCCAAAGACGGCAAGGTCGTGGTCTTCTACCAGCCGGCCTCGAAGTTCAAAACCCGCTACGGAACCGTGAGCTTCGACGACAGCGCGCAGCTCGACGACGGGCCGATGTGGCCGGTGTCGTACGCGGTGGTCGAGGTGACGCCCGAGGTGGAGCAGCGGATCCGTCAGCTCGTGCGGCGGGCGGCGCCCGCGGCCTGACGCGCGGCATCGGAATCGGATCGCAGCAACAGAATCGGAGCAGCACGGCCCCGGCATCCGAATCCGCTACATCGGTCCGATTCCGCGTGCCCGGCCGAACGGAGGCCGCGACCCCGAGGCCGCGGCATCCGGAGATCACCCGAGGACCACGCGCTCCATCCGCTCGAAGCTCTGCTCCATGCCCTCGACCATGCCCGTGGCGAGGACGGCGTCGCGGGTGGCGGCATCCGGATACTCGATGAGCAGCGTGACCAGGGTCGCGCCGTCCTCCTCGTAGAACGACAGGTCGTTCGTCGTGGAGGGGTAATCGGTGCCGGTCATGTGCTCGGTCTGCACGATGCGGCGCGGTTCGTCGATGAGCAGCGTCTCGCCGTCGAACCCGAAGGGCTCGCCCTCGGTGCCCTCCTCGGGTTCCCAGGCGATGCGGTACGTGCCGCCGACCGAGACATCGACCTCGCTGACGCTCATGCGCCAGCCGTCGGGCCCGAGCATCCATCGCCGCATGAGGTCGGGGTCGGTGTGCGCACGCCAGACGAGCTCGCGCGGGCCGTCGATCAGCCGCGTGATGCGCACGTGCTGATCGTCGAGGATCTCGAGCCGCGTGCCCTTTCCCTGCGCGAACTCCCGGAGCCCCACGAGCACGGCGTCGAGCTGGTTCATGGCGAGCGTGGCGCCCTCGACGGCGCCCATCGCGGTGAGCTGCTCGAGTGCGTCGAGCGAGTCGAAGTACGTGATGTTCGTCAGGCGGGACCCCCTCTCGGTCTCGTCGAACGCGAAGGTCATGCGCATCGCGGGCATGCCGTCGATCGGGTCGCCGTCCTCGTCGACGAACGAATCCACGACCTCGAAGCCGCGCGGAGCGTCGATGGCGACGAACTCCCAACTGCCGCGGGCGATCTCACCGGTCGGACTGGCCATCGAGTAGCGGGCACGGCCGCCCGGTTCGAAGTCGAAGGAGGCGAAGGTGGCGGGCCAACCGGGAGGTCCCCAGAAGCGCTCGAGCTGCCGCGGGTCGGTGAACACGGCCCACAACCGCTCGGGGCCGACGGGGAAGTCGGCGATCAAGGTCATGGTGAGCGCTTCGGCGTCGCTCTCGACGGATGTGACGGGCATGACGGACTCCTTCGTCGGTTCAGTTCGTGGGTGGAGGGACGGATGCCGGGTCCCCGGCGTCTTCGCGGCCGGGCCTCGCGGGCGCGGGTTCAGCCAACAGGGCGTCGAGCCGGTCGATGCGGCCGCGCCAGAGATCTTCGTAGGAGCGGAGCAGCTCTTGCGCCCGCGCGAGCGCGGCGGGATCGGCACGCACGAGTCGCACCCTTCCCTCCGCGCGCTTCGTGATGAGCCGCGCCTCGGCCAGCACGGAGATGTGCTTCGACACGGCGGCGAACGACATGGCGTACCCCGCAGCGAGCTCCGACACCGACTGCTCGGCGACGAGCGTGCGCCGCACGATGTCGCGACGGGTCGCGTCGGCGAGCGCGTGGAAGACGCGGTCGATCTCGGCGTCGCCGAGGGGTCGTCGTTTAACCATTTGGTTTCAAAATAGACCGCATGGCACACGGGCGCAACGACGGAGTTGTCAGGAATGCGTACGCGTTGCACTTGTGCGCTTGCGTCGCCGCGGACCTGTGTGACGGCGCATCAGCCTCGCAACGCCCCACACCGATTTCGCTTGCGAGAGAAGATGCGGGCGCTCCCAACAGTTGGGCCTCAGCAGAACTTTCCCCCGCTGGCATAAATGGAAGGGCCTCCGCGTCAGATCCACGCCCGGCCGAAACTCCTGGCCTCGATAGGGCCGCATTTGTGGCGCGAATCCCAGGAAGTGCGCCGAGGTCCTGCCGTCGGAGTTCAGCGGACAGATGGAACGGCCGCGGACCCATCTGATACTGCTCTTTGCAGGCGGGTCGCGCGGCCTGCTCGACGTGCGAAGAAGTGTGGAAGAACACGACTTCTCCTTCCATTGCAAAGATGCTCTCGGAGATTGAGTCGACCTGGCCGCCTCACAGCGTCACGACGAGAGCATTGGCACAGCGGCGGCGGCGACACTGGTGCGGATATGCCGCCAGCGCCACGAGCAATAGGATCGTGCTGGCGCGCATTCGCGCTTGCCCGCGGCGATCGGAGTGGCATGACAAACGACTGGATGTTCGACAAGCGGACCTCCTGCTGGTCCTACATGACGACGATGCCTGTTCGCGACTATCTTGAGCTCGCAAGCGAGGCCCATGCTGCTCAGGGCGGTTTGTCTGGTCAACGTGGCGTCATGGCGACGACAACCGCAAAGCGGATCCGAGACAGAATGGTCGAGGATCTAAAAAAGGGAGCCACCCTTCCGCCAGTGGTAATCGGAGCCGTTCTGCCAGTGTCGGACTTCGAGGATCTGCCGCCGCGCGACAATGGCGGCGATCCCCTTCGATTCTTGCCGAAGGATCGCTCGAACCTGTCGATCATAGATGGCATGCAGCGCACAGCCGCACTTCAGGAGGCCTTCGCTGACCGACCCGAACTAGGCGACGGAACCGTGCGAGTTGAGTTTTGGCTAACTAATAACGTTCGGGCCATGATCTACCGCATGCTGATCCTAAACACGGGTCAGGTGCCCTGGACAATCAGTCGACAACTTTCCGTCGTATACGCTCCTCTGCTTTCGGAGATCAAGGAGAAAGTACCGGAGATCGACAAGATTCCCACTCCCGACCAGCCTGGCCGGCGCGTAGGACCCGCTCAGTACTCGAGCGATGCCCTAGTGGAGCTGTACATCGCGTTCTCGTTGCGGAAACCCGCCGTGGACACGAAGGAGGCATTGTCCGACGAATTTTCCCGCTTGGACTTTGTTGACAACCTCGCGAACGAAGGATTCCAGGATCAGTTCTACGGAGTCCTGTCCATGCTAAGTCGGCTCGACAAGACATTCTCACGCTTTGAAGGCGACGAGGGTATCCCAAGCGGTCGCTTCATCTTCGACCGTCAGCCGGCACGAGTCGGCTTCATTGTGGCGCTTGGCATCGCCATTCTCGGGCGCCCTGGAGCGGATCGCACGCAGGCAGCGCGCGTTGCTCGCTTGGAAGAGTTGGACCGCTCGGCCACCAGCTTGATTTCTCGCCTGGACGATATGCGTGCCGAGGACCTCGGCGCGTTCCTGAAGACCGACGTGTTGCAGGAGCTTCTCGATAGACGGGTTGGCCAGGTGGGCAGGTACGAGCGTGGCGTATTCACCGAGGCATTCAAGGTTCTGATCGAGGAAGACTTCTCGGTCGCAAACTTGGAGCAGTGCTGGCGAGCGAGCTGACGTGGCCCGGAACATGATCGCGGCGAACAAGACCCTGTTCGGGCGGCTCGCCGACTTCGCCGCACAACGGGACTACCCGGTCCCCGACCCCTCCGCTGCGCGGTGGGTTCACGCAAACCCTGCGGCGGACGAGGTGCTAAAGGTTGCGCTACTGCGTGCGTCCATGAGCTTCGGACGTTTTCGCCACCTCGCGTGGCTTGAGGTCAACGAGCAACACTTCGTTGCAACCATTGGTTTTGACTACGAGGTTGACGACCCGGGCTTTGAGCTATTCGAGGACATCCAGGGCTACGACGTCTGCCTATTGACTGAACTTCCCGTGGCGCCGAGCGTCTCGGCCGCCGAGGTGTACAACGTGGTAGCCGCCAACAGCCGCGACTCTAACCCTGAGTATCGCGGTCACGACAATACGCAGATCATGAGCTTGTTCCCATCGATTCGCGTGTTCCTCAGTGCTGAACCAATCACTGAGGAACTGATCTGGCCAATCTTCCTTAGCATTAGCTCGGAGGAGTCCCGCACCGGAGGTTCGTGGATCGAGAGCGAGCTTGCCGGGTGCCTGTCCGCCCTTGCGGAAGCGAATGTAGATCTGTTGCCTTACAAGGAACTCTGTCGATCCACTCTGGACCTCGATCCGCGAAGCCTCTTCATGAGCCTGTACCGGTGCGTCGAAGCTACTTACGCGCACGAAAAAGCTACGAAGCTTAAACAAGACCTTTCAATCGAGCACGAGTGGCACAAGATCGCTGAGGCCCTGGAGAACGCAATGTCCTGGCGTCCGCTTGAGGCTTCCAGCCTGAACGTCGTTCTCGCATTCGCAAAAGAGGACGACCTGCGCGAGGTTTGCGCCTGTCTGAACGTCACGTTGCAAGATGACACGAATCTGGCTTCGGCAGCAGGAAAAGCCATTTACCAACTCCGCAACAGGATCGTCCACTACCGGCCGGCACTCGCCCCCGTCGATTCCGCGGAGATCGATTGGAACCGCCTGTGCGTCGCGCTGGTATCCGTCGCGCACGAGGTCTTCCACACCGCATACGGTCGAGAACGTGCGGCGTAGACGCGTTGCACCCCTGGTTCGGCCGGTCGGACAGACTCGACAAGACGTTTAATTCCCGGACCAGACCGCTCCCGATCCATGCGCGGGAAGAAATCCATTGCTCGCCGATGAGCTTCGGACACGCGTCATACCTCAGAAAGGTCACAACAACGTCAGTACAGCAGGTCTGAAGGTGGCAGCGTGACATGACATTCAATGTCAGCTCAATGCGACCCCAACAGGAGCCTACCTCGCACCGCGCCGCACGCTGCATCGCACCCGCGGCAGAGGCTTTGAGCACGCGCGGAGCTCAGCCGCGCAGCGCCTGCAGCAGCGCCCCCACGGGGTGGTCGCTCTCGACGGGGTGGCGGAGCGGAAGGTCCTCGACGCACTCGTAGCGATTGCGCCGGCCCTCCTTCTCGCGCTTGAGGTAGCCGGCGTCGACGAGGTCGGCCAGGATGCCGTGCGCCGTGCGCTCAGTGATGCCCACGGCATCCGCGATCTCGCGGACGCGGGCACCCGGGTCGCGGGAGACGTAGATGAACACGTGGGCGTGGTTCGTCAGGAACGTCCAGGTGTTCATCTCCACAGCCTAGTGATCGGCGCTACCGGAACTCAAGAACGTGTTATTTATTGCCTGCGTTTTGACACACGCATTTCATTGCATGTAACATGCTGCGCATGTCACCGATCGCCCCGCTCCTGACGGCCGCGCTCCTCGCCGCGGTCGTCGCCGCCCTCCTGCCGGATGCCACGCGCCACCGCACTCCGGGCTCGCTCGCCGTCTGGCCCGGGGTCGCCGCGGCGGCTCTCGCCACGCTCGGCCTGGCGGGCGCCCTGGCCGACCGCAGCGATGTCGCCGGTGCCACGCTCGCGCTGCTCATCGTCGCCCTCACCGTCGTCGTGCAGGTGTACGCGAGCCGCCACCTGCGCGGCGACCCGCGCTCGCGCAGCTTCTTCGCCCTCTCGTCGCTCGCGGCGCTCGGATCGACGACCGCCATCGCCGCGGACGACGTCGTGCTGCTGGCCGTCGGATGGACCCTGGCGACACTCAGCACGATCGCCCTGATCGCGACGGGGGGCTCGGGCCCGCAGACGCGGGTCGCGGTCCAGCGCAGCGCCGTGGCTCTCTTCATCGGCGACGCGGCGCTCTGGACGGCCGTCGTCGTCGCGACCGCCTCGACCGGGTCGATCTCGCTCGCCGCCCTCGGCAGCCTCGACGGCGTGGCCGCGACCCTCGTCGGCGCCCTCGTCGCGGTCGCCGCGGTCGCACGCGCGGGGTCGTTCCCGCTGCACGGCTGGCTCCCGGCCACCGCCGCGACGACCACGCCCGTCTCCGCTCTCCTGCACGCGGGCTTCGTCAATGCCGGCGCCCTGCTCCTCCTGCGGTTCTCCCCCGTCCCCTCGGCCGTGGGTCCCTGGATCGCCGGAATCGCCGGGGCAGTCACGCTGCTGATCGCGACGCTCGCGATGCTCACCCGCGCCGACGTGAAGGGGCGGCTGGTGCACTCCACCGCGGCACAGATGGGCTTCCTGCTCCTCGCGTGCGCGCTCGGCGCCTACGGACTCGCGTTCGTGCACGTCGTCGGCCACGCGCTCTTCAAGGCGAGCCTGTTCCTCGGGGCCGGGTCCGCCGTGGAACACGCGCTCCGCGCCCGGGCTCTCCCCCGGTCCACCCCCTCGCGGGCGGGGCGGGTCGTGGGCGCACTGCTCGTCGTGGGGACCGCCGCGATCGCCCTCATCGGCAGCGACGCCTTCGCGCACCCGACCGCAGTCCTCCTCCTCTTCGCGCTCACGACCGCCGCCGTCGCGGGGGCGCGGATCGGCGCGTCCTCGGCGCGCGTCCCGACGCGAGCGGCGCTGCTCCTCACGCTGTCGATCGCGGTCGTCGGGTACGTGGCGGTGGTCTTCCCGGGAGCGGAGGCGCTGGTCCCCGTCAGCGGGACGACGGCGCTGCCGTGGGGCGTCGCCGTGGCGGTCTTCGTCATCGCCGTGGCATCCCTCCTCCTCATCCGCTCCACGGGACCGGTCTCCGACCGGATCTTCGCCCTCGCCCTCGCCTGGGGCCGACCGCCGCTCCCCGCCCCCACCCCGTCCTGGGCTCCGGCATCCGCCGGCGGCCCCCTCGAGTACCGGAGAGTCTGATGACCACCACTGCTCCTCCTTCACCGGCCACCATCCGGGGCTGGGTCGCCGCCGCCGGCCGCACGATCTCGCCGCACTTCCCGCTCGAGACCTTCATCGCCCGCAACCCCGTCGCCGGCTACGAGAACCTCGACTGGGAAGACGCTCTCGGACAGATCGCCCGCGACCATGGCATCCTGCTCACGCTGCCCGAAGAGCGCTTCCGCGAGCTGCACGAGCAAGAGCGCATCTCGTCGGGCGACCTGATCGCCGCCCTCCGGTTCACGGTCGCTGAGGCGCGCGCGACCGACACCCTCATGGTCGGTCAGGTCGCCACCACGGTCGCCGAGGTTCTGCGGCAGGACCTGCTCGTCTCGCCCCCGATGGCCCCCGGCTCCTCGCTCCCCACCCCGGCGAGCGCCCTCTCGCCCCGCGTCCACGCGCGCATCGACGACCTCACCGCGCGGTGGCTCACCGCCACCCTCGGCGAGGGCGCGTGGACGGGGCCCGTGCGGCGCGACGGCATGTGGACCGGCTGGCGGCGCCTCGCAGCGGCCGACCCGACGCTCTCGCGGCACGTGCGGCGTGGCATCCGGAACACCCCCGCCGATGCGGCGAGCGCGATCGGGGTCGCCCTCGACCGCTGGCAGCTCGCGGGCTCGGCGGCCGAGGACTTCCTACGGGCGCACGTACTCGCGCAGCCCGGCTGGTCGGCGCTCGTCCGGCACTTCACGGACAGCTCGCGGGGGATCGATCTCACCTCGCTCGTCGCCATCCGGGTCACGCTCGAGCGCCTCCTGCTCCCGGCCGACGCCACTCTCCCCGCGTCGGCGCAGACCGCGCCCGACGACAAGGCGCGGATCGGCACGGTCACGCTCGCGCTGGGCGCCGACCCGTCCGACCCCGCCACCCGCGCTGTCGTGGGCCGCACGCTCGCCCTGGTCACCCCTGCGACCAGGCTCGCCGTCTGGCAGGAGGCATACGAGCGCGGCGTGGCCCGCGCGCTCGCGCCCGCTCGGCGAGACGAACGGACCGGCCGCCCGCTCGCCCAGGCCGTGTTCTGCATCGACACGCGGTCCGAAAGCTTCCGGCGCCACCTCGAGGCGGCGGGCCCCGTCGAGACGCTCGGCTTCGCCGGCTTCTTCGCGGTGCCGATCTCGTTCCGCCCCGCGGACGGGTCCGCCGAGGTCGCCTCGTGCCCCGTCCTGCTGACCCCGCGGGTCGCGATCACCGAGTCGTCCGTCGAGCGCGACGCCCTCGACCGGTGGCGGCAGCGCCGGATCGCGGAGGGAGAACGGGATGCCACGCTCGACGCGCTGAAGGAGTCGCCGGTCACGCCCTTCGCGTTCGCCGAGACCGCGGGCTGGGTGATCGGCGCGGCCTCCGCGATGCGGACGCTCGCCCCGGAAGGCTGGCGCGCGCTGGTCGAGAAGGTCAGGCCCGCGAAGCCATCCACGCACGTGGACGCCGACGTCGTGTTCTCGCTCGAGGAGCGCGTCCTCTACGCCGAGACGGCGCTGCGGATGATGGGCCTCGTCGACGACTTCGCCCCGATCGTGCTGCTGTGCGGCCACGGTGCGACCGTCACGAACAACCCCTTCGCGTCGAGCCTGCAGTGCGGGGCGTGCGGTGGGCACGAGGGCGAACCGAACGCCCGCGCCGCGGCGATGATCTTCAACGACCCCGAGACGCGCCTCGCGCTGGCCGCGCGTGGCATCCGGATCCCCGCGGACACGCTGTTCCTCGCCGCGCAGATGGACACCGTGACCGACGAGGTCACGGTGCTCGAGCCCTGGACGGTCCCGGCCACGCACGAGACGATCGTGCTCGAGCTCGGGCACCACCTCGAGTCCGCGCGCGTCGCGAACACCGCGGAGCGCAGCGCGACCCTCCCCGGGGGAAGCGACGCGGCTGGAGCCGTGCGCGACACCGAGCGGCGGTCCGCAGACTGGGCGGAGTCGTACGCCGAATGGGGGCTCGCGGGCAACGCGGCCTTCATCGTCGGGCCCCGGGCGATCACGGCCGGGCTCGACCTCGAGCGGCGGGCGTTCCTGCACAGCTACGAGGCGTCCGCCGATCCGGAGGGGTCGGGGCTCGAGACGATCCTCACCGCACCGATGATCGTGGCGCAGTGGATCAACGCGCAGTACTCAGCGTCGACTGTCGCCCCCGACCGGTTCGGCGCGGGCCCCAAGCCCCTGCACAACGTCGTCGGGACCATAGGCGTGCTCTCGGGCTACGGCGGCGACGTGCGGATCGGCCTGCCGTGGCAGTCGGTGGGCGTCGGCCAGGAGGCACGGCACGAGCCCGTACGCCTTCAGGTGTTCGTCCAGGCGCCGATCGAGCGCGTCAACACGATCGTCGAGGCTTCCGAGGTCGTCCGCACTCTCGTCGCTCACCGCTGGATCACCCTTCGGGTACGCGACGACGAGAACGCGCCGTGGATGCGCTGGGGCCGCTACGGCTGGCAGCTCGACGACCTCGACACGGCCGAGGCCCCCGGCATCCCCGTCCTCCATCACGAGACCACCACGAAGGAGCACCGCTCATGAGCACGTCCGAACTGACCCCGATGACCAAGATCGAGGTGGTCGTCGCGAGCGACGACGTCGCCGAGGTCTCCGCACTGATGCAGTCGCTCGGCGCCCGCGGCTACACCGCGATCACCGGTGTGGCCGGCGTCGGACACCACGGCTCGCGCGGCGGTCGCCTGCTGTTCAACGACCACGACGCCCTCACCCTGCTGGTGACGGTCGTCGCTCCCGAGCGCGCGGACGGGATCGTCGCCGGCATCCGTCCCCTTCTCGAGCGCACGGCGGGCGTGATGTTCGTGTCACCCACCGCGGTGAGCCGCGCCGACTACTTCGTGTGATGGGCGCTCCCTCGCCGTTCGACGGGACCACGGCGGCGATCGGCACGGTCCACGGGAAAGAGGCGGCGTTCGCACCCGCCTTCCGACGGTGGCTCGGCGCGTGGGTCGCCCCCACGGTGGCACTCGACACCGACGCCCTCGGCACGTTCACGCGTGACGTGCCGCGGCTGCTCACTCCCGAAGAGGCGGCGACGGCCAAAGCCCGCGGGGCGGCGGCCGAACTGGGCACGGCCACGGGTCTCGCGACCGAGGCGTCGTACTCCCCCGCGCTGGGCGGCTTCGGCCCGATGGTGCACGAGGAGCTCGCCGTGTTCGTCGACCTCGAACGCGGCATGCGCGTGCGTCATGGCATCCGTCAGCACGTCCACGTCGCGCCGCGGCGCGTGGTCCGCACCGAGAGCGAGGCGCAGCGGTACCTCCACCGCGTGGGGTTCCCCCATCAGGCCGTCGTGGCGCACACCGACGAGGGCATGAGGAAGGGGATTCAGGATGCCACGGCCCTCCTCGCCCTCGTCCGTCGGGGTCCGGTCGAGCTCGAGCCGGATCTGCGTGCGCACATGAACCCGGGGCGACGACGAACGCTGCGGCGGCTGTCGTGGCTGCTCGCCGCACGCCTCACTCGCCTCTGCCCGGGGTGCGGGTGCCCCGGTTTCGGACCGGTCGGTGTGGTGCGCGGACTGCCGTGCGGCGCCTGCGGCAACGCGACGTCGCAGGTGCGGCTCGACGTGGACGGGTGCCCGCGGTGTCCGGAACGGCGGGAACGCCGGCGACCGGTGGAGGTGGCCGATCCCGCCGCGTGCGACGCGTGCAATCCGTGAGGCGTCGGCTAGTGGTAGTGGGTGACCCACGTCCAGAGCGCGGGTCGACGCTTCCGCGCGACGACGTCGCGCGTCTGACGCACGGCTCGAAGTGCCGGCACCGGCTCCGGACTGTCCGTGGTGATCACCGTTGCCGGCGTCGGCTCGGGGAGGTCGTGCAGTTCGGCCGCCAGGGCCGCGACCTCCGACGCGGTGGGGCGTGCGTCGGGGTCACGGGCCGTCATGGCGGTGAGCAGCAGTTCCCAGCCGTACCCGAACGTCGTGGGGATCTCCGGGTCATACGCCAGAGGGTCGAGAAGGAGGTCCTGCACCAGTCCGCCGGAAAGGGGGCGCTCCGCGGTTAGCGCCTCGAGCATCAGAAGGCCGAGCGAGTAGATGTCGGAGGCAGGTCGGGCGCCTTCGCCGTGGACCCGTTCCGGGGGAAGGTACTCCGCCGTGTCGGCGGCGAGGTCGAGCCCGTCCGCTCGTGCCGCGCGCTCCAGGAGGTCCGTCACGCCGAAGTCGGAGAGGACCGCGGCGAAAGGCCGACTGCCGTCTCGCAGAGGCCGAAGGAGCGTGTTCGACGAGCGGAGGCGCTGGTGGACGATGCCCGCCTCGTGGACAACGGCGAGGCCACGTGCGATATCCCGGAGCACCCCCGCGGCCGCCTCGGAGGGGAGAGGACCGTTCTGGTCGAGGTGCTGTCGCAGAGTGGGCCCCTTGATGAGCTCCATGACGAGAAACCCACGGCCGTCGCGCCCGAGGTGCGCGTCGTAGAGGGTCACCAGAGACGGGTGATCGAGCCCGGTGAGCACGTGAGCGGCGGCAAGGCGGCGCGGTGGATCGGAAGCATCGCGCGGGTCGGCGCGGAAGATCTTCACGGCGACGTCGCGCGCGAGGATGTCGTCGCGCGCGCGGAAGGCGCGCGATCCGTCGTCGAGTCCGAGGGGCTCCAGCAGCCGGTATCGCCCCCCGAACACCTCGCCGAGAAGGGCCGAGAGGGCCTCCCGTTCGGAGCCGCGGCTGCGGTCGCGTCGCGTTACGGTGCTCACACGCGGGTGTGTTCGTTGTCGCGGGCGCGGCGGGTGGTGGACACCAGCGCGCCGGTTCCGATACCCATGCGAGACTCCCTGTGACTCTTGGCGCCGGTGGGACCGCAGCGGGCGAAGACTTGGGGGGCGCCCGGCCCGCTGCGGTCGCTCAAAGATTACTGAGCTAAACCACTTGGCGCTGCCCGCTGACAAGTGCGACCCTGAGGTGCATAATGGACGACCTTCAACGGCGCGCGGATGCCTTCGCTGCCCTCGCGGATCCGGGACGCCTGCAGATCGTCGACCTGCTCTCCATCGGCGACATGTCGTCGAGCGAGATCGCGGCAGCCCTGGGGATGAAGTCGAATCTGGTCGCCTTCCACGCCAACGTCTTGGAATCTCGCGGCATCGCGCGACGTGTCCGATCGGAATCCGACGGTCGACGCAGCTACCTCCAGCTCATCCCCGAAGCGTTCTCGGCGCTCGCCCTGGGACCGCGGAAAGTGGGAGGCCGGGTGGTCTTCGTCTGCACCGCCAACTCCGCGCGCTCGCAACTCGCGCAGGCCATCTGGACTGCGCACAGCTCCATTCCGGCCGCGTCCGCGGGCACCCGTCCCGCCGATCGGGTGAATCCCGGCGCGGTGGCCGCCGCCGCTCGCCACGGCATCCCCCTCGAGGCGGACGCGACCCCTCGTTCGGTCGACGAGGTCGCGCGTCCCGGCGACTTCCTGATCAGCGTCTGCGACCACGCCCACGAACGGATGCGGGGACGAGACGACGTGCACTGGTCCATCCGCGACCCCGCACGAGCGGGCAGCATCGAAGCCTTCGACGAAACGGTGGCCGAGCTGCGCGCCCGTATCACCCGCGTCGCTCCCCAGCTCGCGGCGGCGTAGCCCGACCGGAGCGGACGCGGTCGGCATCAGCTCAGAGAGTTGAGCGATCGAACCTCGCGGGCCAGCCGTGCGCGGCACCTCGAATGATCGCCACCCAGCCCCCGAGGAAAAGCGTGATGCCGGCGACGAGCCCCACAGCAGGCAAGAGCGGCTCCAGCGCCGGCATGGGTCGCGGGGTCGGTTCCGAGAAGATCGGCACATAGCTGAACCATGTGCCGAGCACTTGTCCCGTCATCCCGAGCAGAGCCACACCGGTCGTGACGCCGAGCACGGTGCCCGCCACGAGAGCGAGCACCCCTCCGGCGATCAGAGAGAGGGCGAGCTTGCGCGGAGAACTGATCATCCCGAATCTCCTCCGCTGCACCGTTCGATGATCCTCGCACGTGGCCCCGAGCGGCGCGACGTGGACGCGCTCAGAAGTTGTGCGGCGAGGAGAGTGCCGCGGCCGTCGCCCCGAGCACGACGAGTGCGCTCGCACCGGTCAGAACGCCCGCGAGTACCGGGCGTTTGCGTGCGCGCCCGTGGAACAGGACGAGATACGCACCGACAGCCAGCAGCAGCCAGACGACCAGCGCGGCAACCCCGAACTGCACGTGCCACAGCCGCTCGGCGTCCCAGCGGGGGGAGTCCTCGAGAACGGTGTCGGGCTTGGAGAACGTCCAGTCGAGTCCGGTGACGAGAAAGGCGAAGGGGCCGAAGAGGCCGACCGCCGTCGCCACGATCAGGAGCACGACTCCGCCGACGATGCGCATGCTCCCATCCTGCCCTCTGGTCCGGCTCATGCCTCGACCGTCACCTCGCTCCCATCGGCGAGCGGACCGCGCGCGTTCCACCAGACGGGAGTGCAGCCGGCGCGGCGAGGGGCGGTCGAACTCGCCCCGCCTGATGCCCGAGATCGCGTCACACCCCGACACCTCGTCAGGGGCGCTTCGCGTCACTCCGTGATGCGGCAGGCCGCACCCTTGACGGGGTGCTGCGCTGTGAAGGACGGCATGTATCAAGGGGACCGGGAAAGAGTGATGATGACATCCGGAAGGCCGAGAGCTATCTCGTCGTCCGGGGCTTTGCATGGCGACGCCGGTAGTGGTCGCTGAGCTGGATTTCGCTGTTCACTTGGAGGGTGTGGGCTGCACGACGGATGACGCTGCGGTGCGTGTGATCTCGGCTTGTGTAGGTGTACGCGCGAGCACCCCAGACGAGTGTTACTGCGACAAAATAGAGCAACGTGTCGGCGGGTATCGCGGCGCGGGGTTCAGCAAGGCGATAGGGCATCGCACCGCTGCCCGGGTCGGCGGCCTTGTAGTACAGGTCCGTGACTGCCAGGGACGCATGGCTATAGCTCGACATGACTCGGTAGTAGATGTAGGCGTCAACGCCACCGGGCGAAAGATCGAGGCAGATATCGCGGAACTGACGCGAGCTGTCCGACGTCGCCAAGTCATGAGCGAGCTCGCTATCGGCAATGTCATCCGCCGACTCTCGGAACGTCGGTGACGCCG
Organism: Microbacterium sp. NPDC086615; assembly: GCF_040686055.1. Taxonomy (NCBI): domain Bacteria; kingdom Bacillati; phylum Actinomycetota; class Actinomycetes; order Micrococcales; family Microbacteriaceae; genus Microbacterium; species Microbacterium sp. NPDC086615. The sequence goes on from NZ_JBFBJJ010000026.1 coordinate 26,050, forward strand.
CCTTGTGAGCGTCGATCGCGAACGCTCTGCGGCTACGGGAGTGCTCGCGAATGATCGCGCGTACCCCGTGCTGATCCTTGCTCTGAACGACCCACACAGCGGTCAGGGCGCACTCGAACATCTGGCGGACGAGAGGAAGCGCAGCGTTGGTCATCCGGTTATCGAGAAGAAGAGCCGCCGCCCTCGCCGTCTCATGCAAGTGCCGCGCCCAGCCGTGCACGATGGCGACCCGCGCGGCGTCCTCTCCCGTGAACCGCTGATCCCGCCGCGCCGCGGGTTGGTAGAGAGAATCGGCGTCGCCGTGTGCTTGCCATGCGCTCTGCAACTCGTCGATGACCGTTCGCAGCTCGCTGCCGGTGAGCTTCACCGCGAACCTGCCGGCTCCTGAGTGTCAGCAAAACGAGACAGCTCCGCGTAGGCACGGGAGGCGGTCGACTTGTCGACGCCGAGCACCTTCCCGATGTAGGCGAAACTCGACCCGTCCTCCTCGCGCATACGGCGCAGCTCGGAGAGCTGGTCAGCGCTCAGCTTCGACGGTCGGCCAATCAGCTTCCCCTGGGCGCGGGCATGATCCATGCCGCGCTGCGTGTTCTCCCGAATCGTGTCGACGCGCAGCTCCGCGAACACCGCAACGATCCCGAACAGAGCACGGCCCGTCGGGGTCGTCGTGTCGATCTGCGGTTCGGTCAGAGAGCGAATGTCGATGCCGCGTTCGCGCAGCTCGTTCAACGTGTCGAGGATGATCCGTTCGCTGCCGCCGAGACGGTCGAGGCGACGCACCAAAAGAGTGTCGCCCTCGCGGAGGTAATCCAGGCACGCGACCCACTGAGGGCGCGCAGCGATGCGACTGGACTCGCCGTGGTCGACGAACACACGGGTAGCGCCGGCCGCGCGCAGCTCGGCCTCCTGCGCGTCCGGGTTCTGCTCCCGGCGGGAGACGCGGGCGTAGCCGATCACGTTCGTCATCTCTCGAGCCCCGCCGTGGGGAACCGGTCGGACATGTGGCCGGGGCCGCTACGGCGGGCCCGGGGCGGCTGCTGGCCGCTCTGGCCCGCACCCCTGGTCGCTTCTTTCGGGGACCGTTGGTAGCTGCCGCTGATGACGGCTCGGACGTCTGCGAGAGGGTCGGCCGCGAGGGATGGCTTCTCGACACTCACCGCGTTGAAGATCGGCACGAGCGACGACGGGTCAGGAGCGAACGCGAACATGTCGGGACGGCTCATAGCGGATGCCTGGTTCCACTGCTCGGGAGTCACCCGGTCGAACTCGAACCGGAACGGCGAGCCCTCGGCCAGGTCGTGCATGAACTGCTTCGACGTCCTGCCGTTGCCCTCGCGGAACGGGTGCGCCTGGTTCACGTACGCGAACACGGTGGCGCTGGTGGCAATGAAGTCGTTACGGCTGATCGAGGCCCAGTCGGTCGACGTCGCGAGCTGGTGCACCTCGGAGAGGTAGCGGCCCACTTCCCCGTCGTCGACGTGGCCGAAGTCGCGCCCCGGACCCTTGCCCATGTTGACCGTGCGGAACTCCCCCGCCCACTCGTACACGTCCTGGAACAGGTGCCGGTGAATCGCCTTCAAGTGCTCCGCGTCGAACGTCTTAGGGATATCGACCATCCCCGCTTCCAGCTCGAACCCGCGACGGGCCGTCTGCCCGTACTCGCGAGCTTTCAGCTCGAAGAAGTCGCGCTCATCGAACTTGTTGCGCAGAGTGCCGTTCAGACCGTTGATGGTCTCGGGATAGAAATACGACTCCCAGGTATCGAACCGATCGGCCACGTCAGGCTGCGCCGACGACGCCGGCGGCGCGTCGAGACACCTCGGCCGCGCGGTGAGCTGCCGCCGCCGAACGACGGTCGTACTCGGCCGCGTCAATCGCGCCGCGCGCGTAGTCCGTCAGGTTCTCGACGTCCTCGCGCGTGGGCTCCCAGCCCTCATGCCAGCCGGCGGCGAGGGATTGCACGACGGCGCGACGCTGCTTGTCGGTGAGCTGCGCGAACAGCTCCGGGTACTGCTGCTCGATCTTCATCTGCGACTCGGCCACGGTGGCTCCCCTCGGTCCCCACCAATTCTATCAAATGATGCAAAAGGGCTCCACTTGTTTTTGCATCGGTTCGGGTTTCGCGACGGGGTTTTGCACCGCGGCGATCGGCGTGTTTCCGGCAACTCTGTGAAGCGCGGCGGTAATTGTCGCGTTTGTCGCGTCGCTTCGGCGCCCAAGGAGGAGGGCTTCTTGAGCCAGCGCGGCTGGAGCCTCACATGGTTAGCAGCGGTGGGATCAGCATGGCAACGATGGTTGCATCGGCCACGACGTGGGCGAGGTAGGTGGCCAGCATTCCTCCTGTGCGGGTGCGCAAGTAGCCCAGCATCAGCGCCCACGTTCCGGCGAGCAGGACGCCGACGATCCCGTTTGGAACGCCGTGGAGGTGTGCGAGTCCGAATGCGAGAGCGGTGAGAGCGACAGCCGATCGAGGTGGGAAGTACCGCAGCATGGGTGTCAGCAATAGTCCGAAGAAGATGCTGTCCTCGATCGCACCGTTCAAGACGGTGAAGCCGAGGGCGCCCGCCACCGCAACCGGGGCAGCCACCGATCCGGCGAGCTCGCTGTATGTGGTCGGCAGCTGTCCGTCGAACACGGTTTGCCAGAGCAGGAGGGCAACGACACTCACGGCGGCCACTGCTCCTATGGTCGCCCAGGCCTGTCCATCGAACCGCCCGACTCGTAGCCATTCACGCCACCGTGCGAGGCGGCCGGCTCTCCACGAGATGAGCGCTGTCACCCCAATGGCAATCGCTGGCCCGCTCGGCCACAGACCAATGCCCGGAACCAGGCTGACGATGTAGAGCAGAGCGACCAGGATGATCGCATCCTTGGCCTCCGCCGCGTCGAGAGATCGTAGCCATAGGCTCAGCCCGACTGCGACCCCCGCCGCTACGACTGCGAACGGCAACGAGCCGACGACAACTGGTTGCAAGGCTCCCATTATGAGCAGCGCGATAGACACAACACGCCCACGCACGACCTCGCCTGGCATGTGCTGATCGTGTGCGTTCATACGCCTCATGATGTCGTGACTGAGAGGCAAGTCGTCGCAAAGATGCGCAGCGCATGCCGTGAGGGCGGAGTGCCGGCTGGACGTTGCACCTCTTTCGGCCCCCACCGCCCCGAAGCCCAATCGTCCCCCGCGGGATCGGGACTAAATGGCCTGTCTTCCATAGAGCCCTCGCGAACGACCGTTCATGAGACGGTCCTCCTACCGCCGAGCTACTTCCGCGAGTCATGTCTCACAACCTGTGGTTGTTCACGGAATGTGGCGGTGATTCGGTCACAGAGGTTGGCGGCTCGAAGGGCAAATGACGGCGGCGCTTGACCCTGCCCCTACGTCATGGTTCGTACTGAAGCGATGAGGCTCACTCCTGTTGCGTATCTGGCGTCCTATTTACTGTCGCTGCTTGGCAACTCGATCGCGGGCGTTGCTCTGCCGCTGATTGTCTTGCAGGTCACCGGTAGTGCCCTCGGTGCTGGTGCGGTCGCCGCGGCAACGGCGATCCCTGCCATGCTTGCGGGCCTGCTGATGGGTGTGGTCATCGACCGGATCAACCGGCGCACATCGTCGGTCGTGACCGATCTCGTCTCGGCCGCGTCGGTCGCAGCGTTGCCGCTGATCGACCTGCTCTCGGGACTGAGCCTGGGCTGGTTCATCCTGTTCGGCATCATCGGTTCGTTGGGAGATGTGCCGGGCATGACTGCTAGGGATGCCCTGTTGCCCGCGATCGTGCGCCACAGCAGGATCGCTTCGGAACGGCTCATGGGAGTCCGCGAGGCCCTGGGCGCGGTCGCGCTGCTGCTCGGCCCAGCGGCGGCAGGGACGCTCATGGTGCTGTTCGACGGGTCCACGGTGCTGTGGATAACCGCGGCGACATCATTGGCAGCGGCGCTGCTGACGTTGCTCATCCCGCACCACGTCGGTGCCGTTGTCACCGCGGACGGCGCTGCGGCCACTGTCACGGGCAACGGCTGGGTCGCGCTCCGGGACGGGTGGCGGGTGCTACTTGGTAGCCGATTCCTGATCGTCACCACGGTGCTGAGCCTCGCGTCGGTGATCGTGCTTGCTTCCCTGCAAGGGTTGATCCTGCCTGTCTACTTCACGCTCGTCGGGCAACCCGGAATGCTCGGCTTCATCCTCACCGCCCTGGCCGCTGGAATGCTGGTCGGCGGTACGGTTTACGCGATCGCTGGCACCCGCGGACGACGGCGCGCATGGTTCCTCTCTGGGCTGCTCGGTAGCACCCTCGGCTTCGGTCTCATCGCCACCCTGTCCTCCGTGTGGGTGGTCTTGGCCGGCGCATTCGTCGTCGGCCTGTCCAGCGGACTCTTCGGCAGCCTGATCGGAGTGCTGATGATCGAGCGCATCCCCGAGCAGATGCGCGGACGGATCATGGGCACACAGAACGCGATCATGACCGCCGCCCCACCCGTCGGGATCGTGACCGCCGCCGTTCTCACTGAGTACGCGGGCGTGAACGTCGCGGCGATCGCTCTCGTGAGTGTGTGGCTGGTCGCGGTCGCCGTCGGCTTGTTCGCACGCTCGCTGCATAACCTGGACCCCGAGTCGGCAGAGGCCGGCAACGGCGAGACGGCGGTGGTTGACAGTGCATAGCGGAGAGTTGGCGCGACTCGCGGGGGTCACTGTCCGGGCGTTGCGCCACTATCACCAGGTTGGCGTGTTGCCGGAACCTGACCGTGGGCGCAATGGGTATCGCAGCTACGACGTGCACGACCTGATCCGGGTCGTTCGAATCAAGCGCCTCGCCTCGCTGGGGATACCGCTGGATCGGATGCCCGATCTGCTCAACGATGCGGCACCAGATGAAGGAGGGCTGCTGGATGAGCTGGACGCCGCGTTTGCGGGGCAGATCGAACGTCTCACAGAGCAACGCAACCTCATCGCCCATCTCCGCATCCACGACGCGGCCCCGGACCTTCCCCCGGAGCTGGCTCCGTTCCTCGCAGTCTTCGTAGCCACGGGACTACCGCCGAACCTCGCGAAAATCGACCGCGACCAATCGGTACTACTGGCGCACCTCGTCGGAAAAGAGGGGATGCCATTTCTCGCGCGCTTCTACGAGCGGATAAGCGGATCCACGGTCGCTCCGTCCATAGCTGACATCGCGGAGCGTTTCGATCGGCTCGGACCGACGAGCACTGAGCAGGACATCTCCGCGCTCGTCGAGAACATCGTCGTATCGTTTGAGCCGTTGCTCGACGAGTTCTCGAATGGTCCGCAGCCCTACGAGCTGATCGGTTCCGCGAGCCTGTTTAGCGAGTACACGTCGGACGTGCTCAACGAGCAACAGCAGAGCACGCTCACACGAATCGCAACGGTACTAACGAGCAGAAGCCCCAATGACGGGGCGAGTCGCGACTCCGGCTCGACACCGGGCGTCCCTTACCCTGATCCGGAGACAGCGACAGGGTAGGTGGACTTCGTCTCCGACAGGGGCCACTCGTCCCGAAAAACTAAAGATTTTCAAGACATAAGAGGCTGCGTTATTCAGGCGCTTCCCTCCCCCGCATTTTCGAGGTTCACCACCGTCTCGGAAAGTCATCTCACAGCATCCCGTGTCTCAGTAGCTCTGCGAGGACTTTACGGGACAAGATGGGCGGGTGAGGCTTCTCGGTTACACACGGGTCAGTACCGCCGGTCAGGACCCGCAACTCCAGATCGGTTCGCTCCTCTCTATAGGGGTGCAGAAGCGGGACATCTTTTCCGACGTTATGTCCGGCAGTAAAACGGCGGCGTCGCGTCCGGGGATGCGACGCCTGCTCGAGTACGCCGAACCGGGTGACACCGTGGCTGTCTGGCGAGTGGACCGGCTTGGCCGCTCCCTGATTGATGTCCTCAATACCGTGAATGGGCTCCGGGATGCCGGCATCCAGGTGATGTCTGTCTCGGATGGTATCGATCCTGCGACGTCGACGGGCCGGCTGATGCTGAACATGCTCGCCACGTTGGCGGAATACGAACGGGAACTCATCGTCGAACGAGTCAACGCCGGCATCGCTGTGGCTCGGGAGGCCGGGATCCGGTTCGGGCGGCCGAAGTCGGACCCGGGTGTGGTGGGTGAGAAGTTGGCGATCGTGGCTCAGGCCAGAGCAGCGGGAAAGACAGCCGCCGAGGCGGCCGCGTTGGTGGGGTGGTCCCGCGCGTCCCTGTACCGGCACCAGTCCACCGCCGGCGCGGGCAGTCCCGGTGTCGGAGTGCCCCATGAATGAGACCTGCCGCGTGCTCGCGACCCTGTCTGAACTCGACGAGGACGGTGAGGTCATCAGCGTCGGAGAGTCCATCTCTCGATGGGCAGTTCCTTATCGGCGGGTGTACTTCCACGACGCGAGTGTCGACGAGGTCCCGTTCATTTTTGATAAGTACGCCGAGGGTGGCGTCGACGGGGCCGTTGTCGTTGAGGGCATTGTGACTGCTCTTGATGCCCTCTATGTGAAGGTCACCTGGGTTGACGGAAACGGGTGGGAACCCTGCGCAGGATCAGTTACTCGTGCGCCTCTAGAGACCACTGCGGACACGCGCCGACCAGTAGAGCATGTGGTGTGGGGCCCGACGTCAGAACCGGACGACGATGGGGTTGCTTACGCGATCGGGTACCCGGACACCCGCGAGGGTGATCAGATGTTGGCCGGGTGGGTCTTCACGCTGGAGCGTTGGGCAGTCCGGTCCGGCGATACCGAACACGGTAGGCCCTAACGAACGCGACCATGCCCTTCACACCCAATAGAACGGAGGCCGCGCCCAGGGCCGCGCAGAGCACGAGCGCGACCACGATGACGACAAGTCCGGCCGGACGCTCCTCGTAGTAGTAAGTCGAGTAGGTGGGGTCCCACACCAGATACTCCGCCCCGTAACTCATCCCCATCGAGTAAACGGCGGGGACCGCCACGACGCAGACGACAGCCAAGACGAGTCGTAGCATCGCAGGCGTGAAGCGTCTCATGGACGTCATCGTGACACGCACAGATGACCAGTTCGTGAACACCTGCTCTCTGGGTCCCGGTTGGCGTAGGAGAGCGGAGCAGCACCAGTTCGACACCGCCCGGGTGTTGCAGTGGAGCGGCGGGTGCGCTGTGGTGGCGGCATCGCTCCTAATCGGGCTTGCCGTCCGCGTCGGGCGCACGCTCTGGGCTGTGGTGTCGTTCTTCGTGGCCGGCCTCGCCGGACTCGGTGTCTTCATTGCCGCGTTCTCTGCCACGGGTGGCCTGCCGATTAAGCGGCGCGTCCATCACGCCCAGCACTGAACTTCGCGAGTCGGTGCGAAACCGATCGGTTCCTTCCGGTTCGTATAGGAAGGGCTAGCGTGGCACACGATGATGACCCGGGTACAAAAACGTTCGCTAACAATTCTGATCGTTCTGATCGTTATCGTGGTCGTCGGGGGGTACGCCGTCTTGACGTCTGGTGTCTTGGCGTTCATCTTCGATCCCGACGTGGAGGCAGCCGCTTCGACAGGTGTTGCTATGACCGCGCCGATGAGCGGAATTTGCACGCCGAGCCTGTCAAGTTGTGTGTGTAAGTGGGTGGTGTCTCGGGGGTTAGAGGTAGCGGTGGATGCGTTCGGGGTAGACGAGGGAGAGTTGTTCGAG
>NZ_JBFBJJ010000027.1:0-32775 GCF_040686055.1 Microbacterium sp. NPDC086615
CGCCCACGCAAAACGCTGGGCTGGGACACCCCAGCCCAGCGTCTGCTAGAACTCGTTTAGTTCAGTTGGTGTTGCGACGACCCCTAGAAACCGCCGATCTCGGGGCGGGCGCCTTCTTCGTTGTCAGATCCTCAGAACGGCAGAAGCGGATCCACGGCGATCGCGACGAACAGCAGCGTGAGATAGGTGATCGAAGCGTGGAACACGCGCATCGGCCGCGGCTCTCCACCGCGCACGGCGCGCGAGTACAGGCGGTGCGACTCGTAGATGAACCACCCGCCGAAGACGACCGCCGAGACCGTGTAGACGAGACCCATGGATGCCACGGGGATGAGCAGCAGCGAGCACGCCACGGTGGCCCACGCGTACAGGATGACCTGGAGGCCCACCTGCGATCCACTACGGGTCGCGCCGAGCATCGGCACATCGACCTCGTCGTACTGGTCGGCGTACTTCATCGACAGCGGCCAGTAGTGCGGAGGCGTCCACAGGAACACGAGCGCGAAGAGGATGAACGGCGCCCAGGAAAGGGATCCGGTCACGGCCGACCAGCCGATGAGCACGGGGAAGCATCCGGCGATGCCGCCCCACACGATGTTCTGCTCGGTGCGGCGCTTGAGGATCATCGTGTAGATCACGACGTAGAAGAAGATGGCCGCGGCTGACAGACCAGCGGCGAGGGTGTTGGTGAACGCCCACAGCCACACGGTCGAGAACACCGCGAGAGTCCACGCGAAGGCGAGCGCTCCCCGCGGCGACACCTCGCCGGTGACCAGCGGCCGGTTCTCGGTGCGCTGCATGTGCGCGTCGATGTCGCGGTCGAGGTACATGTTGAACGCCGCGGCGGATCCGGCGCTCAGCGAACCGCCGATCACCGTGGCGAAGATCAGCCACAGGTTCGGCAGGCCGCCCTGCGCGAGGATCATGACCGGCACCGTCGTGACGAGCAGGAGCTCGAGCACACGCGGCTTCGTCAGAGCGACGTAGGCGCGAATGGTTCGTCCGACGGAGCGGCGATCGGTCGTCGCAATGACGTGCGACGTCGTCGAGATGTCCATCGTCCCCCGGGGTAGCGCGTATGAAACCTCCACGATTCTACGCCATGCCCACCACACGACCGGCCGCCTGTCGACCCCCGTCACGGACCGCAACGGTCGCGGTCGATCTCGCTATGCTGGCCGTGAACGCGCGCCCCGCGCCGACACCCCACCCCTCTCCCACTCCTACGGTGGTGAGTGCGGCGTCGGAAGTGATCCGGGCGCAAAGTATCGAGAAAGGCGACCCTGTTGTCGGACTTCGAATGGGACGAGATCGATCGGCGCGCGGTGGACACCGCTCGCATCCTCGCGGCGGATGCCGTTGAGAAGGTGGGCAACGGCCACCCGGGAACGGCGATGTCGCTCGCTCCCGCCGCGTACCTGCTGTACCAGCGCGTGATGCGGCATGACCCGGCCGACACGCACTGGCCGGGCCGCGACCGTTTCATCCTCTCGGCCGGTCACTCCTCGCTCACGCAGTACGTGCAGCTCTACCTCGGCGGTTTCGGCCTCGAGCTGAAGGACCTCGAGGCGCTGCGCACCTGGGGTTCGCTCACCCCCGGTCACCCCGAGTACGGCCACACTGACGGCGTCGAGATCACCACCGGACCGCTCGGCCAGGGTCTCGCCTCCTCGGTCGGCTTCGCCTACGCGGCGCGCTACGAGCGCGGCCTCTTCGACCCCGAGAGCCCCGCCGGCGAGAGCCCCTTCGACCACTACGTCTACGTCATCGCCGGTGACGGCGACCTCCAGGAGGGCGTGACCAGCGAGGCGTCCTCGCTGGCCGGCCACCAGGAACTCGGCAACCTCATCGCGATCTACGACTCCAACCAGATCTCGATCGAAGACGACACGAACGTCGCCTTCACCGAGGACGTGCAGAAGCGCTACGAGGCCTACGGCTGGCACGTCCAGACCGTCGACTGGAAGAAGACGGGTCAGTACGTCGAGGACGTCGCCGAGCTCTACTCCGCGATCGAAGCGGCCAAGGGCGAGACGAGCAAGCCGTCGCTCATCATCCTCAAGACGATCATCGGCTGGCCCTCCCCCGGCAAGCAGAACTCCGGCAAGATCCACGGCTCCGCCCTGGGTGCCGACGAACTCCGCGCGACCAAGGAGGTGCTCGGCTTCGACCCCGAGCAGAACTTCGCCGTCGCCGACGACGTCATCGCCCACACCCGCGAGCTCGTCGAGCGTGGCGAGGCCGAGAAGGCCGCCTGGCAGCAGAAGTTCGACGCGTGGGCCGCCGCCCACCCCGAGCGCAAGCAGCTCTGGGACCGCCTTCAGGCCCGCGAACTGCCCGCCGACATCGCCGACGCGCTTCCCGCCTTCGAAGCCGGCAAGGACGTGTCGACCCGCGCGGCCTCCGGCACCGTCATCAACGCGCTGGCCGCCGAGCTCCCCGAGCTCTGGGGCGGCTCGGCCGACCTCGCCGAGTCGAACCTGACGACGATCAAGGATGCCAAGTCCTTCATCCCGTCCGAGTGGTCGACGCACGAGTGGTCGGGCGACCCCTACGGTCGCGTGCTGCACTTCGGTATCCGCGAGCACGCGATGGGAGCCATCCTGAACGGCATCGTCCTGCACGGGCCCACCCGCCCGTTCGGCGGCACGTTCCTGATCTTCAGCGACTACATGCGCCCGCCGGTGCGTCTGGCCGCGCTGATGAACATCCCGACGATCTTCGTCTGGACGCACGACTCGGTCGCCCTCGGCGAGGATGGACCGACGCACCAGCCGATCGAGCAGCTCGCGACGCTCCGCGCGATCCCCAACTTCGCTCTCGTGCGTCCCGCAGACGCCAACGAGACGAGCATCGTGTGGCTCGAGATGCTCCGCCGCACCGCCGGCCCCGCCGGTATCGCCCTGACCCGCCAGAACATCCCGGTGTTCGCGCGCGGCGAGGGCGAGGCATCCGGTGACGAGTTCGCGTCGGCCGCGGGTGCGGTGAAGGGCGCCTACGTCCTGGCCGAGGCGGCGAACGGCGAGCCCGACGTCATCCTCATCGCCACCGGCTCCGAGGTGCAGCTCGCCGTCCAGGCGCGCGAGACGCTCGCCGCCGAGGGGGTCCACGCTCGCGTGGTGTCCGCTCCGTCGCTCGAGTGGTTCGCCGAGCAGGACGAGGCGTACCGCGAGTCGGTGCTCCCCTCCTCGGTCAAGGCGCGCGTGTCGGTCGAGGCCGGCTCCGCGCTCAGCTGGCACGGCATCGTCGGCGACGCCGGACGCTCGGTCGCGATCGAGCACTTCGGTGCCTCGGCCGACTACAAGACCCTTTTCCAGAAGTTCGGCATCACGGCTGAGGCCGTCGTCGAGGCCGCGCGCGACTCGCTCGCCGCCGCCAAGAAGTAATCAGAGGAGAACCACAACAATGAGCACTCCCACCGAAGACCTGTCCGCCGCGGGCGTCAGCATCTGGCTCGACGACCTCTCGCGTCAGCGCATCCAGTCCGGCAACCTCGCCGAGCTCATCCAGTCCCGCAACGTCGTCGGCGTGACGACCAACCCGACGATCTTCGCCGGTGCCCTCTCGAAGGGCGAGGCCTACGAGGGCCAGGTGAAAGAGCTCGCCGCTCAGGATGCCAGCGTCGACGAGGCGATCTTCTCGATCACCACCGATGATGTCCGCGACGCGTGCGACATCTTCCTCCCGGTCTTCGACGCCACCGACGGCGTCGACGGCCGCGTGTCGATCGAGGTCTCCCCCGACCTCGCGCACGACACCGAGGGCACCATCGCCCAGGCGAAGGACCTCTCGGCGCGGGTCGACCGCAAGAACGTCCTCATCAAGATCCCCGCGACCAAGGCGGGACTGCCGGCCATCACCGAGGTCATCGGTGCGGGCATCTCGGTCAACGTCACGTTGATCTTCAGCCTCGAGCGCTACGCCGAGGTCATCGACGCGTACCTCGCCGGTGTCGAGAAGGCGCAGGCCGCCGGTCACGACATCTCGACCCTGCAGTCGGTCGCCTCATTCTTCGTCTCGCGCGTCGACACCGAGATCGACAAGCGACTGGCCGCGATCGGCACCGACGAGGCCGCGGCGCTCAAGGGCAAGGCCGGCATCGCCAATGCCCGTCTCGCGTACGAGCTCTACGAGAAGAAGTTCGCCGAGGACCGCGCGAAGGCTCTTCTGGCCGCCGGTGCCACCGTCCAGCGCCCGCTCTGGGCCTCGACCGGTGTCAAGGACCCGGCCCTGCCCGACACGCTCTACGTGACCGAGCTGGTCGCTCCCGGCACCGTCAACACGATGCCCGAGAAGACGCTCGAGGCGACCTTCGACCACGGCGTCATCACCGGCGACACGGTCACCGGCGCTTACGTCGAGGCACATGAGGTCTTCGACCGTCTCGCTGCCGCGGGTGTCGACGTCGCCGACGCGACCCAGACGCTCGAGGACGAGGGCGTCGAGAAGTTCATCGCCTCGTGGCACGAGCTGCAGGACACCGTCAAGACCGCTCTCGACGCCGGAAGCGCCCAGGCCGCGCAGTGACGTTCGAGGTCAAGGTCACCGGCCACGTCAAGTCGGTCGTCGACGCCGAGCTCCCCGGTCTGGTCGGATCCCTCGTGGCCTCCGGCATCACCGCCGGAGACGCGAGCCTGTGGGGTCCGGCCGCCGAAGACGAGGCGTCTCGTCGGCTCGGGTGGGTGCAGGCGGTCTCCGTCTCGCGCCCGCTCGTGCCCGAGATCACCGCCCTGCGCGACGAGTTCGTCGCGCAGGGCGTGACCCGCGTCGTCCTCGCCGGCATGGGCGGGTCGTCGCTGGCGCCGGAGGTCATCGCCCAGTCCGCCGGCGTCCCGCTGGTGATCCTCGACTCGACCGCCCCCGGCCAGGTGCTCGCCGCGATCGACGGCGACGCCGAAGCGGGCGGGCTCGCGCAGACGCTGCTCGTGGTCTCGAGCAAGTCGGGCTCGACCATCGAGACAGACTCAGCCAAGCGGGCATTCGAGGCCGCCTACCGCGACCTCGGCATCGACCCCGCCGAGCGCATCGTCGTCGTCACCGACCCCGGTTCCCCGCTCGAGCAGGCCGCTCGCGCCGACGGCTACCGCGTCTTCACCGCGGACCCCACCGTGGGCGGTCGCTATTCGGCGCTCACGGCTTTCGGTCTGGTCCCGGCGGGTCTCGCGGGCGTCGACATCGAAGATCTCTTGAACGAGGCGGATGCCACCCTTCTCGAGGTCGCGATCGACTCCCCGGAGAACCCGGCGCTCGTGCTGGCTGCGGCCATCGCCGGCGGAGGAGAACACCGCCGCGACAAGCTCGGTCTCGTGATGGACGACGCTCACCTCCCGGGCCTTCCGGACTGGATCGAGCAGCTCATCGCCGAGTCGACGGGCAAACAGGGTACCGGCATCCTCCCGGTCGTCCTCCTCCCGGTGTCTCCCGAGGTCGACTCGACTCCCGACGACCTGCAGGTCGCTCGCTTCGTCGACGACGCCCACAAGCTGCACCTGTTCGAGCATCACCACGGCGAGATCCTCGTCAGCGGTTCACTCGGCGCGCAGTTCGTCGTGTGGGAGTACGCGACGGCGATCGCCGGCCGCATGCTCGGCATCGACCCGTTCGATCAACCCGACGTCGAGTCGGCGAAGGTCGCCACGCGCGGTCTGCTCGACGCGCGACCCGCACCCACTCCCCCGGCGTTCGTCGTCGACGGTGTCGAAGTGCGCGTCTCCGACCCCGCGTTGGCCGTGAGCGGAACCGTCGCGGGCGTCCTCGAGGCGCTGTGGGCGACGGTTCCCGCCGACGGCTACGTCAGCATCCAGGCGTACGTGAACCGACTCGACGTTCCGCAGCTCCACGGTCTGCGCGAACTCGTCGCCGCCGATGCGGGACGCCCCACGACCTTCGGGTGGGGACCGCGGTTCCTGCATTCGACGGGGCAGTACCACAAGGGAGGGCCGGCCAACGGCGTCTTCCTCCAGATCACCGAACGCACCGACGTCGACCTCGAGATCCCGGGGCGCCCGTTCACGTTCGGCGAGCTCATTCAGGCACAGGCTGCGGGTGACGCGAGCGTGCTGGCGGACGGCCACGGCCGCCCCGTCGTCACGCTGACGCTGACCGACCCGCAGCTCGACGTTCTTTCACTCTTCGAGGCGGCACAGTAGAGCATGGTCGTAGAGATCACCCCGGGTCATAACCCCCTCCGCGATCCCGAGGATCGCCGGCTGAGCCGGATCGCCGGCCCCAGCGCACTCGTCATCTTCGGCGTGACAGGAGACCTGTCGCGCAAGAAGCTCATGCCGGCGGTCTACGACCTCGCCAACCGCGGGCTCCTGCCCCCGGGCTTCGCTCTCGTGGGCTTCGCGCGCCGGGACTGGGAAGACCAGGACTTCGCGAAGGTCGTCTACGAGTCGGTCAAGCAGTACGCCCGCACCGAGTTCCGCGAAGAGACCTGGAAGGAGCTCCTCGAGGGCATCCGGTTCGTCCAGGGCGAGTTCGACGACCCGGCGGCGTTCCAGCGTCTGCGCGAAACGGTCGATCGTCTCGACGTGGAGCGCGGGACGATGGGCAACCACGCCTACTATCTGTCGATCCCCCCGAAGGCGTTCCCGCTCGTCACCACGCAGCTCAAGGCCTCGGGCCTCGTCGGCGGAGACGCCGACAAGACGAGCGGGTGGCGACGCGTCGTCATCGAGAAGCCCTTCGGCCACGACCTCGCCTCGGCGCGCGCGCTGAACGAAGTCGTCGAGAGCGCGTTCCCGGCCGACTCGATCTTCCGGATCGACCACTACCTCGGCAAAGAGACGGTGCAGAACATCCTGGCGCTGCGCTTCGCGAACGAGCTCTACGAGCCGATCTGGAACCGCAACTACGTCGACCACGTCCAGATCACCATGGCCGAAGACATCGGCGTGGGTGGACGTGCGGGCTACTACGACGGGATCGGCGCCGCTCGCGACGTCATCCAGAACCACCTCCTGCAGCTGCTCGCCCTCACGGCGATGGAGGAGCCCATCAGCTTCAACGCCGCCGACCTGCGTGCCGAGAAGGAGAAGGTGCTCGCCGCCGTCCGCCTCCCGGAGAACCTCGCGGAGGCGACCGCTCGCGGCCAGTACGCGGGCGGCTGGCAGGGCGGCGAAGAGGTTCTCGGCTTCCTCGAGGAAGACGGGATGAACCCCGAATCGGTCACCGAGACCTACGCCGCGATCAAGCTCGAGATCAACACGCGTCGCTGGTCGGGCGTGCCGTTCTACGTCCGCAGCGGAAAGCGTCTCGGACGCCGCGTGACCGAGGTCGCCGTCGTCTTCAAGCGTGCGCCGCAGCAGTTGTTCTCGCGCAGCCAGACGCAGGAACTGGGGCAGAACGCCCTCGTCATCCGCGTGCAGCCCGACGAGGGCGTCACGATCCGCTTCGGTTCGAAGGTCCCTGGCGACGGTACACAGGTGCGCGATGTGACGATGGACTTCGGTTACGGCCACGCCTTCACCGAGGCGAGCCCCGAAGCGTACGAACGACTCATCCTCGACGTCCTTCTGGGTGACCCGCCGCTCTTCCCCCGCCACGAGGAGGTCGAGCTCAGCTGGAAGATCCTCGACCCCATCGAGGAGTTCTGGGCCGCCCAGGGCGGTCCGCTCGAACAGTACTCGCCCGGATCGTGGGGCCCGTCGTCCGCCGACGAGCTCCTCGCCCGCGACGGCCGCACCTGGAGGCGCCCGTGATCATCGACCTGCCCGACACCACCGTCAGCGCGATCTCGAAGAAGCTCGTCAGCGTCCGCGAAGAAGGCGGAGCCGTCGCTCTCGGGCGCGTCCTGACCCTCATCATCGTCACCCACCACGGTGCCGAGGAAGAGGTCATCGAGGCCGCGAACGACGCCTCGCGCGAGCACCCGATGCGCGTCATCGCCGTGCTCTTCGGGGACGAAGACGAGGCTCCCCGTCTCGACGCGCAGATCCGCGTCGGCGGAGACGCCGGCGCGAGCGAGGTCGTGGTGCTGCGCGCCCACGGCGCCGCGCGCTCCAACGCCGAGAGCCTGGTCACCGGGCTTCTCCTCCCGGATGCGCCCGTCGTGGCGTGGTGGCCCGCCGACGCCCCCGAGAACCCCTCGAGGTCGGCGATCGGGCGCATCGCGCAGCGGCGCATCACCGACGCTTCGTCGCAGGAGGATCCTGCCGCCTGGGTCGCCCGCCTGGGCGAGCACTACGCGCCCGGAGACACCGACTTCGCCTGGACGCGTCTCACGCGGTGGCGTGAGCAGCTCGCGGCGGTGCTCGACCAGCCCCCGTACGAGCCGGTCACGGCCATCGAGGTCAAGGGCGCGGCGGACTCCCCGTCGACGGCCCTGCTCGCCGCGTGGCTCGGCCTCAAGCTCGAAGCCCCCGTCGACTACACCTATCTGTCGCCGGACGAGTGGGCCACCGGCATCAAGTCGGTCCGCCTGACCCGTGAGAGCGGCGACACGCTCCTCGAACGGCCCGAGCCCGCGGTCGCCGTGCTGACCCAGCCCGGCCAGCCCACGCACGACCTCGCGTTCCCACGGCGGACGCTGCGCGAGTGCCTCGCCGAGGAGCTCCGTCGCCTCGACCCCGACGTGCTCTACGGCCGCGTCATCACCGAGTGTGCGCACCTTCTGCGCACGGCGGATGAGCGGAGCGACGCATGAGCGAGAACGGTGCGTCCAAGCGCGTCATCATCAAGCGCGACCCCGACACCCTGGCCGAGTACGTCGCGACGCGGTTCGTGAACCGCATCGTCAAGCGCGTGGCCGAGGGCAAGCGCATGCATGTGTGCCTCACGGGGGGAACGATGGGCGGCGCGGTCCTGCGCACCGCCGCGCGCGACCCCCGCGTCGCCGAGATCGACTGGTCGCTCGTGCACTTCTGGTTCGGCGACGAGCGCTTCGTGCCGCGCGACTCCGACGACCGCAACGAGAAGCAGGCGCGCGAGGCGTTCCTCGACCGTCTCGACATCCCCGCCGCGAACATCCACGCTGTCGCGTCGTCGGACGAGGGTCTCGACTTGGATGCCGCCGCCATCGCGTACGCGGACGAGCTCGCGCAGTTCGCCCCCTCCGACCGCAGCGAGACCGGCCCGTGGCCCTCGTTCGACATCTGCTTCCTCGGTGTGGGGCCGGACGCGCACATCGCTTCGCTCTTCCCCGACCGTTCCGAGATCTCGGTGACAGATCGCGCGACGGTGCCCGTGCGCGACTCCCCCAAGCCGCCGAGCGACCGCGTCTCTCTGACGCGACCGGTCATCAACTCGTCGAAGCGCGTGTGGATGGTCATCGCCGGAGCCGACAAGGCCGCCGCGCTCGGTCTCGCCCTCGCCGGTGCGAGCTACCAGAGCGTTCCCGCCGCGGGAGCCAAGGGTCGTCGTCGCACCGCGTTCTTCGTCGACGAGTCGGCCGCCGATCAGGTTCCCCCGCAGCTCATCGATCGCGAGTACTGACCCTCTCGCACGTCGACAAGAAAGAGACCGGATGCCATCGGCATCCGGTCTCTTCTCGTTCTCGCGAAGGCGGGCGGACGTTACTGTCCGCGGCGCTCGCGCAGCTGCTGCAGCGCGTCGTCGAGGAGCGACGCCGCTTCCTCGTCGGTGCGGCGTTCCTTCACGTACGCGAGGTGCGTCTTGTAGGGCTCGGACTTCGCGAGAGCCGGAGGGTTGTTCTTGTCGCGGCCGGCGGGGAGGCCGGAGTGCGGTGAGTCGATGGTCTCGGGGATCTCGTCGTCCGGGATCCCGGCGGCGAAGTACCGCACCGTCTCGTTACCGAGGGCGTCCCAGTACGAGACCGCGACGCGATCGGCGTGGAAACCGTGGTCCTGCTCACCCATGGGGCCGGCGCCCACCCGGGAGCCGCGAATCGCGTTGCCGCCAGTAGCCATGTCAGATCTCCGCGAACTTGGTCAGCAGACCGAGGCCGACGATGGTGACGAACCACACCAGCGCGAGCACGATCGTGAAACGGTTGAGGTTGCGCTCCGCGAGTCCGGACGAGCCGAGGGCGGAACTCATCCCGCCGCCGAACATGTCGGAGAGACCGCCACCGCGACCCTTGTGGAGCAGGATCAGCAGGGTCAGCAGGAGGCTGGTGACGCCCAGCAGCACCTGCAGGACGAACTCGAGAATCTGCACTGTCGAAAGCCTTTCGCGAGCGACCTGGTCGGCCGCACAAGCGTCAAGTATACGGGGAGGCGGGGCGGACACACGGATGCCCGCGACGAAGCGCCGCGGGCATCCGGTACGGGGTCAGACCCCGACGTGCTTCTGGTAGCGGATGATCGCGGCGAACTCATCGACGACGAGGCTCGCTCCACCGACCAGGGCGCCGTCCACATCGGGCTCGCGCATGAACGCGGCGATGTTGTTCGACTTGACTGATCCGCCGTAGAGCACGCGCGTGCGCGCTGCCGCGTCGGCACCGAGCTTGTCTGCCACGACGGCGCGAAGCTTCGCGCAGACCTCCTGCGCCTGGTCGGGCGTTGCCGCCTGGCCCGAGCCGATGGCCCAGACCGGCTCGTACGCCACGACGATGTCGGCATCGGATGCCACGCCTTCGAGCGCGACCTCGAGCTGGCCCACGGGCACGGCGCTCGCGCCGAACTTCTCGAGGTCTTCCGACGTCTCACCCACGCAGATCACCGGGACGAGACCGTGACGGAGAGCCGCCTGGGTCTTGGCCGCGACGACCTCGTCGGTCTCGTTGTGGAACTGGCGGCGCTCCGAGTGACCGATGATCACGTAGCGCGCGTTCAGCTTCGCGAGAAACTGGCCCGAGATCTCACCGGTGTAGGCGCCGGAGTCGTGCGCGGACAGATCCTGACCGCCGAGAGCGAACTCGATCTTGTCGGCATCCAGGAGAGTCTGCACGGTCCGCAGGTCGGTGAAGGGCGGGAAGACCGCCACCTCGACGCTGCCGTTCTCGTGCTTGGCTTCCTTCAGCGTCCAGTGCAGCTTCTGGACGAACGCGACCGCCTGCAGGTGGTCGAGGTTCATCTTCCAGTTGCCGGCGATGAGGGGGGTTCTGGTCACACCCATCCGAGGACCTCCAGTCCGGGGAGCTTCTTACCTTCGAGGAACTCCAGGCTGGCACCGCCACCGGTGGAGATGTGACCGAACTGGTCGTCCGCGAAGCCGAGCTGACGCACGGCAGCCGCGGAGTCGCCGCCGCCGACGACACTGAGGCCGTCGACCTCGGTGAGCGCCTGCGCGACGGTCTTGGTGCCGGCTTCGAACGCCTTCATCTCGAACACGCCCATCGGGCCGTTCCAGAAGACGGTGCGGGATCCGCGGATCGCGTCGGCGAACAGCTCCGCCGTGCGAGGGCCGATGTCGAGGCCCAGGCCGGACGCGCCGAAGGACGTGTCCTCCAGCTTGTCGGCGTCGGCCACGACGTGCTCGGCGTCCGCCGAGAACGACGCCGCGACGACGGCGTCGACCGGAAGCACGATCTCGACGCCGCGCTCCTTCGCCGTGGCGAGGTAGCCCTTCACGGTGTCGATCTGGTCTTGCTCGAGCAGGCTCGAGCCGACCTTGTGACCCTCGGCGACGAGGAAGGTGAACATCATGCCGCCACCCACGAGGAGCTTGTCGACGCGCGGGAGCAGGTGCTCGATGACCCCGAGCTTGTCGCTGACCTTCGAGCCGCCGAGGACGACCGTGTACGGACGCTCGGGGTTCTCGGTCAGGCGGTCGAGGACCTCGAGTTCCTTCTGGATGAGAAGGCCCGCGGCGGACGGCACGATCTGGGCGAGGTCGTAGACGCTCGCCTGCTTGCGGTGCACGACACCGAAGCCGTCCGACACGAGAGCGTCGCCGAGACGGGCGAGCTCCCGGGCGAACGCCTGGCGTTCGGTCTCGTCCTTCGAGGTCTCCCCCGCGTTGAAGCGGAGGTTCTCGATGACGGCGACCTCACCGTTCTCCAGAGCGGCCACGGCATCCTGAGCCGACTCGCCCACCGTGTCGCGTGCGAACGCGACGGGCTGGCCGAGCAGCTCGGAGAGGCGCTGCGCGACCGGCTCGAGCGAGTACTTCGGGTCGGGCGCGCCGTCGGGACGGCCCAGGTGCGAGCACACGACCACACGCGCGCCGGCGTTGATCAGTGCGTTGAGAGTCGGCAGCGACGCCCGCACGCGGCCATCGTCCGTGATGACGCCGTCCTTGAGAGGAACGTTCAGGTCACAACGGACGATGACGCGCGTGCCGGCGAGCGACCCCAGCGAATCGAGGGTGCGCAGAGCCATGAAGGGTTACAGGCGCTCGGCGACGTACTCGGTGAGGTCGACGAGGCGGTTCGAGTAGCCCCACTCGTTGTCGTACCACGACGACACCTTGACGAGGTTGCCGCTGACGTTGGTCAGCTCCGCGTCGAAGATCGACGAGTGCGGGTTGCCCTGGATGTCGCTCGAGACGATCGGGTCCTCGGTGTACTGCAGGATGCCGTTGAGGCGACCCTCGGCAGCGGCCTGCTTGTACACGGCGTTGATCTGGTCGGCGGTCAGGCCCTCGGTGGGCGTGACGATGGTGAGGTCGACGATCGAGCCGGTGGGGACCGGAACGCGGTACGACGAGCCGCTGAGCTTGCCGTTGAGCTCGGGGAGCACGAGGCCGATGGCCTTGGCCGCACCGGTCGAGGCGGGGACGATGTTGATCGCGGCGCCGCGGGCACGACGGAGGTCGCTGTGCGGACCGTCCTGCAGGTTCTGGTCGGCGGTGTACGCGTGAGCGGTCATCATGAAGCCACGCTCGATGCCGAAGGCGTCGTTGAATACCTTCGCCAGCGGGGCGAGGCAGTTCGTGGTGCACGAGGCGTTCGAGATGATGACGTCGGTCTCGGGGTTGTACGTCTCTTCGTTCACACCCATGACGATCGTGGCGTCGTCACCCGTGGCCGGAGCCGAGATGAGGACCTTCTTGGCGCCACCGGCGACGTGCTTCTTGGCGTCTTCCGCCTTGGTGAAGCGACCGGTCGACTCGATGACGATGTCGACACCGAGCTCGCCCCAGGGGAGGTTGGCGGGGTCGCGCTCTTCGAAGACCTTGATGGTCTTGTCGCCGACGGTGATGGAGTCTTCGGTGTACGAGACGTCCTCGGCGAGAACGCCGCCCACGGAGTCGTACTTGAGGAGGTGCGCGAGGGTCTTGTTGTCGGTGAGGTCGTTCACCGCCACGATTTCGAGGTCGGCACCCTGCGCGAGAGCCGCGCGGAGGTAGTTGCGTCCGATACGGCCGAAGCCGTTGATTCCGATCTTGACGGTCACGGAATATCTCCTGAATCAGTTGTGCGCGAGAAGCGCGTGATTGCGGTGTTCGCTAGCGGACAACGGCGTCCCGGTGGGGTGTCCCACCGGGACGCCCGCACCGTTTACGACAGTACCAGCAGACCCGTGGTCTTCTCACGGGCAGCGGCGAAGCGCTCCTGAGCGTCGGCCCAGTTCGCGATGTTCCAGAACGCCTTCACGTAGTCGGCGCGGACGTTCTTGTAGTCGAGGTAGTAGGCGTGCTCCCAGACGTCGAGCAGCAGCAGCGGCACGGTGCCGGCGACGATCTGGCCCTGCTGGTCGAAGAACTGCTGGATGAGCAGGTTCTGGCCGATCGAGTCCCAGAACAGACCCGCCCAGCCCGAACCCTGCACGCCGAGGGCCGCGGCCGTGAACTGCGCCCGGAAGGCGTCGAACGAACCGAACTGGTCGTCGATCGCGGCCTCGAGGTCGCCGGTCGGCTTGTCGCCGCCGTTGGGCGAGAGGTTCGTCCAGAAGATCGAGTGGTTCGTGTGGCCGCCGAGGTTGAAGGCGAGATCCTTCTGCAGGCGGTTGATGTTGGCGAAGTCGCCCTTCTCACGCGCTTCCGCGAGCAGGTCGAGGGTGGCGTTCGCGCCGTTCACGTACGTCTGGTGGTGCTTGCTGTAGTGCAGCTCCATGATCGTCGCACTGATGTGCGGCTCCAGCGCGGCGTAGTCGTAGGGGAGTTCGGGCAGTGTGTACTTCGCCATGGTCTCTACTTCCGGATCGGTCGCCGCACGGACGCCTCAACGCGAGAAACGGCGTGCAGCGAGGGTGACTTTTTCATCCTAGTGACGGGTAACGCCGCACCCACGGGGTTGCTTCCCCGCATGACGGAAGATAGGTCTCCCGGGCGCGTCGCACGACCGCAACGCGGATGATGACGGATGCCGGAGGCGTGGCATCCGACGCCCTGCGTGCCGCGAGAACTCGACGCGCGCTCAGCCCTCGATGCCGACGGGAACAGCGGCTTCGGTGCCGGGAATGCCCTCGACTTCGGCCTTCTTGTCGGCCATGGCCAGCAGGCGGCGGATGCGGCCGGCGACGGCGTCCTTCGTCAGGGGCGGATCGGCGTGGTGACCGAGCTCGTCGAGGCTCGCGTCGCGGTGAGCGAGGCGGAGCTCACCCGCCTGCTGGAGGTGCTCGGGCACCTCGTCACCGAGGATCTCGAGGGCGCGCTCGACGCGGGCACAGGCGGCCACCGCGGCTTGCGCGGAGCGACGGAGGTTGGCGTCGTCGAAGTTCACAAGACGGTTGACGCCCGCGCGCACCTCGCGGCGCTGGCGCATCTGATCCCACTCCCCCGCCGTGCGACGAGCGCCCATCTCGTAGAGCGCACCGCGGATCGCCTCGCCGTCGCGGACGACGACGCGCGGGACTCCGCGCACCTCGCGAGCCTTCGCGGGGATGCCGATGCGGTGACCCGCACCGACGAGCGCCATCGCCGCCTCGGACGAGGGGCACGAGATCTCGAGCGCTGCGGAGCGGCCGGGATCGCTCAGCGAGCCGCTCGCGAGGAAGGCGCCGCGCCAGATCGCGCTCAGGTCGGGGCGCGATCCGGTCGTGAGCTTGTTCGGGAGTCCGCGAACGGGACGACGGCGCTGGTCGAGGAGGCCGGTCTGGCGCGCGAGCGTCTCGCCCGCCTCGATGACGCGCACCGCGTAGTAGCCGCCCGTGCGCCCGCCGGATCCCTGCACGTGGTGAAGTTCGGGACGGACGCCGTACAGCTCGACGAGGTCGCGGGCGACGCGGCGGGCGAGGACATCGGAGTCGAGCTCGGCCTCCACCGCGACGCGATTGGCGATGGAGTGCAGTCCGCCGGAGAAGCGCAGGATGGCCGTGAGCTCCGCGACGCGCGCGGTGGGGCGCGGGTCGCGGACGGTGATGAGCTCGGCCTTCACGTCGGCGGTCAGCGGCACGGTACTCCTCGGTTCGGGGGGGGGTGGGGGCGGGGGACGAGGGTACAGCCTACTCGCGGCCGAGGTCGCGGTGAGCCACGCGAACGGCCACCCCCGGGATCTCCTCCAAACGCTCAGCCAGCTCACGGGACATGACCACCGACCGGTGCTTCCCGCCCGTGCACCCGATGGCCACGACCGAGTGGCGCTTGTTCTCGCGCTGGTATCCCTCGAGCACCGGGCGCAGCGCCGCCGCATACGCCTCGAGGAATTCCGTGGCTCCCTCCTGCCCCAGGACGTTCGCCCGCACGGCGGGATCTTCTCCCGTGAGCGGGCGCAGCTCCTCGTTCCAGAACGGGTTCGGCAGGAACCTCATGTCCGCGACCAGATCGACGTCGGGCGGCAGCCCGTACTTGAAACCGAAGCTCATCAGCGTCACGGTGTGACGCGCCGCTCCCTCTTCACCGAAGAGTTGCACCGCGCGCAGAGACAGCTGGTGCACATTGAACATCGACGTGTCGATGACGATGTCGGCCGCTTCCCGTACCGGGGCGAGGCGGTCGCGTTCGCGGCGGATACCGTCGAGGATCGTCCCCTCCCCCTGCAGCGGGTGCGGACGGCGGACGGCTTCGAACCGCCGGACGAGCACCGCATCGGAGGCGTCGAGGAACACCAGCCGCACTTGACGACCGGCCTGCAACGACCGCAGCGCTTCGGGCAGGTCACTGAACAGCGTGCGCCCGCGCACATCCACCACCACCGCGACCTTCGGCACGGCCCCACCGGCCAATTCTGCAAGCTCGAGCAGAGGGCGCAGCATCTGCGGGGGGAGGTTGTCGACGACGTACCAGTCGAGGTCTTCGAGGGCGTTCGCCACGGTCGAGCGACCGGCTCCCGACATGCCCGTGACGATCAGCACGTCCCCTGGTTCGTCACGCCCCGGTTCCATCGCGGTCGCCTCCCGTCGTCGTATCCAGCCTATCGAGACAGGTGCGCGTGGATCGCCTCGGCCAGAGCCGGACCGATACCGGGAAGCGCCGTGATCTCGTCGGGCGTGGCGTTCTTGAGAGCCGTGACCGAGCCGAAATGCCGAAGCAGTGCCTTGATCCTGATGTCGCCGAGACCGGGGACCTCGGCCAGCACGCTCGTGATGTCGCGCTTACGCCGTTTGCGCTGGTGGACGATGGCGAACCGGTGCGCCTCGTCGCGCAGGCGCTGCAGCAGGTACAGCGCCTCCGACGTGCGCGGCAGGATCACCGGGTACTCCTCCCCGGGCAGCCAGACCTCTTCGAGGCGTTTCGCGATGCCGCAGAGCGCGATCTCTTCGTGTCCCGCATCGGCGAGCGCCCGTGCGGCGGCGGCGACCTGCGGCTGCCCGCCGTCGACCACCAGCAGCTGGGGCCGATAAGCGAAGCGCGGTCGCTTGCGCGCCGTGACCACCTCGCCGTCGGCGGTCGCTTCCGCAGAGTCCGGAGCGGCGACGATCGCTCCCCCGATCGTCTCGGGCTCGTTCTCTTCGGGCCGGTCGAGGTAGGCGAGCCGTCGGCTGAGCACCTGGTACATCGAATCGGTGTCGTCCGTCGTCTCTGCCACCCCGAAGGACCGGTACTGATCCTTGCGCGGGAGGCCGTCCTCGAACACGACCATGGATGCCACGACATTCGTGCCGGAGAGGTGCGAGACGTCGAAGCACTCGATGCGCAGCGGCGCCTCGGTGAGCCCGAGCGCCTCCTGGAGGTCGGTGAGGGCCTGCGATCGAGCCACGTAGTCACTGGTCCGCCGGGTCTTGTGCAGCATGAGCGCCTGCTGCGCGTTCAGCGTCGCGGTCTTCAGGAGCTCGGCCTTGCGTCCGCGCTGCGCGACCTGCAGCGTGACCGGGCGACCACGACGCTCCCGGAGCCACGCCTCGAGCTGCGGGGCATCGTCGGGCAGCTCGGGCACGAGCACTTGGCGCGGGATGTCGGTGGCATCCGCATCTCCATAGGTGCGCTGCAGCACCTGGTCGACGAGGTCGGCACCCGAGATGTCGATCTCTTTCTCGATCGTCGTCGCGCGGACGCCGCGCACGCGGCCTCCCCGGACGACGAAGTGCTGCACGGTCGCCGCGAGCTCGTCCTCGGCGATACCGAACAGGTCGGCGTCGGTGTCGGATGCCAGCACGAGGGCACTCTTGCCGAGCACGGCCTCGATTGCCTGCAGGCGGTCGCGGTACAGAGCGGCCGACTCGTAGTCCATCGCCGCGGACGCCTCCTTCATGCGGGCGGTCAGCTGCTTGGCGAAGCGCTGATCGCCGCCCGACATGAAGGCGACGAAGTCGTCGACGATCGCGCGGTGCTCTTCGATCGTCACCTTCATCGAGCAGGGTCCGCCGCAACGCCCGATCTGCCCGGGGAAGCACGGCCGTCCCGACTGCATCGCCTTCTTGTACGACGAGTCGCTGCACGTGCGGATCGGGAAGACCTTGATCATCAGGTCGATGGTGTCGTGGACGGCCCACACCTTCGGGTACGGCCCGAAGTACTTGGCCCCGCGGATCTTGTGATTGCGCGTCACGATGACGCGAGGGGCCTCATCGGCGAGGGTGATCGCCATGTAGGGGTACGACTTGTCGTCCTTGTACCTCACGTTGAACGGCGGATCGAACTCCTTGATCCACATGTACTCGAGCTGGAGCGAGTCGACGTCGCTCGGGACGACCGTCCACTCCACGCTCGCCGCGGTGGTCACCATGCGGCGCGTGCGCTCGTGCAGCGAATGCAGGGGGGCGAAGTAGTTCGACAGGCGCGCCCGGAGGTTCTTGGCCTTGCCGACGTAGAGCACTCTCCCCTCGGCATCGCGGAATCGGTAGACCCCCGGGTTCGTGGGGATCTCGCCCGGCTTCGGCCGGTACGGCAGGTGCGACACCCGTTCTCGGGATGCCACGGCTCAGGCCCCCTGGCCGGCCAGCTCCGGCTCCCGGGCGCGGTCGGCCGGCGCCGCCGTGTTGCGCTGCGTGCCCGTGCGTCCGGTCTCGAGGAGCTCGGCCAGGAAGGCCCCCGTGTGACTCGCCTCGACCTTGGCGACCTGCTCGGGCGTGCCGGTCGCGACGATCGTGCCTCCGCCTGCACCGCCCTCGGGACCGAGATCGATCACCCAGTCGCTGCTCTTGATGACGTCGAGGTTGTGCTCGATGACGATGACCGTGTTGCCCTTGTCGACGAGTCCGTTCAACACCTTCAACAGCAGCGAGACGTCTTCGAAGTGCAGACCCGTGGTCGGCTCGTCGAGCACGTAGATCGATCGCCCGTTGCTGCGACGCTGGAGTTCGGTGGCGAGCTTGACGCGCTGCGCCTCGCCGCCCGACAGCGTCGTCGCCGACTGTCCCAGACGCACGTACCCCAGGCCGACGTCGACGAGGGTCTTGAGGTAACGGTGGATCGCCTGGATGGGCTCGAAGAACTCCGCGGCCTCCGAGATCGGCATCTCGAGCACCTCGGCGATGTTCTTGCCCTTGTAGTGCACCGAGAGCGTGTCGCGGTTGTACCGCTTGCCGTGGCACACCTCGCAGTCGACGTAGACGTCGGGAAGGAAGTTCATCTCGATCTTCAGCGTGCCGTCACCCGAACAGGCCTCGCAGCGACCGCCCTTGACGTTGAAGCTGAAGCGCCCGGCCTGATAGCCGCGCACCTTCGCCTCGGGCGTCTCGGCGAACAGGCTCCGGATACGGTCGAACACACCCGTATAGGTGGCCGGGTTCGAGCGCGGGGTGCGACCGATCGGCGCCTGGTCGACGTGAACGACCTTGTCGAGGTTGTCGAGACCCGTGACGCGGGTGTGCTTACCCGGTACGCGGCGTGCCCCGTTGAGCTTTGAGGCGAGGACCTCGTACAGGATGCCGTTCACCAGCGTCGATTTGCCGGAACCGCTCACGCCGGTCACCGACGTCAGCACCCCAAGGGGGAAGTCGACCGTGACGTTCTGCAGGTTGTTCTCGCGGGCACCCACGACGGTGACCTGACGCTTCTTGTCGATCTTGCGCCGCTTCTTCGGCGCCTCGATCGCGCGGCGGCCCGAGAGGTACGCGCCGGTGAGGGACCGCTCGTCGTCCAGGAGCTCGGCGAGCGGCCCGGAATGCACGACGTTTCCTCCATCGACCCCGGCCCGAGGGCCGATGTCGACGACCCAGTCGGCCGCGTGGATGGTCTCTTCGTCGTGCTCGACGACGATCAGCGTGTTGCCGAGGTCGCGCAAGGTCTCGAGCGTCTGGATGAGGCGACGGTTGTCACGCTGGTGCAGACCGATCGAGGGCTCGTCGAGCACGTAGAGCACGCCGGTCAAGCCGGAGCCGATCTGCGTGGCGAGGCGGATGCGCTGCGCCTCACCGCCCGACAGGGTGCCGGCGGCGCGACCGAGGCTGAGGTAGTTGAGGCCTACCTGCAGCAGGAAGTCGAGGCGCGCGCGGATCTCGCGCAGCACCGCCGCGGCGATGGTCGCCTCGCGGTCGGTCAGCGTAAGCTTCGAGAAGAACTCGCGCGCGTCGGCCAGGCTCATACGCGACGCTGCCGCGATCGACGTGTTGTCGACGAGCACCGCGAGCACCTCGGGCTTCAGGCGGTCGCCGTCGCACACCGCACACGGCACCTCGCGAAGGTACTCCGACCACCGCTGGCGCTGCGCGTCGGACTCGGCCTGGAGATACTGACGCTCGATGTAGGGGACGACGCCCTCGAAGCCGGACGAGTAACGCATCTCGCGGCCGTAGCGGTTCTTCCACTTGACCGTGACCTTGTAGTTCTCTCCGCGCAGCACCGCCTGCTGCACGTCGTGCGAGAGGTCTTTCCACGGAGTGTCGAGCGAGAAGTCCAGGTCGCGGGCGAGACCCTCGAGCAGCCGCTCGTAGTACTGGAACAGGCCCTTGCCCTGCGTGGTCCACGGCAGGATCGCACCGTCGCGGATCGACAGCTCTTCGTCGCCCAGCATCAGGTCGACATCGACCGACATGCGCGTGCCGAGGCCCGAGCACACGGGACACGCGCCGAACGGAGCGTTGAATGAGAAGGTACGCGGCTCGATCTCGGTGAGCTGCAGCGGGTGCCCGTTCGGACACGCGAGCTTCTCGGAGAACGACTGCCAGGCGTCGTCGCCCTCTTCGTCGACGAAGTTCACCTGCATGATGCCGCCGGCAAGGCCCATGGCGGTCTCGACCGAGTCGGTCACCCGGCTGAGGTTGTCACCGGATGCCACCAGCCGGTCGACCACCACGGCGATGTCGTGCTTGTAGCTCTTCTTCAGCGTGGGCGGCTCGGAGAGCTGGACGAGCTCGCCGTCGACCACGGCGCGCGCGTAGCCCTTCGCGCTCAGCTCCTTGAACAGGTCGACGAACTCGCCCTTCTTCTGCGTCACGACGGGAGCGACGATCTGATAGCGAGTGCGCTCCGGCAGTTCCATGAGCTGGTCGGCGATCTGCTGGACGGTCTGCCGCTGGATCCGCGCACCGCACTCGGGACAGTGCGGCACACCGATGCGCGCCCACAGGAGGCGCATGTAGTCGTGGATCTCGGTGATCGTGCCGACCGTCGACCGGGGGTTGCGGTTGGTCGACTTCTGGTCGATCGAGACTGCGGGGCTGAGCCCTTCGATGAAGTCGACGTCGGGGCGATCGACCTGTCCGAGGAACTGGCGCGCGTACGCGCTCAGCGACTCGACGTAGCGACGCTGGCCCTCGGCGAAGATCGTGTCGAACGCGAGGCTCGACTTGCCCGAACCCGAAAGGCCGGTGAAGACGACGAGCGAATCACGGGGGATGTCGAGGTCGACGTCCTTCAGGTTGTGGACGCGAGCGCCACGGACGCTGAGCTTTCCGCTGGAGCCGGAAGGGGCCGAGGACGGGGCGGGTACGACGGGAACGATGGGCACCTGTTAAGTCTAGGTCGGGCCTCCGACATCGGTCCCGGGTTCGCCCGGGGCGCACGGATGTGCGAAGGTTCTCGCCCTGGCGGGCCCCTCGAGATCGATGTCAGTCGCGGGGCCGACCGGCGAATGGCGCCAGCCCGTCACGGAGAGCAACGAGCGCGTGTTCGTCGATGCCGACGCGCGCCATGATCTTTCCGGGCACCTCGAGCGCCGCGGCGCGCAGCGCCGCACCCTCCTCCGTGAGGGCGATGTCGAGCATCCGCTCGTCGTCGGCACGGCGGGTGCGTACCACCCGCCCTTGCGCCTCCAGGCGCTTCACCAACGGCGACAGGGTGGCCGGTTCCATCGCCAGCTCCGCCGCCAGGGCGCCGAGCGATCGCGGAGCCTCCTCCCACAGTGCCAGCATCACGAGGTACTGGGGGTGCGTCAGGCCCAGGGGCTCGAGCACCGGGCGATAGATCGACACCACGTTGCGCGCAGCGGTGACCAGCGCGAAGCACACCTGATTCTCCAGCTTGAGCAGATCGTCCATGCGCCCTCTCTCAAAATAGTTAGTACACTAATAATCATGACACGAAAGGATGCCGATCGGCCGCCGTTGCGCGACCGCGTGCGCGAAGCCGGCGGCTGGTACCAGTACATCAACTCTCGCCTGATCCGCGTTGCCGGTCCGGCATCCGTTGGCCCCTACGACACCGACCCGGAGCCTGTCCGCAGCGGACGTCCCTGCCCGCTCTGCGGACACGCCATGGCGGAGCACTCCGTCGATCGGACCGGGCCGAAGCCCCTCCTCCACTGCCCTTGAGGGGTTCGCGGGTCGGCAGAGCACCGGCCGCTCGACAGCCGCTGGTCAGAGCCGGGGACGACCGTCCTCATCGAGCGGCCAGCCGGGGTTGACGGCAACCTCCCACGGATGGCCGTCGGGGTCGACGAAGACCCCGGAGTAACCGCCCCAGGGTGTCGCCGCCCCCGCCCGGGCGAGCCTCGCCCCCACCGCGACCGCAGCTCCGAGGATCGCATCGACCTCTTCGCTGGCGCGGACGTTGTGCGCGAGCGTCACGCCGCCCCAACCTCCTCCGTCCGGAACACCGGAGTCGTCGGCGAGCTTCCTCCGATCCCACAGGGCGAGCATCATTCCCCCGAGGTCGAAGAACGCCACCTCGCCCTCGACCGACGTCTCGTGCGGCGCCCACCCGAGATGCGAGTAGAAGGAGATGGCCCGGTCGAGGTCGCCGACGCCGAGCGTCACGAGGGTCATGCGCTGCTGCATACCGATCCTCCGGATCAGGCGTGTCCGGCCCGCTCCATCGCTCGGAGCTCCTTCTTGAGATCCTGCACCTCGTCACGCAGCCGCCCGGCAAGCTCGAACTTCAGCTCGGCGGCGGCGGCGAGCATCTGCTGCGTCAGGTCAGCGATCGTGGACTCGAGCTGATCCGCCCCTTCGGCGGCGATACCCGTGCGTCGGAGCTGCGGCGTCGGCGACTTGCCCTTGGCGCCCTTGTCGTTGCGCGACAGGAGCTTCTTGGTGTCGGTCGCCTCACGGTTCAGGACCTCGGTGATGTCGGCGATCTTCTTGCGCAGAGGCTGGGGATCGATCCCGTGCTCTTTGTTGTAGGCGATCTGCTTCTCGCGGCGGCGCTCGGTTTCGTCGATCGCGTTGCGCATCGAATCGGTGATCTTATCGGCGTACATGTGCACCTCGCCCGACACATTGCGGGCCGCGCGCCCGATGGTCTGGATGAGCGACGTTCCGCTGCGCAGGAAGCCTTCCTTGTCGGCGTCGAGGATCGCGACGAGCGAGACCTCGGGAAGGTCGAGACCCTCACGGAGGAGGTTGATGCCGACGAGCACGTCGTACACACCGGCGCGGAGCTCGGT
Source organism: Microbacterium sp. NPDC086615 (assembly GCF_040686055.1). Lineage (NCBI taxonomy): Bacteria > Bacillati > Actinomycetota > Actinomycetes > Micrococcales > Microbacteriaceae > Microbacterium > Microbacterium sp. NPDC086615. The sequence goes on from NZ_JBFBJJ010000027.1 coordinate 22,934, forward strand.
GAGAAGCTCCACGCGGCGGAGGGTGTCGACATCGGAGTGCAGGTACCGGACGCGGACACCGTGCTCGCCGAGGAAGTCGGTGAGCTCCTCAGCCATCTTCTTCGTCAGTGTCGTGACGAGGATGCGCTCGTCTCGTTCGACCCGGACACGGATCTCTTCGAGGAGATCGTCGATCTGTCCCTTCGACGGCTTGACGATGATCTCGGGGTCGACGAGGCCGGTCGGTCGGATGATCTGCTCGACCACCCCGTCGGCGATTCCCATCTCATAGCGCCCCGGCGTCGCCGAGAGGTAGACGGTCTGTCCGACGCGCTCTTTGAACTCGTCCCAGCGGAGGGGCCGATTGTCCATCGCGCTCGGGAGCCGGAACCCGTGCTCGACGAGGGTGCGCTTCCGGGACGCGTCGCCCTCGTACATGGCACCGATTTGGGGAACCGTCACGTGGGACTCATCGATCACGAGCAGGAAGTCGTCGGGGAAGAAGTCGAGCAGCGTGTGCGGCGGCTCGCCCGCCACGCGGCCGTCCATGTGCCGCGAGTAGTTCTCGATACCGGAGCAGAAGCCGAGCTGCTGCAGCATCTCGAGGTCGAAGGTCGTGCGCATGCGCAGTCGCTGCGCCTCCAGCAGCTTGCCCTGCGACTCGAACTCTTTCAGACGCTCTTCGAGCTCGTGCTCGATGGTGCCGATCGCGCGCTGGACCGTCTCCGTGCCGGCGACGTAGTGAGACGCAGGGAAGATCGGGACGGAATCCATCTTCTCGATGACGTCGCCCGTCAGCGGGTGCAGCGTGTAGAGCGCCTCGATCTCGTCGCCGAACATCTCGATACGGATGGCGTACTCCTCGTACACCGGGATGATCTCGATCGTGTCGCCGCGCACGCGGAAATTGCCTCGCGAGAAATCGACGTCGTTGCGGTTGTACTGCATCGAGATGAACTTGCGGATGAGCGCGTCGCGGTCGTAACGCTCCCCCACCTGCAGAGCCACCATCGCGCGCAGATACTCTTCGGGCGCACCCAGGCCGTAGATGCACGACACCGTCGACACGACCACCACGTCGCGGCGCGACAGGAGCGAATTCGTCGTCGAGTGACGCAGGCGCTCGACCTCGGCGTTGATCGACGAGTCCTTCTCGATGAACGTATCGGTCTGGGGGACGTACGCCTCTGGCTGGTAGTAGTCGTAGTACGAGACGAAGTACTCGACCGCGTTGTTCGGCAGAAGCTCGCGGAATTCGTTCGCCAACTGCGCCGCGAGGGTCTTGTTGTGCGCCAGGACGAGTGTCGGACGCTGGACCTGCTCCACCAGCCAGGCGGTCGTAGCGGACTTGCCGGTGCCGGTGGCGCCGAGGAGCACGACGTCGGTCTCACCGGCGTTGATGCGCGCGGCGAGGTCGGCGATCGCCTGCGGCTGGTCGCCGGAGGGGCTGTACTCGCTGATGACCTCGAAGGGACGAACGGATCGCGTGGCCTGCATGATTCCAGCGTAGGCGGGGCCTCCGACATCGGGGGCGGCTTGCGTTCGCCCACCACGAACGCCGTCAGTGCGAGGGCACGATCCGCTGCCAGAGGTCGTCGACCTGACGCCGGGTGTCCGCCACATCCGCGGTCGTGTCGATCACGACATCCGCGAGCGCGAGTCGATCCTCATCGGATACCTGAGACCTGATCCTCGCCCGGGCGTCGTCCTCGCTCAGCCCGCGATTCTCGACGAGGCGTCGGACGCGAAGCTCCTCGGGCGCGTGCGTCACGACCACCAGGTCCCACGAGTCGCCGCCGCGCGCTTCGGCGAGCAGCGGGACGTCGTAGACGACGACCGCCGCAGGATCCGCCGCCAGAGCGTCGCGGAACCTCCGCTCCGACTCGCGTCGGACAGCGGGGTGGACGAGCGTGTTCAGTGCCGCGAGGCGCTCGGGATGACCGAACACGAGCGCCCCCAGAGCCGGCCGGTCGAGCTGTCCGTCGGCCGACAGGACGGCGGAGCCGAACTCGTCGACGATCGACGCGAGAACGGGCGACCCGGGGGCCTGCACGTCGCGCACGATGGCGTCGGCATCCACGACGACAGCTCCGCGGTCTCGGAGCATGGCGGCGACGGTCGATTTTCCCGACGCGATGCCGCCGGTGAGAGCGAGGAGGGGCACCTGTCGAGGATGCCACACACCCGCCGAGCACGAACGGTGGTCTAGCATTTCGAGGGGAGCCGCGCAGTGGCTTTCTCGCCCCACCCCGCGGAAGTCCGATCATGCCGAACTCGATGCTCGCGGTCGTCATCGAAGATGATGCCGATATCCGGTCGCTGGTCGTCGCTGTCCTCGAGCAGGCGGGGTACGTGGTGCACGCGGCGTCCAGCGGCTTGGACGGCATCGAGCTGGTCGCTCGTCACGACCCCGCGGTGACGACCCTCGACGTCAGCATGCCGGGTATTGACGGCTTCGAAACGGCGCGGCGCATCCGTGGATTCAGCAACACGCGCATTCTCATGGTGAGCGCCCGGGCCGACGAGACGGAGGAGCGGGAGGGCCGCGACGCCGGCGCGGACGATTACCTCACCAAGCCGTTCCGTCCTCGCGAGCTCCGCGAACGCGTGCGGATGCTCGTCGAAGGCGATTGACTCTCAGGCGAGCCCGAACGGCTGCCGCCCCGTCAGGACCGCCTCCGCTGCCGCCGCATCCGCCGCTTCGATGAGCCGCTCGGCGTCGAATCCGACCTGGCCGGCGAGGGCGACGCCCGCACCCACGACGGGAGCGACGGATGTCTGGAGAGCCGCGACATCGGCCACGACGCGATCGCGAAGCGACCGTGCAACGCGGCTCACGTCGGTGACGCTCGTCGTGATGAAAGCCACCGTGATCCCGGTCGTGTCCGTCTCCCCAACCAGGGCCATCGTCGGAGCATGCCGTCGGGCGGCCGCGCGAAACGCGCGGAGAATGGCGTCCGCTTCTTCGGGGCCGAACGCCATGGCCACGCGCCGGAGGTCGTCGATTCGCAGGCAGACGACGCACGGATCCTCCTCCGCCGCACGCGCCCGCGTCAGCAGGATGCCCAAGGCCCCGCGGAACGAATCGCGGAACAGGATGCCGTCACCGTCGACCGTCAGGTTTCGAGCGGCGACATGACCGCGGAAGGCCGATTCGCTCGACCGCAGGGTCGATGTCACGATGACGGCCGCGACGACGAGGACGATGGTTAGGAGCGACGCCACGCGCGTGTCGAAGACGGCACGGAAAAGGGCACTGTCCGGTCCGAGAGCGATGAAGACCACGGCCCGCGCCGCGAACCAGACCGACTCGATCGCCATGATCACGGTCAGTCCCCCGGCGCTCCACCGTCCACGGACGGCCCCGCGCCGGGTCTCGATGGCACCGAGCGCACCGAACAGCGCATTCCCCAGGAAGAACGGCACCGAGCCGGCCCAGGTTCCCCCATCCGGACCCGCCGCGAGGGCGGCGACCGCCACCGCCACGACCGCCGCAGCCCAGACGATCACGGGCACGCGCATCGGCCGCCCGTTGAACGAAAGACAACCCAGCCAGATGAACCCCGTGGCCCCGACGAACACCCCGTTGCCGATCGCGACGGCGATGTATGCGCCGGGCAGGACGAGCCCGATGAGGTAGCACAGGGCCGAGAGACAGCCGCTCAGGTAGGCGGCCGACCAGTACCTGCCCGGGCTGCCGTCTTTCAGCATGAGCGTGTCCAGGACGTACATCACCGCCGAGATGAGGATGACGAGGAATGCAGCGACTTGGAGAGTCACCGAATCGAGGAACATGTCGCGCTCCCCTGCTTGCGCGGCAGGCGCACGATGAAGGTCGAGCCGCTGCCGAGGGCCGAGCTCACCGTGATCTCGCCTCCATGCGCGCGGACGATGTCGCGGCTGATCGCCAGCCCCAGCCCGCTGCCGTGAGTGGACGAGTTCCGCACTGCATCGCCGCGGAAGAAGCGATCGAAGACTCTCCCCTGCTCGGACCGCGAGATTCCCGGCCCGTCATCGGCGACCGCGATCTGCACGGACGTGGCGCCGATTTCCACGGCGACCGTAACCGTCCCTCCGCGGACGTTGTACTTGATGGCGTTCGACAAGAGGTTGTCGACGACCTGACGCAAGCGTCGCGGATCGACGTGCGCGATCCCGGGTCTCACCCCGGACGAATCGATCCGGATGCCATGATCCGCCGCGCGTGGCTGCTGGGACTCCACCGCCGCACGAACGATCGTCGCGATGTCGGTGTCCACGGGAATGAGATCGAACTCCGCACCTTGGCGAGAGGAGGCGGACATCGCCAGGATGTCGGCGACCAGCTCCCTCAAACGCGTGGCGTTGCGCTCAGCGACCTCCAGACGATCGCGCGTTTCCGCGTCGATACCGGGGTCGTCGAGAGCGAGATCGAGGTAGCCGATGATCGAGGTGAGCGGGGTACGGAGTTCGTGCGAGACGCTGGCGACGAGATCGTCGCGCGCTCGCAGCGCCTGCTCCTCGGCCGTCACGTCCCGTGAGACCACGATCGTGCTCTCATCCGCGTCCGTCCCCGAGGACAGTCGTCGCGCCGTGACGCTCAACGCACGCCGGTCCTGTCCCGGCGCACCGAACCAGACGAGCTCGCCCTCGAACAGTTCTCCGGCGCGCGCTCGGGCCAGGGGGGTCTCGTTCGGCGGGACAGGGGTGGTGCCGTCCGCAGCGTAGGCCGCGATCGGCTCGCCCAGAACGTCCACGGTGGCTTGCAGCCGAGCGTGAGCTTCGTTCGTCACGGCGAGGTCGCCCTCGCGGGTGACGCGGATGACACCGAAGTCCACGGCGTCGAGCACCTCGGTGACGAGGTCTTCCTGCCGCCGCGCCCGCTCGACGGAGCGACGAAGCTCGGCCGACTGCTTCTCGAGCAGGGCGCGTTGCGCTCGTGCCCGACGCGCCGTCGCGTGTGCCAGGGCCGACAGCGCCACGACGGAGAAGGGCAAGACGAACGTCGCCGCTGTAAGGCGTTGTTCGTCGTCGTTGACGAGCTGGAACAGAACGATCGCGGAGACGCCGATGAGAACGGCGACGACTCCCCCGACCCCGAAGGTCGATCCGATCCAGATGGCGGGGAAGGCCCAGAGCAGACCGACACCGGCGAGGGGAGCACTCTCACGCAGGGCGGCGATCGCGATCATGTCGATGACCGGCACGAGCCCGAGAGCCCACGAGGGCAGCGATCGCCACGGGGCGAGGATCGCGAGGATGGCTCCCCCGAAGATCACCGTTACGCAGACGGTGAAGAGCCCGACGTCGCGCACCTGGCCGAGCACCGAGGACGAGACCACCAGGAGAAGGGTCGCCGCAAGAAGAAGCGCCTGATTGGAGAGGATGCTTCGGTGGATCCCGAGTCGCTCGGTGAGTGACGTGCCCGGCATGGCCCTGACCATAGCGCGCACATCGACCCCGCGCGCGCCTCCTGACGGCACGGCGGGTCGCCGGCGATGCTGTTCCACCGCTCAGCGGCGCGCGGTGGCTTCGCTCACCCACCGTGCGAACAGCGACCACGGGTCGTCGACGCCGGCGCGCAGCTCGTCGATGTGAGATGAGAGGGCATCGCTCAGCCGGAACCACTCCGTCCGCGCGAAACGCTCGTCCGCGAACCGCTCGTGCCTGCGACGTTCCACCTGGCGGTCGCCGCGCTCGAACGCGAGCAGCTGGTTGTGCCAGATCGCTCGCAATCGATGTCGAGGCTGCGAGGTCGTGCCGATCTTGACCCGGTCCTCGAAACGGAGGTAGTAGACGACGTCGACGCGTGGGGCGGGGAGCTCATCGTCCACCGCATCACCGACACGCCATTCGCAGACGGCGCAGAGCCATCCGCTCGGCCACCGGACACCGAGCCGGGAGCCGCAGAGGCGGCACGGCGACGGCAGCACGTCGGTGACGCCATCGCGTGAACCCGCCCAGTCCGCCGCCACAGCGAGATGCCAACCGCAGAGGTCGAGCGGAGCCCCGTCCTCGACGGGTGACGCGCAGCCGGAGGCGACGCAAACGATGGAGGCCATGGCCTCACCGTAGACGTCGCCTCCGACATCGTTCCCGGCGGCATCCTCACTCTGCGGGAGCATCCTCCATCACCAGGAAGAGTCCTGCGTAGGGCGCGAGCTCGAGGGCGAAGCTCTGTAGCTCGTCGACGCGACCGACGACATCGCCCGTGGCGGCGTCGACAGCCGTGCTCTGGGGCACCAGCCACTCGGACCGTACCGTTCCCTCGATCGTCTCACCCGAGAAGTTGAGAACCGTGATCTGCAAGGGAGCGTCCTCGCGGCGACGGTCTCCCCCGTCGAGACGGTGGACCATGACCAGCATGCTCGGGTGACCGACCTGCGGGATGTCCACCTGGGATGCCACCGCGATCCCGTTCTCGGTACGGATCCTCAACACGTCGCGCAGACCGGAGAGGAACGACGAGGAGTCGTTCTGCTGTGCGGTCAACGAGCCGTACAGGGAGCGGGCGCGCGGCATCCCCGAGGCGGAACCGCTGGCATCCGGTGCGACATCGAGCAGGTCGTGCGCTCCACGCTCTATCCACCGCGTGTCGCCCGACGCGATGAGATGACGCACGTCGTCGGCGGGAAGCGTCAGGGAGCCCGTGAGATCCCAGCCCGACAGGGCGAACACCCCCGGCTGCCACGAGTTGTACTTGGCCAGGAGCAGATGAGCGTCGCGGATCGCCGGGACGTCGTCGTCGGTGATCTCCGCCAGTGTCGCGCGTCCCTGCGTCGCCGCGATGAGCGAGGCGGTCGTGCAGGCGATCCCGTTCTGGGTGAAGACCAGGTTGTAGTCCGCGTTTACGGTGAGCTTCTCGGTGAGTTCCGCGCGAACCGTCTCCGCGATCTCGGCTCCGGTCGCCTCGCCGTGCCGGAACGGATACACCGTGTCGTGGTGGGTCGTCGCCCAGTGCACGAGCTCATAGGTCAGCTCGTCGTGGTTCTGCATGCCGTGCACGAGCTGCGCCGGCTCCACGCCGATCTCGAGGGATGTCGTGAGGGCCAGCCGCAGGAATTCGGTGTTCGCCGTCGCCAATGCGTGGTGGTATCCCGGCCGAGTGACGAAATCGTAGGAGAGATCCGCACCGACAGCCGCCGTGTCTCGGATGTCCTCGATCGTGAGGTTGAGCTCCTGGAACGTGAAGCCGCCGACCTTGCGCACCATCCCGGCGATGATGTGGTTCGCCGCGTGCGAGAGCGGGTGGCCCTCCGACCACGCGGGCAGACCCTCAGCGCTCTTCTCGACGCCGAGGAAGCCGTTGGCGTCGAGCCGAAGGGCGCTCGTCCCGAGATCACCGAGGGAGTGGAGAGCGTCACCGATCACGAGGCGCATTCCCGCGAACGTCGGGTCCAGCCAGTTGATGGAGGGCTGCCCCTCCTTGAAGTAATGGAGGTACACCCATCGTCGCTCCATGCCGTCGGTTCCCAGCACCGGTGCGGTCGCGCTCCAGTTGGTCTCCTTGACCCCGGGCGTATAGAAGATCACGCGCTGCAACTCGCCGATGATGTATCCGCGCTTGCTGAGCTCCCGCTCGGTCTCGGCGTCGAGGTTGACCGAGTCACCACCCGCGGGGACCTCGGGGAGCAGACCCCAGTCCTCGCGGGGGATCTCGACCATGTGGTAGATGCCCGGATAGTCCTTGTACGCCATCTCCGCGAGCCGGAAGTCGGCGCCCTTGCCGGTGTGGCCCGGGACGATGTCATCGATGACGCTCCCGCCGTGTGCGTCCGCCACGTCGGCAACGCGTCGGAAGGCGTTCTCGTCTCCGAAATCGGGATCGATCTGCGTGCTGATGCGGTCGAAGTGGCCGTCGACGCTCGGTGTCTCCTGCCACCCCGTGATGCCGCCCGCGCGCTTGACCGGTCCAGTGTGGATGCCGTTGATCCCGACCCACTCGAACGCTTCCCACAGCGCCTCATCACCGAGCGCATCGAGGAACGACTCCCCCGGCCTCGTGATCAGTGAGATCGGGTAGGCGGTGAACCACACGTCCGTCGACTCGATCGCCCGGCGGGCATCCGGGCGAGCGTACGGATTGCGCCACATGGACGGTTGCCCCGACAGCTGACGGCTGAGCACGTCCGCGTCCTTCAGCATGGACTGCCGGACGAGCCACTCGACGTAGGAGGGATTGCCACCGTTCGCGTTGCGCGGGTCGGTCAGGAACCGCCGCAGTGTGCCTCCGCGGAACTGGTCGCGCGGGCGGAGGCGGCGAGGACGCGCCGGATAGCGCTGCTCGTCGTAACTGATCTCCGCGGCGGTCTCGACCGTTTCGTCGGTCGCTTCCTGCACCTCGGCGTCCGTCACGTCATCCACCACGGTGCGCTCGTCCGCATCGTCCACTCGGAACCTCCCTCACGTCACATCCGACGCTAGTCGGTCACGCCGAGATCGGACGTGGGCATTGACCTCGAACCGGCGTCACGCCAAAGTTTCGTGTTCTCTCTTCATCGCGTGCCGGTCGCGTGGGCCCGGAGGGTGAGAGCCGCGACGCCCGCCGCGATCGCGCACATCACCAGAACCACGGCGAGGAACATCGCCCATCCGGCTCCGGAGAAGACCACTCCCAGGACCCACCCGAACAGACTCGATCCGGCGTAGTAGCCGAGGTAGTAGAGCGACGACGCTTGCGCGCGAGCCCCCGGGTCAGCCGCGACGGGTGTCCATCCGGATGCCACGGCGTGCGCGCCGAAGAAGCCCGCGGTGAATGCCACCAGGCCGACGATGACCGCCGGCACCACCGGCAGAAACATCACCGCCGCCCCGGCCGCCATGACACCGATGCTGCCGAGCAGCACCGGCAGACGGCCGAGTCGGACCGCCAACATCCCGGCACGAGGAGACGACACCGTCCCCGCCAGGTACGCGAGGAAGAGCAGCGTCACGAGACTCGGAGCGATGTCGAACGGCGGCTCGGAGAGCCGAAAGCCGAGGTAGTTGTAGACGGCGACGAAAGCTCCCATCAGCAGAAAGCCCTGCGCGTAGAGAGCGAGCTGCGCGCGAGACCGCAGATTGAGCCCGATGCGCCGACGCACGGACGGCCCCCTCTCCGACCGCATCCGCCCCGGTACGAACCCCCGCGCCTTCGGCACCAGAGTCACGAAGACGACCGCCGCCCCCGCGCAGAAGAGGACAACGGATGCCACCCCCCACCGCCATCCCGCGAGTTCGCCGATCCATCCCGCCACGATCCGGCCTGAGAGGCCACCGACCGTCGTCCCCGCGATGTATGACCCCGCTGCTGCCGCGACGTGTCGAGCAGAAACCTCCTCGCTCAAGTAGGCGAGGGCCACCGCCGGCACAGCCCCCAGGGCCGCACCCTCGAGGACGCGTATGGCGAGAAGAACGTCGAGCGACGGGGCGAAGGGGGTCGCAGCCCCGAGAACGGTCGCCGCAACGAGCCCGAGGGCCATGACCGGAACTCGACCTACTCGATCAGCGACCAGTGACCACGGGATGACCGCAACGGCAAGTCCCAGCGTCGCGGCCGAAACGGTCAGCGCGGCGCCGGCGGGACCAGACTCGACATCTTGAGCGATCGCCGGTAGAACCGACTGCGTCGCGTAGAGCTGCGCGAAGGTGGCCACGCCGCCGAAGAACAGGCCCAGGAGGAGCCGTCGATACTCACGACTGCCGGGCTGATGGCCGGAAAAGTCGCTCACGTCTTCGACCCTAGTCACCCCCCGGGAACGACGAAGCGCCGACGCGGTCTCCGTCACCGGAGAGCGCGTCGGCGCTCGTGGGTTATAGGCAAGAACGTGTGGATGGGATGGTGATCTAGCCGCGCGATCACGCGGTGAAACGGGGTTGTGCATGGTCCGCGACGCTTAGGCGTG
>NZ_JBFBJJ010000028.1:0-31780 GCF_040686055.1 Microbacterium sp. NPDC086615
CGCCGTCACCGCCGAGGAAGGCCTCTGGATCCGAACCGGATGGGCAGGACGGAGCTGACACGCCCGAGCCATCCACACGTTCTTGCCTATAAGCCACGGTTTTGCAGCCGCCCGAAGGGCAAAAAAAAGAGACCCAAGCTCTATACGAGCCGCGAAGCGACTCATCGAGCTTGGGTCTTGCCGGTGTATCCGTAACAATCCCAACCGGGTGCGCCCCGTCGGCGCACGAACGCGACTGTAGCAGGTGTGGACGAGAACGCAAGAGCGACGGCTCTGATGGATCGAATCGGGTGAGGGGGCGACGGGCTGCCAAAAAAGTCCAGAATTCGAAACACCGAAGTAACGATGATCGCTATAACATCAGTGCACAGCAATCGTTTGCACAAGCGCGACACCTACGTCGACGCATCCTCGTTAGGAGAGTGATAGTGAGCACCTCACTGAAAGAAGCGCAGACCATGGACGCATTTTTCGGCGCTCCCGGGCCTGATTATGACATCGTCGCGAAGGCGCGAGCGATGCAGCCTCTCATCCGCGAATACGCGGAGCAGGGAGAGAAGAACCGTCGCGTCGCCGACGAGGTCATCGAGGCGATGAAGGATGCCGGCCTCCTTCACATCTCGATCCCCGAGCGGTGGGGCGGGTACGGCGCGAACTTCCGCACATTCATCGACGCCGTCTCCGAGATCGGCCGTGCCGACGGCGCCACGGGCTGGGTGTCGGCGCTGCTGAACTCCTCGACATGGTTCGCCACCCTCTTCTCCGAACAGGCGCAGGAGGATGTGTTCGGGGCGAACCCCCGTTCCCTCGTGTCGGCGGTGCTCTCGCCCGGCGGCCCCTTCATGCAGGCGAACTCGACGAAGAAGTTCGAGCGTGTCGAGGGTGGCATCCGCGTGTCGGGCGAGTGGGGATACTCCACTGGTTCCCTTTACGCCGACTGGTCGATCGTGCCGGTGCGTACCGACACCGATGAGAACGGCCTGCCCGTCAACTCGCTCGTGCTCATCCCCAAGTCCGACGCGACGATCCGTGACACCTGGCACACCGTGGGCATGCGCGGGACCGGCTCGAACACCCTCGTCGTCGAGGACGTCTTCATTCCGGACCACCGCATCGAGCCCATCGGCAACTTCGCCGCCGAGCAGTACCCGCGCGTGTGGGCCGAAGAAGACAACTACCACGCCTCGTTCGTACCGGTCGCCGAGATCATTCTGAGCTCGGTGCAGATCGGTATGGCCCGCGGCGCGATCGACCTGACGATCGCCTCGGGCGAGAAGGCCGTCACGTACTCGGTCTACCAGCACGCCAAGAACTCCGTCGTGCACCAGATCGAGCTGGCGAAGGCCCAGTCGGAGGCGGATCAGGCGTACTTCCTCGCCGTCCGCACCGCCGCCGCGATCGACGCGGCCGCACGTGACCGTCGTCCGATGACGATCGCAGAGCGTGCCCGTGCTCGTATGGACAACGGTCAGGCGGCTGCCCTGTCTCGCAAGGCCATCAACCGGTGCCTCAGCATCACCGGCGCCTTCAGCTTCGCCGAGATCAACCCGCTCCAGCGCTTCTGGCGTAACAGCGAGACCGCGAGCCGCCACGCCCTCGTGCACCCCGAAATCGGTGCCGAGGTCTACGGCAAGGTGCTCTTCGGCGTCGAGGATCCCGTGCAGCCCTTCTGAGCACTGGTCTGCCGAAGCCCCCGGTCGTCGCCTCCGGCGTCGCCCGGGGGCTTCGGTCTGCCCGGATGCCCGACCGCTGAGGCACGTCGAGGCCGCCGGCCGCGCACGAAGCGTCGACGCGGCACCGCGGCGCATCGCGCGGCTGCCACGGGCAGAGCACGACCTCGACGCGACCCGGGGCGCACCCGCTGTACGGTCGCCACGCGCGTCCGGGAGCGGCGCGACCCGCTGGCCTCCGGCAAGAACGACGAGGACCTCCGAGCGAGAGGAGTCGTGCTCCCCTTTGCGCTCGAAGGTCCCGTCGACACCCATGGCGAGTCGTCGCGACGCAGCTCACCGCGCCACGGCGAGACTCAGGCGACCCAGACGGTCTTCAGGTTGCAGAACTCGCGGATCCCCTCGAGCGAGAGCTCACGCCCATACCCTGACCGCTTGATGCCGCCGAAGGGGAGTTCGGGGTACGAGATCGTCATGCCGTTGACGAACACCGCGCCCGACTCGATCCCCTCGATCGCCCGCTCGATCTCGTGCTCGTCCGTGCTCCAGAAGGCCGAGCCCAGCCCGTAATCGAGCCCATTGGCGATCGCGAGCGCATGGTCCAGCGACGTGGCCTCGTAGACGCTGGCCACCGGGCCGAACGCCTCTTCGGTGAACAGCCGCATCTGCGGGGTGACTCCCGCGATCACGGTCGGCGGGTAGAACCACCCCTCGATCTCGGGGTCGACAGAGCCGCCCACGATGATCTCCGCGCCCTTCGACCGGGCGTCTTCGACGAGACCGACGATATCGTCGCGACCCGACGAGGTCGCCAGGGGTCCGATATCCGTGGTCTCCTCATGCGGATCGCCGACGCGTAGTGCCGCCATCCGCTCAGCGAACCTGTGGACGAACGCCTCGTAGACGTCGGTGTGCACGATGAAGCGCTTCGCGTTGATGCACGCCTGGCCGTTGTTGCTGGTGCGGGCACGGACCGCGGTGTCAGCGGCGGCATCGAGATCGGCCGAGGGCATGACGACGAAGGGATCGGAGCCCCCGAGCTCGAGGACGGCCTTCTTGAGCACGTCGCCGGCCGTCGCCGCGATCGAGCGTCCCGCGTTCTCCGACCCCGTCAGGGTGACGGCCGCGACCCGAGGATCGCGGATGACGGCTGCGACCCGTGAGGAGTTGATCAAGAGGGTCGAGAACGATCCCGGGGGGAACCCCGCCCGAGTGAACAGATCGCCCAGATAAAGCGCCGCCTGAGGAACATTGGAGGCGTGCTTCAGGATGCCGGCATTGCCCGCCATCAGCGCGGGTGCAGCGAAGCGCACGACCTGCCAGATGGGATAGTTCCACGGCATGACAGCCAGCACCACGCCGAGGGGGTCGAACCGCGTACCCGCACGCGTGGCCCCCACAGCGGAGGGTGCGTCGAGGCTACGCCCGGTGAGGAATTCCTCGGCGTGCTCGGCGTAGTACCGCATCGCGTAGGCGGACTTGCCCACCTCCGCGCGAGACTGCGCGAGGGGCTTGCCCATCTCGTCGGTGATGAGCCGGGCGACGCTCTCGAGGTCGGCCTCCAGCAGGTCGGCCGCGACGTTCATGAAATCCGCGCGGCGCGCCCACCCCGCTGCGGCCAGCAGCGGAACCGCCGCACGGGCTGCGGCGAGCTTGCGCTCGACGACGTCGGCGTCGTCCTCGTCGAATGCTGCCAGTTCGTGCCCCGTCGTGGGATCGATGCTGCGAATGGTCGGCATGGTCTTCTTCCTTCGGTTCGGTCTGGTCAGATGAGGATCGCCAGCGGATTCTCGACGGCACGTTGGAATGCCGCGAGCCACTGGGCCGCGACCGCGCCGTCGAGCACTCGGTGATCGGCCGAGAGCGTCACGGTCATGACCTGACCGACAGCGAGCTGGCCGTCGGCATCGACGAGCGGTATCCGGCGCGCGGCACCGACGGCGAGGATGCCCGATTGCGGCGGGTTCAGGATCGCGCTGAACTGGGAGATGTCGTACATGCCGAGGTTCGACACCGAGAAGCTGCCCCCCTCGATCTCCGCCTGCTTCAGTCGCCCTTCGCGCGCACGATTCGCCAGGTCGGCGATGGTCGCACTGACCTGAGTGAGCGACATCTTCTCGATCCCTCGAACGACAGGGGTCGTGAGACCCCCCGCCGTTGCGACGGCGACAGAAACGTCCGCTGACGAGAAGCGACGGATGCTGTCGCCGTTCCAGATCGCGTTGGCCTGCGGAACCTCCATCAGCGCCGTCGCAACCGCTTTCACGACCAAGTCGTTGACGGAGATCTTGCGCGGTGCGCTGCGGTTGACCTGTGCGCGCAAGTCCATCAGCGCGTCGACACGGCAGTCGGCGACGAGGTAGAAGTGCGGCACCGTCGACTTGCTCTCCGTCAAACGCCGAGCGATCGCCTTTCGCATGCGATCGAGGGGGACGTCGTCCCACCCGGGCCGGGCGGATGCCGAGGCAGGCGGCGCCGTGACGCCGATCGGCGCCGCCGCGGCAGCGGTGGTCGCCACAGGACGCTCGGTCTTCGAGGCGGCCTCCGACGCCCGCTGGGCGAGGTGGGCCTCGAAGTCGCGCCGAACGATGCGACCGTTCGGCCCCGTCCCCCGCACATCCGCGAGTGACACGGCGTGCTGCACGGCCAGTCGCCGCACCAGCGGGGTGGCGATGAGCCGTCGTCCCGGATCGGGTGCGTCGTCCGCCGCGGGTTGAGACGCGGCGGTTTGCGGCGCGACGGTTTGCGACGCGGCGGCCGACTCGACGGACTCCGTCGCAGACGAAGCGCTGATCTCGGAGGCCACCTCTGCGGGGAGCTCACCCAGCCCGAGGACGGACAGGGCTCGGTCGATGTCCTCGTCGCTCTCCCCTTCGCCGAGCAGAATGAAGAGGGGATCACCCACGGCCACGCTGTCACCGTCGGCGACGAGGAGGCGTCCGATCGTGCCGTCGGCCTCGGCGGTCAATTCCACGCTGGCCTTGTCCGTTTCGATCTCGGCGATGGGTTGCTCCCGCACGACGGACGTACCGGGCGTGACGAGCCACGACTGCACAGCCGCTTCCTCTGCACCGGCGAGGATCTCTGGCATCCGGATGATCTCGACCATGATCAGCCTCCGAATCCGCGGCGGACTGCTTCGAGACCGGCGACAACCTCTTCGGTGCCGGCGATCGCGGCCCTCTCCAACACGCGCGAGATGCTGGGGGACGCCTCTTCTCCGGTGACCCGCGCGACGGGCTGGTCCAGCCAGTCGAAGAACCTGCGCTGGATCTCGTCCGCCAGCCACGCGCCGTACGACGTGCCCTGGGCACCCTGTTCGACGATCAGCACGGCGTTCGTCTTTCGAATGCTCTCGCCGATCGTCTCCCAGTCGAGGGAGGCGCGGTCCAGCCAGCGCAGGTCGATGAGCTCCGCGTCGATGCCGGTCCGCTCGATCGCCTCTTTGGTGTGCGCGACCATCGAGAGATACGACAGAACCGTGACGTCCGCCCCCTCGCGGACAACGGCCGCCGATCCCGGCGGGATGACATAGTCGAGGTCGCCCTCGGGCACCTCGTCCGCCGCGCCGTAGAGATCGACGTGCTCGATCACGAGGACCGGGTCCTGCAGAGCGAGAGCGGCGTTCATCAGCCCGACGTAGTCCGAGGCGTTCGATGCCGCGACGATCCGCCACCCCGGGCTCGTGGCGAAGATCCCGGCGGGGTCCATCAGGTGCTGCGAACCGTACCCTGAGCCCATCGCGACCTTGGTCCGCAGCACGAGAGGAACGGGGTTGTCGCCTCCGAACATGTGCCGCGCCTTGCCGATCTGGTTGAACACCTGGTCGGCGGCGACCCACATGAAGTCGGGGTACATGAACTCCACGACCGGACGGTAGCGACCGTCGAGCGCCAGACCGCCGGCGAGGCCGACGAAGGCGTTCTCGCTGATCGGTGTGCCGAGGATGCGCTCGTCGCCGTACTTCTTCGCGAGCCCCTTCGTGGCTCCGTTCGTTCCGCCATTGAGGCGGTGCACGTCTTCTCCCATCACAACGATGCGGGGGTCGACCTGCATCCGGCGGTCCATGACCTGCGCCACGGCGTCGATGAACTTCAGCGAACGGCGAGCGCCGGTCTCGGGCGGGCGCGGCAGGTCTTGCAGTTCACTCGCGTCGCCGCGCACGCCGACATTGACGAAGCTCGGTTCCGGCCAGAGCTCCGGCCGGATGCGCCGCTTGCCCGGGCGGTCGGGGTCGCTCTCGAGGAGCTGCGCCGCGGCATCCGTCATCGCTTGCTGCACGCGTTCGCGCAGCGCCTTCACTCCCGCGTCATCGATGAGTTCGCGACGGATCATGTGGCGGGCGACGAGATCGAGCGGATCGCGAAGACGCCACGCGGCCTCTTCACCTTTGCTGCGATACCCGAAGGCACTACCGGGGTAGGCACCGTTCTGGTGGAAGAAGCGGTAGACCTCGGCCTCGACGACAGCCGGCCCCTCGCCGGAACGCATCCGCTCGGACGCTTCTTCCATAGCCAGATGCACCGCAAGGGGATCCATGCCGTCCACGCGCCAGGACGGGATGCCGAAGCCCTGACCGCGCACGGAGAAGCGGGGATCCGCGGTGATCTCGTCCGCACGGGTCGACACGGCGTACAGGTTGTTCTCGACGAAGAAGCACACCGGCAGCTTCCACGCCGCCGCGAGGTTCATGGACTCGAGAACCGAGCCGATCTGCGCCGCGCCGTCGCCGAAATAGTTGACGGTGAGATCCGTCGTGCCAGAGTGCTTCTGCGCCCACGCGTTGCCGGTCGCCATGGGCGCGCCACCGCCGACGATGGCGTTGGTGCCGAGCGCTCCCGCTTCGAACCATTGCAGGTGCATCGACCCGCCGCGCCCGTGGCAGTAGCCCTGCGCCAGCCCGAGGATCTCGGCCAGCGTGCGCTGGAGGACAGTCTGTACGTCGACCGGGACAGCCTGGGCGGGGTCGATGACGCCCCCCGTCACGTGGGTCAGAGCCTTGGCGAGGAACTGGTGGTGTCCGCGATGGGATCCATTCACGCCATCCGTGGAGCGCAGGCCCACGATCGAGCCTACGGCTCCGCCCTCCTGCCCGATGCTCGAGTGGGCCGGCCCGTGGACCAGTCCCTCTCCCGCGATCTCGAGGACGGTCTCCTCGAAGGCGCGGATCAGGTGCAGCTGGCTGAGCATCGTCCCGAGCAGCGACGGGTCGGCTGCGTCCCAGTCGGCTGTCGTCGTCGCCAGCTCGAACCAGTCGACACCGGTCCGAAGGCGCTTCTTCTTTGGCATCTTCGCCCATTCCTCTCACCGCGGTCGGCGGACCGCTGTGGAAGGACGATAGTGCAACATCGTATCCAATACAAACGATTGCAGTTCTGGATGCGCCTCGCGTAGCATGTCCAGCGGATGCCATGTATCCAATGACGAGCGACAGAGGAGTCGAGGCGTGACACCGATCGTGCACCGGGGAATTCCCGGCATTCGCGGAACCGACCACATCGGCTTCACCGTGCCCGACCTCGACGAAGCGGAGCGCTTCCTGGTCGACATCCTCGGCTGCGACCGGGTCTACGATCTGGGGCCGAAGCGCGCCGACGACGAGTGGATGCACACGCACCTCGGCGTCCACCCGCGCACGGTCATCCGCGAAATCCGGTTCTACCGCCTCGGACACGGCGCCAACTTCGAGGTCTTCCTCTACGAGGCGGTCGACGGCCAAGCCCCGCAACCGCGCAACAGCGACATCGGCGGATATCACATCGCCTTCTACGTCGATGACCTCGACGAAGCGGTGCGTTATCTGCACGAGAACGGCGTCGAGGTGATGGGTGCGCCCACCGCGAGCGCGCAGGCCGCGCGGGGTCAGCGCTGGATCTACTTCCGCAGCCCCTGGGGTCTGCAGTTCGAGCTGGTGAGCTTCCCGGAGGGCAAGGCGTACGAGCAGGGAGCTCCGCGACTGCTCTGGCATGCAGCCCACCCCGATCGATGAGGCCGACATGTCGATGATCACCACATCGCCATCGCACGGCGTGACCGGTGCGCGCGTGGCAGCGACGCTCCGCGACGCGATCCTCTCCGGCAAGTACGCGCCGGGGGAACGCTTCCGCCAGGACGATCTCGCCGATCATCTCGGCGCGAGCCGGGTTCCCGTGCGCGAGGCCCTCAGGACCCTCGAAGCAGAGGGACTCGTCACGATCGTGCCCAACACCGGCGCCTGGGTCTCGACGCTGTCGGTCGCCGACTGCGAGGAGATGTACTGGATGCGAGAGCGACTGGAGCCGCTCCTCCTCCGCCTCAGCGCGCCGAACCTCACCGACGACGTGATCGATCACCTGACGAGCCTTGCGCACGAGATGCAGACGACCGATGACGTCGAGCGCTTCCTCGCACTCGACCGCGAGTTCCATCTCACGAGCCTGCAAGCTGCCGACACGACGGTTCTCGGCGACACCGTGATCCGTCTCTGGAACCGCACTCAGCGTTACCGCCGCGAGGCCACACGACTGCTCTCCCTCGAAGGCGACGGAGCGGTACACCACGACCACCATCTCCTCGTCGGGGCTCTTCGCCGCCGAGACGTCGACGAGGCCGAACACGTGCTCACGAGGCACATCCGTCGCAGCCGACTGGAACTCGTCCGGCATCCGGAGGTGTTCGATCCGTAGACCGCGCTACAACGCCACGGGAGGCCGACATCCCCTCGCGCGGCGCGCCCCCGGCCTGCCCTGATCCGCCCGACCTCCGAGGCAGCGGAAACCGACGCATTTCGGCACGGCACGGAAACATCACGGCAATATTCGCTTCCTAACATCGCGCTTAGCAATCGTTTGCAGAAACGGCTGGCGCGACGATCCTCCTCCTCCATCCGACAGCCTGTTTCATCACACAAGGGAGTCTCATGAGCAGCACCGGTTCCACCAAGTTCGCCTCCACGCTCGACACCGACTACTCGATCTACACCCTCGAGTACTGCCACGGCGAGATGCCCCACGACTTCTTCGGCGGTTCGGGCGTCTTCAGCAATAAGGGCATGGTGCGCGTCCCCATGCTCTACACACTCCTCGTCGGCGGCGAAGTGGGCGGCAAGCAGCACGTCGCGCTCGTCGACTGCGGATTCCGTGACGACTACTGGCTCGAGCGCTACCCCTTGTGGAACTGGGAGAACCCCACGCAGGTGCTCGGCCAAGTCGGCATCCGTCCCGAGGACGTCGAGATCATCCTCGTCTCGCACATGCACTTCGACCACGTCGGCAACTTCGAAGCTTTTCCCAACGCCACCCTCTACGTCCAGTTCGAAGAGTTCACCGGCTGGTCCGCGGCGCTCGACATGGCAAACGGCATGTCGAGCGACGAACAGAAGGCATGGGTGTTCTCCTCCTTCGATCCCGTAGACCTGGCGAAGGCGGCGCAGGGATTGGCCGAGGGACGCATCAAGTTCGTCCACGGCGACCAGGAGATCATCCCCGGTGTCACCGCACGTCTCGCCAAGGACACGCACACCTTCGGTTCGCAGTGGTTCAAGATCCAGACCCGCAACGGCCCCTTCGTCGCCGCCGGCGACGTCGTGTACTGGTACTCCAACATCGAGAGCATGTGGGCCCCCGGCTACGTACAGGGCAACTCGTTCAACCTCATCAGCACTTACCGGACCATGCAGGAGGAATTGAAGAACGAGACGAGCCGCATCATCCCCGGGCACGACCCCGAGTACGCCCTGCGTCACAACTCCTGGCTCTCCCCCACCGGCAACTCCATCACGGAGCTCAACCTCCGCGAGAACGAGAAGTCCCGTCGGCCCCAGGGCGCGGCCGTGTTGCTGACATGAGTCGCCCCGCACCCCGGCTCGCCCCCACACACGCGCATGACGAAATCTCGCGAAGGAGCACCCCATGACTGACACACTCGTCCGCGGCGACATCGCTGCGATCATCGATCAGCTCGACACCCTGCGCCCCGAGCTCACTGCGGCAGGACGCGAAGCGGACGATGCCCGGCGCGTCCCGCAACGCATCTTCGACGCCGTCGAGGCGACGGGTGCGTTCCGCGTCTCCGCCCCCCGGAGGTTCGGCGGGCTCGCAGCCAGCACCCGAGACATCCAGGCGGTCTCTCGCGCCATCGGACGGGGCGATGGCAGCCTGGCGTGGATGGCCGGCATCTACAACACCGGCGCCTGGGTGCTGAGCCTGATGAGCGATCAGGCACAGGACGATGTCTGGGGACAGGGCGGAGATCCGCGGGCTCTCGTATCCATCGTCCTGGCGACGACCTCCGACGCCGTGCCGACGGAGGGCGGCTACCGGGTGACGGGCCGATGGACATACGGCACCGGTAGCCGTGAGGCGAGCTGGTCGTTGCTCGGCGTACCGCTCAAGAACGCCGTCGGCGACATCGTCGATGCGGGCGTGGCACTCATCCCGACGTCAGCGCTGACCTTCGAAGACGACTGGCATGTGGCCGGAATGAGATCGACCGCGAGCGTGACGCAGATCGCCGACGACGTCTTCGTCCCCGCGCACCGGATCTTCCGGCTCACCGCGGCCATTGAGGGCGGGTACGTCGGTACCAACACCGAGACCTCATACCGGACCATGTTCGTCCCGTCTCTGTTCATGAACCTGGTGGGTCCACATCTCGGCATGGGGCGAGCGGCTCTGGATTTCGTCATCGCGGAGTCGGACAAGAAGTCGATCGCGTTCACGGGATACGACCGGCAAGCCAGCTCGACCGTCTTCCAGTACACGATCGCCAAGGCCGCCGTGCACCTGGACGCGGCGGAGGCACTCGCCGAACAGGTGGCCGACGAGATCTACCGCACCGCCGAGCGCGGCGATTACCACCCTTACTCCACGCGCATCGCGTTGCGCGCGAAAGCGGGATGGATCGTCGACGCCGTCACGCAGGTGATCGGCGAGCTCGTCACGGCCCACGGCTCCGCCGGCTTCGCCGAGTCGTCTGCCCTGCAGCGCATCTGGCGCGATCAGGCTGCGGCGGCGCGACACGGCCACACGCTCTCCGCGAGCGGGTACGAGGCACTCGGTCGAGTGCTGGTCGACCGCGAGGACGACGCCCGCTTCGTCCTCCCCATCGTCTGAACCATCCGGTCATGCAACGACCGCGGGACTGATTGGCAAGAAGAATGACCATGACAGATACACCCCTCTCCCTCACGGCAGATGATTTCCGCTACGCGTTCCGGTCCCATCCGGCCGGGGTGGCGATCGTCACCGCCGACGCCGGCGACGGTCCGGTCGCGATGACGGTCAGTTCGGTGGCCTCGGTATCGATCGCACCGCCTACTCTCGTCTTCTCCGCCTCCGCGCTGTCTTCGAGCACTCCCACGATCCTGAGGGCCGATACGGTCGTGGTGCACATGCTCGCCGCCGATCAGCTCGCGCTCGCGAAGCTCGGCGCGCAGCGCGGAGTCGATCGTTTCGGATCGGATGTCGACTGGGACCGCCTCCCGACGGGCGAACCGTACTACCCGGGCGCTCACTGGCTGCGAGGGCGCATCGTTCAGCGCGTCGACGCGAGCGGGTCGACCCTTATCGTGGTCGAAGCCATCGAGGCGAAGCCGCGCGGCGAAACGGAAGAGCACGACCCGACACCGCTGGTCTACCACAACCGTCAGTGGCACACGCTGTCCGAGCGCTCCGCGCTGCCGGCCGCGACGGTGCCCTTCTGCGTCGTCTACGGACGCGACGAATAGCCCCCCGAAAGGAAACAGGAGAAACACATGACCAACGAACGCATCTCTCGCATCCCCGCTCCCGTCGTACCGGGAATCTCCGACAGCACCCGCGTGACCGCGGGCGAGCTCGTCTTCATCTCCGGGCAGGTGGGATTCGAAGAGGACGGGTCCGTTCCGACCGACTTCAAGCGCGCCATCGAGCTCACCTACGGCGAGTTCGAGCGAGCGCTGAAAGCAGCGGGCGTCACCTACGATGACCTCGTACGCGTGAACGTGTACATCACCGAGCTCGACCAGGAGAAGCTGTTCACCTGGCGCGAGACGCGCAACGCCATCGTCAACACCACCACTCCGTCTGCGAGCACGGTGATCGGCGTGCACTCGCTGTACAACGGAGCCACCATCGAGATCGACGGCATCGCCGCCGTCCGCTGAGACCGCCGTCGCGGGCACGCCCGTCGTGCGTGCCCGCGACACCTCCACCCGAACCGGATCGAGCATCCGTCCCGCGCGAACGTCGTTTCCGGAAACCGCCGCACATCGCCGATCCGAGGCCGTGAAGCGAGCTCGGGACCCGCGCTGGCGAACCGTGCTCGCACCGCGTGAACCGCTCTCGCGTTGAGCGTGGGAGCTGCGCTCGTCGCGAGCACGGCGCCGCTCGCGCCTGCAATGCAATCGATTGAATTTGCGGTAGCGTCGAAGAGCTACCGCCGTACGAACAGAGAGGCCGCCACCCATGGCCGAACCCCAGAACACCTCCCGACCTCTCCTGACCCCCGGGCAGATGGGCGTCGACTACGAGATGCGGGTCGACTTCTCCCGCCTACGCGACTACCGCCTGTCGCGCGCGCAGGCCGCGCTGGAAGCGAGCGAATGCGGCGCCTTCCTGCTGTTCGACTTCTACAACATCCGCTACACGACATCGTCATGGGTGGGCGGCGCCCTCGGTGACAAGATGATCCGCTACGCCCTCCTGACCCGCGGCGGCGAACCGCATCTGTGGGACTTCGGGTCCGCCGTCAAGCACCACCAGCTCTACTCTCCGTGGCTCAACCACGATCACAACCACCCCGGTTTTCTCGGCTTCCGAGGCGCCGTGGCACCCACAGCCGGCCTCATGGTCGACGCCGTCACCGAGATCAAAGGCATCCTGAGAGATCTCGGCCTGCACAACGCGCCGGTCGGGATCGACATCGTCGAACCGCCATTCCTGTTCGAAATGCAGCGGCAGGGATTCACCGTCGTCGATGCTCAGCAGCACATGCTCGATGCTCGGGAGATCAAGAGCGCCGACGAGATCATGCTCCTGAATCAGGCCGCGGCGATGGTGGACGGCGTCTATACCGACATCGTCGAGGCGCTCAAACCCGGGGTGCGCGAGAACGAGATCGTCGCATTGGCATCGAAGAAGCTCTACGAGTACGGATCCGATCAGGTCGAAGCGATCAACGCCATCTCGGGCGAGCGGTGCAACCCGCACCCGCACAACTTCACGGACCGCATCATCCGGCCCGGCGACCAAGCGTTCTTCGACATCATCCATTCATTCAACGGCTACCGCACGTGCTACTACCGCACGTTCAGCGTGGGGCGGGCGACCGGACCGCAGCGGGCAGCGTACTCGCGGGCTCGGGAGTGGATGGACAACGCCATCTCGGCCATCAAGCCCGGCGTCGGCTCCGACGAGATCGCCTCGTTGTTCCCCACCGCCGAGTCTCTGGGCTTCGATGGCGAGCTGTCCGCGTTCGGCCTGCAGTTCTGCCACGGACTCGGACTGGGCCTGCACGAGCGGCCCATCATCTCGCGCTTGAACAGCTACCGCGAACCCGTAGAGCTCAAGGCCGGAATGGTGTTCGCCGTCGAGACGTACTGTCCCGCCAGCGACGGCTACTCCGCCGCACGTATCGAAGAAGAGATCGTCGTCACCGACAACGGTCCGGTGGTGCTGACGAAGTACCCCGCCGAAGAACTCATCGTCGCGAACCCCTATTGATGGACGACCCCCAAGCCGCGCGGCCGAGCCGACACGAAACGCTCACCCGCGCGCGCCGCAAGACGAAAGCCGCGGAGCAGCGCGTCCGTGCCCGACGCGGCGTGCCCGAGCGACGCGAGGGCACGATGAAGGCGTATTACAGTGCGCACATGGCCGACTCACGCGTTCCGACCTTGAAAGACGTGGCCCGTGGGGCGGGTGTGCACGTCGCAACAGCCTCACGAGCCTTGAGCGACGACCAATCGCACCTCGTGAGCGAGGCGACCAGGCTCCGTGTCCGGACCGCAGCGAGGTCACTCGGTTACCGCACGAACGCCGTGGCCAAGAGCCTCCGTAAAGGACGCACGGGCACGATCGGCGTCGTGGTCGCCGACCTCGCGAACCCCTTCATCGTCTCCCTCCTCCGAGGCATCGAGCATGAGGCCCGCGCGGGCACCTACATGCCCCTGGTCGCAGAGACGCACGACGACCCTGCGATTCTGCGCGGCGTCGTCGCCCGCCTGCTGGGCAACCAGGTCGATTGCATCATCCTCAGCGCTGTCAAGGTCGACGACGAGGACTTCGTCACCGAGCTCGAGAGCCAGGTGCCCGTCGTCCTCGCGGTGCGTGGCTTCGAGGCCATCGACGGTGCCGATCAAGGGCACTTCGAGGTGATCCCGGACGATTTCGAGGGTGCCCGTCTCGCGACCCGCCACCTCATCGACCTCGGTCACCGGCGCATCGCTCAGATACCCGGCACCGTGAGCATCTCATCGTTCGTCCGGCGAGCGCGCGGATTCGACGCCGCGGTGAGCGCCCACCCCCGGGTAGTCGACGTCTCGACGGGGGAGTACGCCGTGGAGAGCACGGTGGACGAGGGACGCCGTCTGGCCCAGGACGTGCTCCGCCGCCCCGAGGCTGAGCGCCCGACCGCGATCTTCGCCCACAACGACCTGATGGCCGTGGGAGTACTGGATGCCGTCCGCAGCCTCGGCCTGCGCTGCCCCGAAGACATCTCGATCGTCGGGTACAACGACGCGCCGCTCATCGACCACCTCGATCCGCCGTTGACGACTGTGCGCCTGCCCGGCTTCGAGGTCGGACGACAGAGCGCCCGGATCGCTTTCGATCTCCTCGAAGGTGTCGAGGTCCCCACAGCACGCCTCACCTTCGCGCCCGAATTCGTCGAACGTCGCTCCACCTGCCCGCCCCCCTCCCCCTCCTGATCTCGCACATTCACTGGAGTTCTCATGGCAACCGTCGGATTTCTCGGCCTCGGCACGATGGGCGCCGCCATGGCGCACCGGCTCTTGGACGCCGGCCACACGGTGTTCGTGTGGAACAGGTCTGCGACAGCGGTCGAGCAGCTCATCGCTGCCGGCGCCCGCGCGGCGGCCACCCCTGCCGAGGCCCTTCGCGCGGGCGTGGCGTTCTCAATGCTGGCCAATGACGACGCTGCACTGTCGGTGTTCACCGACGAGGCGCTGGCTGCGGCGAGCGGATCGGTGCACGTCAACATGTCCACCGTGAGCGTGGACGCCGCGCGCGAACTGGCAACCCGCCACCGCAGAACCGGTGTCGAGTATGTCGCCGCCCCCGTCCTCGGACGTCCCCACCTCGCGGCGAGCGGCCAACTGAACATCGTCGCCGCGGGTGCCCGTTCGGCGGTCGAGCGCGCCGAGGCGTTCTTGGGCGTGCTCGGAAAGCGCACGTGGTGGCTCGGAGAAGATCCCGAGCAGGCGAATCTCGTGAAGATCGGCGTGAATTACAACCTGATCCACACCCTCCAAGCCCTGGCGGAGTCCGTGAACCTCATGGAGCGCGGCGGCGTGAACGCCGAAACGTTCATCGAGATCCTCACCGACGCCGCATACACCGGCAGCGCGTACACCGGCTACGGCAAGATGATCGCCGAACGGGGTTACCTTCCCGTGGGTTTCTCGGCCGCGCTCGGCTTGAAAGACCTCACCCTCGCGCAGTCCGCCGCACGAGAACTCGGCGCGGCTCTCCCGACGGCTCCCCTCCTCGGCGAACTCTTCCAAGAGACCGTCGACGACCCCGAACTGTCGCAGCTCGACTGGTCAGCCATGGCGGAGATCACGCGCCGAAAGGGATGAACGCCGGTGCCGGGGGCCCGTCGCGATATCAGCGCGGCGAGCCCCCGCGTCATCGTCAGGCGAGCAAAGAGCCGCCGTTGGTGCGGATGACCTCCGCGTACCAGTCGAACGACTTCTTCTTGTAGCGCTCCAACGAACCGGAGCCGTCGTCGTTGCGGTCGACGTAGATGTACCCGTATCGCTTGCTCATCTGCGCGGTGGTCGCGCTGACGATGTCGATGCAGCCCCACGAGGTGTAGCCGAGCACCTCCGCGCCGTCGGCGATCGCCTCACCCACCTGCACGAGGTGGTCGTTGAGGTAGTCGATGCGGTAGTCGTCGAGCACCGTCTTCACGCCGTCGATCTCGACGAGCTCATCCCGGGCCCCGAGGCCGTTCTCGACGACGAAGAGCGGCTTCTGCCAGCGTTCCCAGAACTGGTCGATGACCAGGCGCAGTCCGACGGGATCGATCTGCCACCCCCACTCGCTCGCCGGGAGCGTCGGGTTGGGGATGCCGCCGATGATGTTGCCCTCGCCGCGCACGAGCTTGTCGGGATCGGCGGTGTGCGCGACCGACATGTAGTAGCTGAACGACACGAAATCGACCGTGTGGCGGAGGTCTGCGCGGTCTTCGTCGGTGATGTCGAGCTCGATGCCCTTCTCGCGGAGCGTGCGCAGGAAGTACCCGGGGTAGGCCCCTCGGGTGTGCACGTCGCCGAAGGCGAGGTTGGAGTGGTCCAGCTCCATCACCGCGAGCGCGTCGGCGGGCGAGGGGGTGAGCGGATAGATCGGCATCGCGATGATCATGCACCCCACCTGAGCGCCGGGGGCGACCTCGCGAGCGATCCGCGTGGCCCGGGCGGATGCCACGAGCTCGTGGTGCATGGCCTGGTACAGGTCTCGCTCGGTCAGGTCGTCGCGCGGGGGAATGCCCGCCGACATGAACGGCTCGTGCAGCACCGAGTTGACCTCGTTGAAGGTCAGCCAGTACTTCACGCGACGGCCGTACCGCTCGAAGAGCGTGCGGGCGTACCGCTCGTAGAACCCGATCATGCGGCGGTCGGTCCAACCGCCGTACTCGTCGGCCAGGTGCAGCGGCGTCTCGTAGTGCGAGATCGTGACGAGCGGCTCGATTCCGTACTTCTCGAGCTCGTCGAGAACCCGATCGTAGAACGCCAGGCCGGCCTCGTTCGGCTCGGCCTCGTCGCCGTTCGGGAAGATGCGGCTCCACGCGATCGAGAACCGGAACACCGTGAAGCCCATCTCGGCGAACAGGGCGATGTCCTGCGCGTAGCGGTGGTAGAAGTCGATGGCCTCGAGCTTGAGGTTGTCGGGGGTGGGCCCGGGGGTGCGGGGCGTACGCAGCCCCTGAGGCAGCACGTCCTGCACGGAAAGTCCCTTGCCGTCCTGCTCGTAGGCGCCCTCGATCTGGTTGGCGGCGACGGCACCGCCCCAGAGGAATCCCTCGGGGAATGACGTGGTGGTCATGCTCTTTCCTTCTGCGTCGTGTCGGGGGTCATCGGGAACTCACCGTCTGCTCGACCGCGACGGCGCGCATCAGCGTTTCGCCGTGCGAGAGCGGGCCGGATGCCACATCGGCGATGTCGGGATAGAGGTCGCCGTTGGTGACGATGACGGGGGTGGTCAGGTCGTATCCGGCAGCGGCGATGGCGGCGAGGTCGAACTCGATCAGCAGGTCTCCTCGCGACACGCTCTGCCCACTGGCGACGTGCAACGTGAAGTGCTTCCCCCCGAGACGGACGGTGTCGATCCCGACATGGATGAGCACCTCCGCACCGTCGGCGTGACGCAGACCGATCGCGTGACCGGTGGGGAAGGCGGCGATCACCGTGGCATCCATCGGCGCGTACAGGGCTCCGCTGGTGGGGACGATCGCGACACCGGGACCGAACGAGCCGTCCGCGAAGGCGGCATCCGGAGTCTCGCTCAGGGGAATCACGGTGCCGTCCAGGGGGCTGGAGAGGACGACGTCGGTGGTGTCGACCGGTGTCGTTTCCGGCTCGGCCGGCTCCGCGAACCCGAAGACGAGCGTCAGCACGAACGGCACGACGAGGGATGCGAGCAGGCCGATGACGAGCGCGACGCCATCGCCGTTGCCGATCAGCGCCGGGAGAGACAGGGCGGAGGGGGTGACGAAAGCGGTCGTGAAGCCGTCCCCCAGCGAGATCATCGCCCCACCGACCGCACCGCCGACGATGCCGAAGGCGAACGGGCGCTTCAGCGGAAGGTTCACGCCGTAGACGGCGGGCTCGGTGATGCCGGCGAGCACGGCCGACAGTGTCGCGGGGGCGGCGAGGGACTTCAGCGTGCGGTTGCGTGTGCGCAGGAACACGGCGAATGCGGCGGCACCCTGGGCGAGGACGGAGGCGAACAGCGGGGCGATGATGAGCGAGCGTCCGGCTTCCTGCAGTTCCAGCGCGGCGAGCGGCGCCAGACCCCAGTGCAGACCGAACATCACGAAGATCTGCCACAGACCGCCCATGATCGCGCCTCCGGCCCACGGGGCCGCCTGGAAGATCCACGCGATGCCGCCGCCCAGCCAGCCGCTGACGACCGCGGACAGGGGCCCGATGACCACGAAGACCAGCGGGACGGCGACGAGCACCACGAGCATCGGCGTGACGAACCGGCGCAGCACGGCGGGGAGCGCGGCGTACAGGAAGCGCTCCGCATAGCTCTGCAACCACACGATCACGATGATCGGAATCACGCTGGTGACGTAGCTGACCATCGTGAAGGGGATGCCGAAGAACGTGACGTCGGCGGCACCGGTGAGCGTCGACAGCGACGGGTACACCAGCGCGGCCGCGATCGCGAAGGAGGTGAACTCGTTCGCCTTGAAGTACCGGGCCGCGGTGAAGGCGAGAGCGAGCGGCAGGAAGTGGATGAAGGCGTCGGCCAACGCGTTCAACACGACATAGGTCGTGGTCTGCGGGTCGATCCATCCGAACGTGACGGCGGCGGCGAGGAACGCCTTCAACAGTCCGGTGCCCGCGAGCGCCCACAGCAGCGGCGTGAAGAGCGCGGCGATCATCGAGATGAAGCGGTTGAAGAGGTTCTTGCGCGGTCCGGTCGTGGTGACGGCCTCGGTCGAAGCCGCCGTCAGGCTCGAGATCCTTCCGATCGCGGCGTACACGTCGGGCACATCGGTGCCGATGACGACCTGGTACTGACCCCCCGCCTGGGCCACGGTCACCACACCCGGCAGTGCCGTGATCGCCGCGGTGTCGGCCTTCGTCTCGTCGTCCAGCACGAACCGCAGCCGGGTCGCGCAGTGCACGAGGGAGCGCACGTTCGCCTCACCACCGACTGCGCGCAGCACGCCGGCCGCTGTCTTCGAATAATCCATGGTTCTCTGCTCTCCACCGCATCGATGCGGTTCTCCGTCCCGCTTCCGTGCGGATTCTCGGCCAGGGATCGGACCGTTTCCGGGCAACAAAAAAACCTGAACCCCTTTGTCACGAAAGTGACGGGGTCCAGGTTTTGCCTGCTGACGCAGTAACAATCCAAGATTCATGCATCGGCTGTCACACCGGTACGACAGGGAACATAGCACGCGCCAACGCCCTGTCGTCAACTCCTCTTCGCGTACTCGCCACCTCCGCTCCAAGCAGGAGATACGGTGAAGCGGGACGACCGCGACGATGATCAGTCGGACGCTCGCACGAGCGAGACGGCGACCGGCCACCATCTGCGACACGCCCCGTTCGAGCCCGAAACGGCGCCTCCCCGCCCCTTCCCCACGACCGAAAACGATGCCGTCGCTTCACGCCGCGGCGTCCATTCCTTGGAGTGCATATGACTCGCATCGCCTTCCTCGACGTCGACGGCACGATCCTCGAGCACGGCTCGCTCATCGCCCCCTCGACCGTGACCGCGATCCGCCAGGCCCGCGCGAACGGCCATCAGGTGTGGCTGAGCACGGGCCGGTCCGCCGGCGACGTCCACCCCGACGTGCTCGCGATCGGATTCGACGGGGCGATCACCAACGGCGGCGCGTACGCGACGCGCGGGGAGGAGATGCTGGTCGAGCAGCCCATGCCCCGCGCAGATGTCGAGCTGCTCGAGCGGTACTTCGAGACCCATGGCATCCACTACTTCCTGCAGACGCACGGCGGTGTCTTCGCGAGCGAGGGAATGGGCGCCGTCATGACGGCGTACCGCAGGGAGCGTCACGCGGAGCGCGCCGCTCAGCTCGCGGAGCAGGGCCTGACCGCGGAGGAGCCGCTGTGGAAGGAGCCGCGTCCCGTCGCGGAGGTCGATCGCGACGCGGTCGCCAAGGCCGTGTTCGTGAGCCCCTCGATCGACACGGTCGTGCACGCGGCCGCCGAGCTCGGCGACGCCTTCCACGTCATCCCCGGGTCGATCCCGCTGCCCGGCGGCTCGAACGGCGAGATCGGTCAGGCGGGCGTGACCAAGGGCTCCGCGATCACCTCGGTGCTCGCGCAGCTGGGCTTGCCCGCGACGGATGCCATCGGCATCGGCGACAGCTGGAACGACGTCGAGATGTTCGAGGTCGTCGGGACGCCCGTCGCCATGGGCAACGCGGTGCCCGAGCTGCAGAAGCTCGCCGGTCGGGTCACGACGTCGGTGCTGGATGACGGCGTGCACAACGCTTTCGCGGAGCTCGGGCTGATCTGACCTGCGGGCGCTTCGTGGTTCATCTGCAGGAGCGATGACTCCCGCAGCGCCTCGAAGGCCCCGCCAGACCACATCTGCCACACCGATCATGCAGGTGGACCAGTGCCCTTGCCCGCCCCGGTCGCGCGCGGGGCACGGCCTCACGCCCCGTCGCGCCCGGGGCGCGGCCCATTTGCATGATCCAGCCGCCTCAGCGCATCGATTGCCCCTGCCCCGGGTAACTCCTGCCCCACGCCTCATGCAGGTGAACCACAGCACCTTGCGCTCGCGCGCCAGGTCCCCGTCGAAGGGACGGAGGCTTCGACGACCTCAGCCACCCGCAACCCAGGCCCTGAGCCCGTTGAAGGGACCGAGACCCCCGCCTCAGTCCAGGAAGATGTCCGGGTACATCGCCTCATCCGGCGTCCCCGGCACGGCGGCGTAGCCCGAGAAGTCGGTCACGCCGGCGGCGAGAAGCACGTCCTCGACGATCAGCGTCTGCCCGGTCAGCTCGCGCGACGGCGAGGTGAGCACCTCGTACGCGGCGTCGGCGTAGATCTCGGGCGTGCGCGACACGGCCATCAGCCGGTCGCCGCCGATCACGTTCTGCACCGCGGCGGTCGCGATGGTCGTGCGGGGCCACAGCGTGTTCGCCGCGATCCCGTCGCTCTGGAACTCCGAGGCGAGACCCAGCGTCGCCATCGTCATCCCGAACTTCGCGAGGCTGTACCCCGTGTGCGCCCCGAGCCATTTCGGTGTGACGTTCAGCGGCGGCGACAGTGACAGGATGTGCGGGTTCTCGGCATCCTTCAGCTGCGGAACGGCGGCGCGCGAGAGCAGGAACGTCCCGCGGACGTTCACGTCCTGCATGAGGTCGTACTTCTTGGTCGCGAGGTCGAGCGAGCCCGAGAGGTCGATCACGCTGGCGTTGTTGACGACGATGTCGATGCCGCCGAACTCCCCGACCGTCCGCATCACGGCTTCGGTGATGGATGCCTCGTCCCGCACGTCGCCGACGATCGGCAGCGCCCGACCGCCCGCCGCGCGGATCGCCTCGGCCGCGGTGTGCACCGTGCCCTCGAGCTTGGGGTGGGGGGTGTCGGTCTTGGCGAGCAGCGCGATGTTCGCGCCGTCGCTCGCGGCGCGCAGCGCGATCGCGAGGCCGATGCCACGGCTGCCGCCCGACATCAAGATGGTCTTACCTGCGAGCGTCACGAACGTGGTCCTTTCGCGGAGGCAGCGGCGAACGCGGCGACCCGCACCTTCGCCTCGGAGGTGTCGAACGCGGCGCCGATCGTCGCGGCCTCGTCGTCGAGATTCTCCGCGAACGTCCGGCCGGCGCCCACGCGCACGAGACGCGTCGCCTGCCCGAACGCCGCGGTCGCCCCATCGAGCCAGAAGCGCGCGACCTCCTCGACCCGCGCCGACAGATCCTCGGTTGCCACGACCTCGGCCACCAAGCCCCACTCCAGCGCCTCGGAGGCCGACAGCATCCGGTCCTGCAACAGCAGCTGCAGAGCCCGCCGCTGTCCGATCGCCGCGGGCAGCAGGGTCGAGACGCCGAGGTCGGGCGTCAGGCCGATGTTCGCGTACCGGCTGACGAAGCGCGCGTTCTCGCTCGCCACGACGTAGTCAGCGGTCAACATGAGTCCGAGCCCGCCGCCCGCGACAGCGCCCTGCACGGCCGC
Source organism: Microbacterium sp. NPDC086615 (assembly GCF_040686055.1). NCBI lineage: Bacteria > Bacillati > Actinomycetota > Actinomycetes > Micrococcales > Microbacteriaceae > Microbacterium > Microbacterium sp. NPDC086615. Next base: position 21,757 of record NZ_JBFBJJ010000028.1, read on the forward strand.
GACCATCGGCAGCGGCGCTTCGACGAAGGTACGGATGCCGTCGTGGATCGCCCGCGCCGTCTCGGTCACCTCGGCGCCCGAGGAGCCCGTGGTCGCCATGGCCACCACGTCGCCACCCGCGCAGAAGGCGGGGCCGTTGGCATCCAGGATCACCGCTCCGACCGACGGATCGGAGGTGACCTCGTGCGCGACCGCGCGCCAGCGGGCGGCCATGGGGAAGTCCATCGCGTTGAGCGAGGCGGGCCGGTCGAACGTCACCCGCGCGAGACCGCCCTCGACGTGGAGCAGGATGCCGTCGCTCATTTCGGTGCCATCCGAATCGCGCCGTCGAGGCGGATCGTCTCGCCGTTCAGGTAACCGTTGTCGACGATCGCGAGCACGAGCCGTGCATACTCGTCGGGCGCACCGAGGCGCGAGGGGTACGGCACCTGTTGGCCGAGCGAGTCCTGCGCCGCCTGCGGCAGACCCTTGAGCATCGGCGTCTCCATGATCCCGGGGGCGATGGTGCAGACGCGGATGCCGTGGCGCGCGAGCTCGCGGGCGATGGGGAGCGTCATCGCGTGCACGCCGCCCTTGCTCGCCGAATACGCGGGCTGGCCGATCTGCCCGTCGAAGGCCGCGACGCTGGCGGTGTTGACGATGACGCCGCGATCGCCTCCCTCGGTCGGCTCGGTTCGGGCCATGACGGCCGACGTCTGAGCGATGACGTTGTAGGTGCCGATGAGGTTGACCCGGATGACGCGCTCGAAGTCGCCGAGCGGAGAGGGGGTGCCGTCACGGTCGAGAACCTTGGCGGGCGGGGCGATGCCGGCGCAGTTGACGACGATGCGGAGCGGCCCCGCCTCGGACGCGCGGGCCGCGGCAGCGGCGACCTGTTCGGCGTCCGTCACGTCGGCGGGGGCGAACGTACCGCCGAGTTCCGCGGCGATGTCCGCGCCGGGCGACGACGGGAGGTCGACGACGGTGACGTGCGCGCCCGCCGCAGCGAGGCGGCGCGCGGTGGCCAGGCCCAGGCCCGAGGCACCGCCGGTGACGAGGGCGGAGGCTCCTGAGATGTCCATGCGTTCTCCTTCGAAGCAGAAACTGAGTATCACCCTACCCGGGACTCAGGTTCGCGCGGAGCCCCGCCCGCGTCGCCGCCCCGTGCGCTGCGGATGCGTGTGGATGGCGGCCGTCGTCGCCCCGTCGACGAGCAGCGCGACTTCGTCGGGCTTCCAGCCGTACACGTCGCGCAGACTGTCGCCGAGCCTCGTGATCGCGTCCGGCATCGTGATCTCCACCCCGCGAGGGAGATCTCGCGCGGTCTCGTCGAACGTCCGCGCCGTGCTCTGCAGCTCGGCGACCATCGCCCGCATGCGTTCCGGTCCGTACGCGGCGGATGCCAGGGCCCAGTCGCCCACGACCACCGCTCGCCCCGCCGGGCAGGTGACCGGTGCCGCCTGAGCGCGCGGCCCGACGCGAACCCGCACGACGGCGACCCCGATCCCCAGGATCGCGAGGGATCCAGCGATGGTCACCGGAGCGAACGAGAACCAGAGCGCGTACAGCGGCGAATCCGCCCCGGCGATGAACCCGACGATGATGCGGGTTGCCGAGTACGTCGCGTAGGCGGCGTTCGCGGTCAAGATCAGACGCATCGGCCAGCGCGGCTCGAGGCGCAGACGGGCGGCGGATAAGGCACACGCCGTGCACAGCACCGTCAGCAGAAGGACCTTCACCACCAGAGACCACGGCAGCGACACCGTCGCCGTCACGACAGCCGTCACCACAACCAGGGCCAGGCTTGCGGTCGCCCAGCGCCGCGCGCTCCGGCCCGCGAGGGCTTTCAGCGCGATGAGCAGCAGGGCGGGGGCAAGAACCATCGCCACATCACCCAGCACGAGGGCGACGATGCCGCCGCCCGCGCCGTAGATGAAGTACATCGCGCTCGAGCCCACCGCGGCCACGCCCGACACCGCGGCGTAGCGCAGGAACAGCGTCATCGCCCCGGGAGTGCCGATCCGCGGCAGAGCGGCGAAGAGCACCGCGGCCGCGACAGCGACGCTCACCGCCAAAATCCCAAGCGACAGTTCCATGACCCCCCCGGTCCTCATTCTGCCCGCCCACCAGGGCCCCGGTTGGCCGGGGGCCGCACATGCTCGACCGCTCGCGCGCCCGCCGCAGACGCACCGCCGCGCCCCACCACGAGCGGCGCGGCCCGTTGAGCGTCCACAACATCCGGATCCCCGCCAAAAACGTCCGGGTGTTCCGGACACCCGGCCCGCGCTCAGCCCGCCGCGGGCTCGCGCCCGCGAGGGGAGCGCGCGAGGATCGAGCGATGAGCATCCCCGCGGCGTCCGAGCCCGTCCCGGCGCGCGTGCGAGAGCTCGCCGGCGACGCGGCCCTCGAGCCGGTGTGGCGCAACGCCCTCGGCGGCCAGACGTTCCGGGCGGCGGGGGCCCATGGCATCCGGTTCGTGAAGTTCGGGCCGCGCAACGACGAGACCTCGATGCGGGCCGAGGCGGAGCGCCTCCGTTGGGCGCGCCGGTTCACCCCAGTCCCCCGGGTGCTCGACCAGGGGCAGGATGCCACGCACGAGTGGCTCGTGACCGAGGCGATGCCGGGTCTGTCCGCCGTGGATCCGCGGTGGCTCGCCGATCCCGCTCGTGCCGTGCGGGCGGTGGGACGGGGCTTGCGCGCGATGCACGAGGCGGTGCCGGTGGCCGAGTGTCCGTTCTCGTGGGCGGTGCCCGAGCGTCTTGCGAACGCCGCGGGACGTGGCATCCGGGTGCCCGACGACCTACGTGACGCCCCGCCGATCGATCGGCTCGTCGTCTGCCACGGCGACGCGTGCGTGCCGAACACCCTCGTCGCCGACGACGGGGAGTGGAGCGCGCACGTCGACCTCGGTGCCCTCGGCGTCGCGGATCGCTGGGCCGATATCGCGGTCGCGGCGATGTCGACGGTCTGGAACTACGGTCCCGGCTGGGAGGAGCCTCTCCTCGAGGCCTACGGCGTCACTCCGGATGCCACCCGCCTGGCGTACTACCGCGCGCTGCGGAACGCGACGTGAGGCCCCTTCCCTCCGCGCCCCGCCCCGGCTCGAGCCCAAGCCCGAACTCCGTTGAGTGTCCAAAACACCCGGACGATTTTCAAAAGTGTCCGGGTTTCTTGGACACTCAAGGCTCCGAACGCAGCGTGACGGCGCGGTGCGCGCGTAACGGCGAGGCCGCAGCACCTGCGGGCGCAGCACCCACGCCGAGGCCTACGTACCCACCACGCGGAACGCGCCCGACACCACGGCGGCGCTCAGCGCCACGGCGACGAGGGCGACGGAGCCGGTGAGGGCGACGGCATCCCGACCCGACAGCGTCGACGGACGCGACCAGGTGCGCTCGATGTCGGCGCCGAAGCCGCGGGCCTCCATCGCGGTGGCGAGCGTCGTCCCGCGGCGCACGGCGAAGACCAGCAGCACGAACGCCATCGAGAAGAACCGGCGCAGCGCCCCTCGATCGCCGAGCCCGCGGGCGCGCCGGGCGAGGGTCATCGTGCGCCAGTCGTCGACGAAGAGCCCGACCGTGCGCGCACCCGCGAGCACGCCGAGCACGAACCGGCTCGGGAGCTTCGCGACCTGCGCCAGGGCGTCCGCGAGCTCGGTCGGGTCGGTGCGCGCGAACAGCAGGATCATCGGCAGCGCGAGCGCGACGACGCGCAGCAGCACCGCGAACGACAGCGCGAGCGAGTCGTCGCTGATCGTCGCGAAGAGGAAGGTGCCGTAGACGGTTCCGCCCGGGCGTGCGTACAGCAGCATGCTCACCGCCGCGATCGGGGCGAACACCAGCACCGGCACGAGGCGCGTGACCACCACGCGGTACGCCAGACCCGTGAAGGGCACGCACGCCAGCTCGAGCACGAGCGCGACGGCGACGCTCACCGCATCGACCGAGATGAGCAGAGGGAGCGCGAGCACCACCACCATCGCGACCTTCGTCACGGGATTCACGCCGTCGAGCCACGCCGTGCGCGGGGCGACGTCGACCGCGGTCATGCCGCGTCCCCCAGCGCGATGCGGTGCTGGCCGAGGTGCCGCACCACGTCGGCGTCATGGGTGACCGCGACGACCGTCCGACCTTTCGCGATCTCGCGCTGCAGCAGTGCGACGAGCTCGCTCCACCCGCGCCGATCCTGCCCGAACGTCGGCTCGTCGAGGACGATCACCTCGGGCGAGGCCGCGAGCACGGTCGCCACCGACAGACGTCGCTTCTGCCCTCCCGACAGCGTGAAGGGGTTCGCGAGGGCGAGGGATGCCAGATCCAACCTCTCGAGAAGCTCGTCGACGATCGCGTCGACCTGGGCAGTCGGCATCCGCAGGGCTTTCGGTCCGACCGCGAGCTCGTCACGGAGCGTGGGGGCGAGGAACTGATGCTCGGGCTCCTGGAACACCGTGCCGATGCGGGTGAGCAACTCGGTCGAGCGCCAGCGCGAGGGACGACGGATGCCGCGGGCCGCGAGGGATTCCGCGGCGACGACCTCCCCCGAGAGCTCCGGCAGGAGCCCGGCGAGGGTCAGCGCGAGCGTCGACTTGCCCGCACCGTTGGGTCCGGTGACGACCGTCCCGGCGCCGCGCGGAACGGCGAGGTCGAGTCCCGCCGCGACGACCGCGCGCCGCTCGCGCCCGATCGACAGCCCGCGCGTTTCGAGCGTGGCATCCGGAATCTCGAGCGGAGGGAGCACGGGCAGATCGACCGGGCGCCCCGGCACCCACACACCCGCGGCGGCGAGCGCGGCACCGTGCCGAGCGAACACGCGATCGGGTGGACCGTCGGCCAGGACGCCTCCGCCGGGGGCGAGCACGACGACGCGCGTCATGAGGTCGACCCACACCGCGGTGCGGTGCTCGATGAGGACGACGGTGGTCCCGTCGGTCCGTGCGACGTGCTCGACCGCAGCCCGCACCTCGGCGACGCCCTCGGGGTCGAGGTTGGCGGTCGGCTCGTCGAGCAGCAGCAGCCCCGGACGCATCGCGAGAACCCCCGCGAGCGCCAGACGCTGCTTCTGCCCACCCGACAGCGCCTTCGTCGGGCGGTCGAGCGGCACGGACAGACCCACGGATGCCACGGCCTCCGCCACCCGCGCCGGGATGTCGGCCGCAGGCACACCGAGGTTCTCGCAGCCGAACGCCACGTCGTCGCCGACTTTCGACAGCACGATCCCGGCCTCGGGATCCTGCAGGACGAGTCCGATCCGGCCGCGCTGCCCCTCGGGGGCGCGGTCGTCGACGAGGATCCGGCCGGTGGCCTCCCCCTCGTCGCTACCGCCGAGGAGCCCGGCGAGCCCCGCGAGGAGGGTGGACTTGCCTGCTCCCGAGGCACCGAGCAGGAGGACCCGCTCGCCGGGTTCGATCGTCAGGTCGACGTCACGCGTGGCGGGGCGCTTTCTGCCGGCGTAGCGCCAGCCCCAGCCCTCGACGTCGACGCGCGCAGGGCCCGGCATCAGACGTCGCGGCGTGCTTCCCGCCCGGCGGCGAACCGGCTGAGCGCGCCGGTCGCGGCGAGCGCCCGCACGAGCAGCCACCCGACGAGGCCCGCCAGCAGAGCGCCCGAGACGACGAGCGTGCCGAGGTAGGTGAGGTTGAACTCGACCGTCTTGGAAAGGTTCGGCGTCAGGAACAGCTCCAGGACCCACGCGCCGACACCGGCGCCGGCACCCGCGAGCATCGCAACGGGCAGGGTGAAGCGCAGGTAGAGGAAGGCGAGGAAGATCAGCTCCGCGCCCAGCCCCTGGGCGAGGCCGGAGAAGATGGTGGTGACACCCCAGACGTTGCCGATGAGCGCCGAGACGACGGCGGCGATCAGCTCGACCAGAAGCGCGGCGCCCGGCTTGCGGATGATCAGACCGCCGATCACGCCGCCGATGAGCCAGATGCCGACCGCGATGCCGCCGAGGCCGGGAGTCAACGCGTCCATCGCGGTGAACCACAGACCGCCGACGGTGTTCCACCCCCAGAAGACGAGGCCGACCGCGACACCGAGGACGGCGGCGACGACGATGTCGACGACCCGCCAGGTGAAGCGGTTCCCGGATGCCACGGCGGGGGCCGTGCGCGCAGACGTGGACGTGTGCATTTCTTCTCCTCCCTGCGCCGGCATGATCCGGATCAGGTTCGACGGTCGAAGCGTGGATTCGCTTCCTCTCAGCCCGGCTCACCGGACTCCCGTGGTTGTGCTGACGAGTATAGGGGGACGCCCGGGGTAGCGTGGGCGGGTGCACGAGCAGACCCCGGCCACGCGGCGCGCCGCGCGAGATTCTGCTGATCTGCGGGCCGACGAGGCCATGCCCTCTCCGAATCCGGCACCCGCGACGACCGCTGCGGACGTCCCGCTTCCCTCCGGTACAGCACCCGCGGCGGAGGTCCCGGACGCCCCCGCCGACGGCGCGACGTCGCCCGAGCCGGATGCCGCGGCCCCGGCATCCGCCCCCGTACCCGTGGCTCAGCCCGCGTCGGCTGCCGCGCCGCAGCCCGCACCCACCGCGCCCGCGACGCCGCCGGAGCCCGGGGCCTCGGCATCCGTCCCCTCTCCCGCATCGCAACCGGATCCCACCTCCGCGGCCCTCGGGGCGCTCGGATGGGTCGACCCCGACGCCGCCGCCGCACCCCGCCCGGCCCCCGCATTCGTCGTCTCCGGCGCCACCGGACGCCCCGTCGATCTGCTCGCGGGTCGACGTCGTCGTCGTATCCTCCGTCCCGCGACGGTGGTCCCGACGATCCTCCTGATCCTGCTGATCGGCGCCTACACCGCCACGACGCTGCTGTGGCCGCTGAACGCGGTGCAGCCCACGGTCACTCCCATCGCCCTCCAGCCCACGGCCGCGCCGCCCGCCGACCCCGCGTGGCCGGCGCAGGGCGAGGCCGCGATCGCTCTCGAGGGAGTGCCCGGCGAGCTGTCGTCGTCGGCGAGCGCGCCCGAGTCGATCGCCAGCATCACCAAGGTCGTGACGGCACTCGTCGTCCTCGACCGGTTGCCGCTGAGCCCGGGCGAGCAGGGGCCGTCGTACGCGTTCACCCAGGCGGACAGCGCCGACTACTGGCAGTACCGCGCCCGCGGAGAGTCCTCGCTCGACGTCCCCGTCGACGGCAGCCTGACCGAGCTGCAGATGCTCCAGGGCATGCTCATCGCCTCGGCGAACAACTACGCCCAGCGGCTGGCATCCGATCTCTTCCCCTCGAACGCCGACTTCGCCGCCGCGGCGAACGCGTATCTCGCCGAACGCGGGATCACGGGCATCACGATCGTGAACCCGACCGGGATCGAGGCCGGCAACACCGCGACCCCCGCGGCGCTCATCGCGCTCGCCGAGAAGGCGCTCGCCAATCCCGTGATCGCCGAGATCGTGCGAACGCCCGAGCTGACCCTGCCCGGCGCCGGGTCGTTCAAGAACGGCAACCCGCTGCTCGCCGACCCGGGCGTGGTCGGGGTGAAGACCGGAACCCTCGACGCGTGGAACCTCCTGTCGGCGAAGGACTTCACGATCGGCACGGTGACCGTTCGCGCCTACGCGGCGGTGCTCGGCCAGCCGGGACCCGACGAGCGCAACCAGGCGAGCCGTGACCTCTACGCCCGCATCGCCGAGGAGCTGCAGCCGCGTCCCTCGGTGACCTCGGGCACCGTGATCGGCCGCGTCAAGACGCTGTGGGGTCAGGAGTCGAACGTCGTCACGACCTCCGACGCCACCGTCGTGCTGTGGAACAGCGCCGTCGCCGGGACCTCCACGCGCTTCGACCTCGGAGACTCCCGCGCGGCGGGCGACGACGTCGGCACGCTCACCGTGACGGGCCCGCTCAACACCGACACCGTCGACGCTCAGCTGACCGACACGATCGATCCGCCCGACCCGCTCTGGCGCCTCACGCACCCCCTCGATCTGTTCGGTCTGAACGGGTGACCGGCGTGGAGATCCGCCTGGATGCCACCTCCCCGACGCCGCCCTACGAGCAGGTGCGGGCGCAGATCATCGCCGGCATCGAGAACGGGTCGACGGTCGCGGGCACACGCCTGCCCCCGGTGCGGACGCTCGCAAGCGACCTGGGCCTCGCGGCGAACACCGTCGCCCGCGCGTACAAGGAGCTCGAGGAAGCGGGCTACGTCGAGACGCGCGGTCGCGCCGGCACGATCGTGCGCGGCACGGATTCCGCGTCCGCGCGCGCCGCGCAGGCCGCGCGCGCGTACGCCGACACCGTCCGCCGGCTGGGCGTCGCGCCCGCCGATGCGGTGGAGCTGGTGCGGGCGGCGCTGGCGGACGGTTAGCCGCCGGGGGCGCTTCGGCGCTTGCGGCGTCGGTGCTTGCGGTGGCGGTGCTTGCGGTGGCGGTGCTTCGGCGCTAGCGCTTGCGGTGGCGGTGCTTGCGGTGGCGGCGCTTGCGGCGTCGGCGCGGGGCGCCGAGCTCGGGCGATAAACGCTGTCGACTCACATAAACGCGCTCTCCACGCGTTTCTGCGCGCCGATCGCGTTTATGGATGCCGCGATCGATACGCCACGTGCGGGCCGCGCGCGGGCTGCCTCTGCCACGTCGAACATCGACGGCCCCGGCAGGCCGCCCTGCGGACGCCGGGTCGGCAGACGAGCAGCCGCCCGAGCCGGGACCCGCGACCCATAAACGCCGTTCACTCACATAAACGCGCTCTCACCGCGTTTCTGCGCGCGAACAGCGTTTATGGATGCCGCGGCGAACACGCCACGCACGGACAACCCACACGGGCCACCCACGCTCCGTCGAACCACGCCGACAGCTCCGGGCAGGCGCCGTGAACGCCCGGGTGCGCAGACGAGCGACCACCCGAGCCGAGACCCGCGACCCATAAACGCCATTGGCTCACATAAACGCGCCCTCCCCGCGTTTCTGCGCGCGAACAGCGTTTATGGATGCCGCGGACGGCAGCGCCGAACGCGGCCCCCGACGCCGAGCGAGCCGGAACGCGGACGATCACCGCCAGGCGCCGCGGCGTGGAGGGCCCGCGCCGACGGCCCCGTCCCCTCAACGCCATACAGGCGACCCTCGCCCGCCATCCCGTGAAGCGCACACCGTCGCCCGGGGATGCCTTCTGCACATCGGAGCAATATCCGGATCCATCCCCACCGGGGCTCCCGAGCCCCCGTCAATGTCGGACCCCCTCGCTAGCATGCACACATGCATACGGGTACCTCGTCGACACCACCGGACAGTGGCCCGCGGGCCCTGTCCGCGGTGCTCGGCGAGGTGCTCCGCACGGGCGCCGCGGTCGCCGCCGCGGAGGTGGCGCGCACCCGCGCCCTAGCGGAGGCGGGGCATCTCGCGCGGGATGTGATGGCCGAAAGGCCCTCGTCCTCGCGGGCCGCGGAGATGGCATTTCGTGAGGTTGCGTCCGAGATCGCGGCGGCCGAGAACGTCTCCGACCGGTCCCTGCAGATGCAGATCAGCCGCGCCATGACCCTGGTCGACGACTACCCCATCACCCTCTCGGCGTGGGAGCGGGGCACGATCACCCGCGCTCATGTGCAGACGATCCTCGAAGTTGGAACGCCCCTGCCCACCGAGGTCCGCGCCGAGTTCGACACCCTGGCAGTCGCCACCGCCGACGGGCTCAGCCCGGGGCGGTTGCGCACCCGCCTGGCAGCGCTCGCCGAGAGCCTGCAGCCGACGACGATCACCGAACGCCACCAGCGGGGCCGCGACACCCGCTGCGTAAGGGTCGTCACGGGGCAGGACGGGATGTCCGACCTGATCGCGACCCTCCCCACGATCCTCGCCTTCGGCATCTACGACCGCCTCACCCAACAAGCCCGCACCCTCATCGACGCGCGCGGTGACACCCCGGTGTCGGCCACGGATGAGCGCACCACCGCGCAGGTACGCGCCGACATCCTCGCCGACCTCCTTCTCACCGCCGCCCCCGACGCCGACCCCACCCGCGTCGATGACGGCCCCGGCACCCTCGGCGCGATCCGCGGCCGTGTCCAGGTCGTCGTGCCCGCGCTGACCATGCTCGACCCGCAGCACGAGAACACCG
>NZ_JBFBJJ010000029.1:0-30749 GCF_040686055.1 Microbacterium sp. NPDC086615
CTCCGACAAGCCCGCGGCATCAGCATCGAAACCGCCGCACACCACTTCGGCGTATGGCCCATGAAAATCTCCACCATCGAACGCGGCAAACGCCGGCGACGACGACTTCACCCACACCTACCGCCAATGGCTCCTCACCACTTGACAACCCATAGGAGCATCATTGGCCGGGTTCGTGGCTCTGCTCAGCCGTGCGTCGGTCGACGGGGCGACTTCTCGGCTGACGGGCAGAGGTTTTGCGGTGCGTGCTCCGCCCAGATGGATACGGTGACGGGATGGACCTGGTTCGTAGAGAGATCGTCGTCGCCGACGGAACCACCATCTCTTACGCCTGTCAGGACGGAGCGGGCCCGCCCGTGGTCATTCTGCACGGGTTGGCAGGAAGCGGTCGCGAGTTCGAAGCGACCGCCCGCGCCTTGACCGGACGCCGAGTCGTTCTCATCGACCAGCGTAATCACGGGCACAGCACACGACATCCCCTCGACACGTCCCGTGCCACGTTCGTCTCCGATGCGGCGAGCGTGATCGCCGCGGAGTCCGCGGTCCCCGTCGATCTCGTCGGGCAATCTCTCGGCGCCCACACGGCCATGCTTCTCGCCGCATCGAATCCGCTTCTCGTGCGGCGCCTCGTCCTCCTGGAATGCGACGCGGGTGGCACTCGCCCCGAAGAAGCGGACGCTCTGGGTGAGTACTTCGGGTCCTGGCCGATTCCCTTCGCCGATCGATCCGCGGCTGTCGCGGCTCTTGGGGAGGGCCCGCTGGCGACCGCGTGGATCGCTGATCTCGAAGAGCGCCCGGAGGGGCTCTCCCCTCGCTTCGAGCCCGCTGTCATGGTCGACGCTCTCCGTGCCAATGCGACTCCTCGATGGCCCGAATGGGAGCGGGTCACGGCGCCGACGCTGGTGGCGTACGGCGAGGACGGCATGTTCTCCGAGGACCAGAAGGCCGAGTTCGTCCGGCGAGGGGTTCATGTCCAACGCGTCGATCTCGCACACGCGTTACACGACGCTCATCTCGATGCTTTCGACCAATGGATCGGTGCGTTGAGGGGGTTTCTCGGCGTCCGCTGAACGAACAGCTGTTATCTGAACTCCTGATCCGAACCGCTGGTGTCCGAACCCCGTTGCCTGGCCTGCCCCGGAAGACGCAGCTTCTCTTCGCCGGGGGTTGCACTTGCGGCGCCCACCCCTGATGCACTTTCAGCGGATCGGCCACGCCCCATCGAGCGGGGGAGTCGTGGCATCCAGGCGTCCGATCTTCACGAAGTACTCGGTGAGACTCGCAGCTTGGGCGCGAGCCCAGGCGATCTGGCGCGTGTGCAGTTCTTCGACGGTCGAAGGCAGCCACGGCGCGAAGCGTTCGGCGAGCGCCAGGGCGAGCCGGCCCGCGGCGACCGCGTCGGCACACGCTTCGTGCGCCGACTCCAACGGCACCGCGTAATGCTCGGCCACGACCGACAGCGTGCGTTTGCCACGCCGGTAGCGGTCGTAGGTCTTGTCGACGACGAGGGGGTCGATCACCGGAGAGGGGGAGTCGATGGGAGCGATGCCGTGCCGCACCGCCTCGTGCTTGAGCAGCGAGAAGTCGAACGGCGCGTTGTACGCGACGACCGGGATCCCGGCGGCGAAGAGTGCACTGAGCGCCTCGACGACCTCGGCGACGACGCGCGGCGCGGGAGCGCCGTCGGCCCGCGCTCGCTCGGTGGTGATCCCGTGGATGGCGGCCGCGCCGTCGGGGATCTCGACGCCGGGGTCGGCGAGCCAGTCGCGCGCGTCGATCACGTGGCCGTCCGCATCGAGAACACCGACGTGCGCGGTCACGATGCGGTCGTTCTCGACGTCGACGCCGGTCGTCTCGAGGTCGAAGACGCCGACGAGACGCGTCCATTCGGGGGTCTGGAAGAGCGGGAGCGGCTCGGCCTGCCACAGGGTCATGGGGTCACCGTAGATCGGGGGTCCGACACGACCCGCGAGGCGCGCAGGAATGGGGGAGGGATGCCAGGAACTCCGGGTTGTGCACGGGGAGTGCTCGCCGCCGGCGCCGGGGATGTCGGAACCCCCGAGTCGTGCAGGCGGGCTGCTTCGCCGCCGGCGCCGGGGATGCCGGCACTCCCGGCTGTGGACACGGGCTGCCTCGCCTCCGGAACCAGCGATGTCGGAACCCCCAGTCGTGCAGGCGGGCTGCTTCGCCGCCGGAACCAGCGATGTCGGAACCCCCTCGTAAACTCGATGCCATGCCCAACCCGTACGCCGATCTGCTCGCCGCGATACCGGTCGAGCGCCGCACGGTCGACGTGCTCGGGGGCGAGACGGCGTACTGGGTTTACGGTGATGACGCCGCCGAGACCACGATCGTGGCGGTGCACGGGTTCCGCGGTGAGCATCACGGGCTCGATCCCGTGGTCGCCCACCTCCCTGGCATCCGCGTGATCTCGCCCGATCTGCCCGGCTTCGGCGAGACGCCGCCGCTCCGTGGGCGTGCCCACGACCTCGAGGGGTACGCCTCGTGGCTGCGCGCGTTCGTCGACGCCGTGGCTCCGGGGGCCGTCGTCCTCGGCCATTCGTTCGGCTCGATCGTGTCATCGGCGGCCGTCGCGGGAGGTCTTACGACGCCGAAGCTCATCCTGGTCAATCCGATCGGTGCGCCCGCGCTCGAGGGACCGCGCGGCATCCTGACCCGGCTCGCCGTCTTCTACTACCTCGCGGGGGCCAAGTTGCCGCGCGCCGTGGGCGACGCGCTGCTGCGCAACGGCCTCATCGTGCGCGTGATGAGCAACGCGATGGCCAAGACGCGAGACCCCGCGCTGCGACGCTTCGTCCACGAGCAGCACGACGAGTACTTCTCGCGCTTCGCCGACCGCGACGTCCTGCACGAGGCCTTCGTCACGAGCGTCTCGCACGACGTGCGCGAGTTCGCCCCGCGCATCGCGCAGCCGACGCTGCTCATCGCGGCCGAGAAGGACGACATCACGCCGATCGAGGCCGAGCGGCACCTGGCGACCCTCTTCCCCGATGCCGCCTTGGTCGAGATCCCCGAGGTCGGCCACCTGATCCACTACGAGACGCCGGAGGCAGCGGCATCCGCCATCCGGGCGTTCCTCGACGTCAGCTGACGCGCCCGATCGCGCACGGCTCGGCCGACGAGAGCCCTACGCCGTCTCCGCCTTCCGCTTGCGGTAGGCGTTGACGTTCATGCGGTTTCCGCAGTTGCCGGCGTCGCAGTATCGCTTGGACCCGTTCTTCGAGAAGTCGACGTAGACGCCGTTGCAATCGTCGGCGTCGCACACGCGGACGCGCGCGTACTCATCGGCGCGGATGACGTCGACGAAAGCCATCGCCGTCTCGACGAGCATGCGCTGGGCGAGATGGTCCGAGGGCTCCGACGCGTGGATGTGCCAGTCGAACTCGTCGTGCCGTACGAGCTGCGGCAGTGCCCGTCCGTCGCGCAGCATCGCGTTGACGAGGGGTACCGCTCCATCGCGATCGACGTTCCACAGCTGTTGGATGCGGGAACGGATGCCACGCACCTCGGCGAGCTCGTGCTCGTCTCTCGCGCGCGAACCGGTGTAGGTGTGTCGCTCGGCGAAGTCATCGAGCTCGGCCATCGTGGTCAGGCTGTCGACCCCGCTCACGTCGGTCTGGGGCAGGGTGTTGACCAGCTCGACGGTCGCGCGCAGCACCAGTTCGGTGTCACGAATGAAGACCATGTTGACTCCTGACATGCCGAGGTCCTACTGTCACGAGTGTAAACGTTCTTCACTCCTGACAGCAGGCCCGCATGACCACGTCGTCCGTCACCCTCCCTCGCCCCACTCACCGTGGCTCCGGCGCCGTCACGGGCCTCGCCATCGCTGTCGCCTCCGCCCTCGCGTTCTCGAGCAGCGGCCCGTTCGTGAAGCCGCTCCTCGACGGCGGGTGGTCGCTCGGCACGGTGCTCCTGGTGCGGATGAGCGTCGCGGCTCTCCTGCTCTCGCCCGCTCTCGTCGTCGCGATCCGTCGGCAGCGCGGGTTCCTTCGCCGTCACGGTCTGCTGATCGTCTCGTTCGGACTCACCGCCGTCGCCGGGTGCCAGCTGTTCTACTTCGCCGCGATGCAGCGGATGCCGGTGGCCGTCGCCCTGCTCATCCAGTACATCGCGCCGGTGCTCATCGTCATCGCGGTGTGGGTCCGCACACGTCGAGCCCCATCGAAAGCGGTGCTCATCGGGTCGGTCGTCGCGATGACGGGGCTCGTACTCGTCGTCGACATCAGCGGTGCACGATTCGACCTGCTCGGCACCGTCTTCGCGCTCTGCGCCGCGGTGTGCGCGGCGGCGTACTTCGTGATCGCCGGACGCGCGGGCGATGACCTCCCGCCCCTGGCGCTCGCCGCGGGAGGGCTGATCGTCGGGGCGGTCCTCATGGGGATTCTCGTGGGCACCGGCATCCTTCCCTTCGCCGCTCCCTCGATCACGGTCTCGCTCGCCGGTCTTCAGGTTCCCGGCATCCTGCCGCTGCTCTGGGTGGGTGCCGTGGCGACGACGCTCGGCTACGCGCTCGGCGTGATCGCGGTGCCGCTCATCGGCTCGCGCCTGGCATCGTTCGTCGGCCTCAGCGAGGTGCTCTTCGCCCTCGGCTTCGCCTGGCTGCTGCTGGGTGAGACTCCCGCTCCGGTGCAGTTCGCGGGTGGGGCGCTGATCCTCGTGGGGGTTGTGCTCGTGCGGCTGGATGCCGGGAGCCCGGCCGAACCGAAGACCGAGACGGCGAGCATCCCGGTGGTGCCGGCGCCGTGAGCTGAGGCGGGTTCCGGTCCCTTCGACAGGCTCAGGGACCTGGGGCTCGCACGCTCAGGGACCTGAGGTGCTCGCGGGGACCGCAGGAGGGGGTTCCGGTCCCTTCGACAGGCTCAGGGTCCTGGGGCTCGCACGCTCAGGGACCTCGGGTGCTCGCGGGGACCGCAGGAGGGGGTTCCGGTCCCTTCGACAGGCTCAGGGACCTCAGGTGCTCGCGGGGACCGCAGGAGGGGGTTCCGGTCCCTTCGACAGGCTCAGGGTCGTGGGACTCGCACGCTCAGGGACCTCGGACGCCCGCGGGGGACGCGGCGCGCGGGCTAGATCTCGCCGCGCGCGAGGTCCATCAGCGGGCCGACGCGGTACCCGATGACCTCGCCCATCACGAGCGACGTCTCGGTGCGTTCGACGCCCTCGATCGCGAGGATGCGTGCGTCGGTGTCGAACAGGTGCTGAGTGTCGCGGCACGCGACCCGCACGAGCAGGTCGACCTGTCCGCTCAGGCCGTGGGCCTGAAGCACCTCGGGAACCTTCGCGAGCTCCTCGCGGATCGCCGGGAGCTCGGCCTGCCGCACCGTGACCTGGAGGAACGCCTCGATCGGGAACCCGAGGGCTTCGGCCGACAGCGTGCGCTCGTAGGAGAGGAACACGCCCCCGCGTTCGAGCCGACTCATGCGTGCCTGCACGGTGTTGCGCGAGAGGCCGAGCTTCTCGGCGAGCGCGACGACGGTGGCACGCGGATCGGCGGACAAAGCGCGGAGGAGGTCGAGGTCCACGGCGTCGAGCTTGCTCATGCTGCGAAACATTAGCAGGGGACCCACCCCTCGTAGTGCGCAGAATGCTGAGTTATGTACCGAGGTCTTGAGCGCCCTGCCTTCCGCGCGTACGGTCGGCCGTGTCGGCGACGTTGCCGACACCCGGAACGCCCCGGCTCTCACGAGGAGCTCGGGCCGCAGCTGGAGGGATGACGATGACGTACACCCAGACCCAGGACTCTCTCACCGGAGGAGTCCCCGACCAGGGAGAGGTGCTGCGGGTGCTCGAGCCCGACGGCTCCCGCGTGCCCGACGCCACCCTCGACCCGTGGGTGTCCGACCTCTCGCCGCACGAGCTGCGGGCCCTCCACCGCGATATGGTCCTGACCCGGCGACTGGATGCCGAGGGCGTCGCCCTCCAGCGACAGGGTCAGCTCGCCCTGTGGGCACCGTGCCGCGGCCAGGAGGCCGTGCAGGTCGGTACCGCGCACGCACTCGCCCCCGGCGACTTCGTCTTCCCGAGCTACCGCGAGCACGGGGTTCTGCTCGGCCGAGGCGCGCAGCCCGCGGATTACGTGCTCGCGTGGCGCGGGGAGGAGCACTCCGCCTACGACCACACCACCATCAACGCCGCTCCGCCCCAGATCATCATCGGCGCGCAGTCGCTGCACGCCACCGGCTGGGCCATGGGAGCGCAGCGCGACGGCTCGACCGACGTCGCCGTCGCGTACTACGGCGACGGTGCCACGAGCCAGGGTGACGTCAACGAGGCGATGGTCTTCGCCTCCTCGTTCCGTGCCCCGGTCGTCTTCGTCTGCTCGAACAACCAGTGGGCGATCTCGGAGCCCGTCACCGTCCAGGCGAAGTACCCCATCGCGGGCCGCGCGCCGGGGTTCGGCATCCCGAGTCTGCGGATCGACGGCAACGACGCGCTCGCGTGCGTTGCGGCGATGCGGTGGGCGCTGGATCGCGCGCGACGCGGGGAGGGGCCCTCGTTCATCGAGGCGGTGACCTACCGCATGGGCCCGCACACGACGAGCGACGACCCGACCCGCTACCGCGACTCCGGCGAGGTCGAGGCCTGGGCGCAGCGCGACCCCATCGAGCGGCTCGAGGCCTACCTGCGGGCCGAGGGGATCCTCGACGACGGAGGGCTGGAGGAGGTCGCCCGGGCCGCCGATGCGCTCGCCGCCGAGGTACGTGCGGCGTGCATCGGAGCCACGACGCGCGCGCCCGAGACGATGTTCGACCACGTGTACGCGGAACCCCATGGCGGGCTGGAGCGGCAGAGAGCGGAGTACGCGGAGTACTTGGCCGGGTTCGAGGGCGAGGGCTCGCGATGAAGGTGCTGATTCTCGGTGCCGCGATCAACACGGGGCTGTCCCGTGCGCTCGAGAACGACGGCGAGGAGATCTCGCGATGACCGCTCTTACCCTCGGCGCCGCGATCAACGCGGGCCTCGCGAAAGCCCTGGAGGGCGACGAGAAGGTTCTGCTCATGGGGGAGGACATCGGCAAGCTCGGCGGCGTCTTTCGCGTGACCGACGGTCTGCAGCAGCGCTTCGGCGCGCAGCGGGTCGTCGACACCCCTCTCGCGGAGGCGGGCATCGTCGGCACCGCCGTCGGTCTCGCCCTGCGGGGCTACCGCCCGGTCGTCGAGATCCAGTTCGACGGCTTCGTCTACCCGGCGTTCGACCAGATCGTCTGCCAGGTCGCCAAGCTCCACTACCGCAGCAACGGACGGATCCGGATGCCACTGGTCATCCGCATCCCGTGGGCCGGGGGCGTGGGAGCCGCCGAGCACCACTCGGAGTCCCCCGAAGCGTACTTCGTCCACACGGCGGGACTCCGGGTCGTCGCCGCCAGCAACCCGCAGGACGCTCACGTGATGCTGCGTCAGGCCGTGGCATCCGATGATCCCGTCATCTTCTTCGAGCCGAAGCGCCTGTACCACTCGAAGGGCGAGGTGGATCTGGATGCTGACCTCGCCGACGCCCCGCCGATGCACCTCGCCCGCGTGGCCCGCGAGGGGACCGATGCGACGATCGTCACCTACGGGGCGCAGGTACGCACGGCTCTGGATGCCGCGCTCGCCGCGGAGGACGAGGGGATCTCGCTCGAGGTCATCGACCTGCGCTCGCTGTCGCCGATCGACATGAACACCGTGGCGGCATCCGTCCGCAAGACCGGCCGCGTCGTCGTCACCCACGAGGCGGCCCGAGAGGCGGGCGTCGGAGCGGAACTCGTCGCGAGCATCACGGAGCAGTGCTTCCACTACCTCGAGACGCCCCCGCAGCGCGTGACCGGCCACGACATCCCGTATCCGCCCTCGAAGCTCGAGAGGCACCACGTTCCGGACCTGGACCGGATCCTGTTCGCCGTGGATCGGGTGCTCGAGCGCGAGCAGGGGGTGCTGCGATGATCCGGGAATGCTGTGCTGAATCATCGTGTGTTGTCGAGGCGAAGGGGGGCGTTCGATGATCGCGGAGTTCCGCCTTCCCGACCTCGGCGAAGGTCTCCCCGGGGCCGAGATCGTGCAGTGGCACGTGTCCGAGGGTGATGAGGTCTCGCTCAACCAGACGATCGCCGAGGTCGAGACGGCCAAGGCCATCGTCGAGATCCCCTCGCCGTACGCCGGCACCGTGCAGAGCCTGCACGCGGCCGCGGGCGACGTCGTCGAGGTCGGCTCTCCGCTCGTGTCCTTCACGGTGGGGGCGGATGCCGAGAGCCCGAGCGCGGCTGAAACGTCGTCGCGTGTGGACCGTCCGGCGGAGTTCGCGTTCGACACGCCGATGTCAGGCGCCGCCGAGCGGCGTGTCGCGGACGATCTCCGCACGACGGAGTCTGGCTCCCCGGCCGAGGGCATGGACCGTCCCGCGGAGTTCGTCGCCGACACGCGGATGTCAGGCGCGGTCGAGCGGCGTGTCGCGGACGATCTCCGCACGACGGCACCGGGGGAGTCCGAGAAAGCCACCCCCAATCTCGTCGGCTACGGGGCTGCACCCTCATCCGCGAGCCGCCCGCGGCGGCGAGCGCGCGGCGGGGCCACGGCGGTCCTCGACAGTGACACCGCCGTGCGCGAGGCTGCGCCGCACGACGTGCTGCGCACCGGGCCGATCGAGCTGCCCCTCGAGCGTCCGCGGTCCACGCCGCCCGTGCGCAAGCTCGCGAAAGACCTCGGCGTCGACCTCGTCGTCGTCGCCGCAGCCCACCCGGGTGAGACGGTGACCCGCGCGCACGTCGAGGAGTTCGCCGCCCGTACCCCCACGGAAGCGCAGGTGCCCGGCATGGTCACCGACACCCTTCCCTCCGCGTCGACGGTCCCCCCGGCCAGACCCGCTTCCGAGCGTGCGCGCGTCACGCGCACGCCTATCCGCGGGGTGCGCAAGCACACCGCCGCCGCGATGGTGCAGAGCGCGTTCACCGCTCCGCACGCGACGACGTTCCTCACGCTCGACGTCACCGCGACGACCGAGCTGTTGGCATCCCTCAAGATCGATCGTGCCCTCGACGGACACCGCATCGGCGTGCTCGCGATCGTCGCCCAGGCGGTGTGCCTCGCGCTCGGGCGGACGCCCGCGCTGAACGCGAAATGGGACGAGACCGCGGGCGAGATCATCGAGCACCACTACGTCAACCTCGGGATCGCCGCGGCGACCGAGCGCGGGCTGGTGGTGCCGGTGATCCCGGATGCCGACACCCTCGGACTCGTCGACCTCGCCGACGCGATCGCCGAGCTCGCTGCGACCGCCCGCGCGGGCCGGACGGCACCGGCCGCGATGACGGGCGGGACGTTCTCGATCACCAATGTCGGGGTCTTCGGAGTGGATGCCGGGACCCCGATCCTCAACCCCGGTGAGGCCGGGATCCTCGCGGTGGGCGCCGTGCGCCGAACCCCGTGGGAGCATCACGGCGAGATCGCGCTGCGCGACGTGCTGACACTCAGTCTCTCGTTCGACCACCGTCTGGTCGACGGGGCCGAGGCGGCGCGGTTCCTCACCGATGTCGCCGGCGTGCTCCGGGAACCCGGCCGCGCCATGCTGTTCCCCCGCCCTCGAGGAGGAGACTCGCTGTGAGCATCGACAGTCAGCAGGCGTTCACCGGCGACGAACGCGAACTCGCCGCCATGGTCCGCGAGTTCGCCGACGACGTGATCGCACCGCGCTCGTACGAAGCCGACCGCGCGCACGAGCTGCCACTCGATCTCGTCGCGCAGATGGGCGAGATCGGACTGTTCGGTCTACCGTTCCCCGAGGAGGTCGGCGGTCAGGGCGGCGACTACGCGAGCCTCTGCGTCGCGATCGAGGGCATCGCGCGCGTCGACCAGTCGATGGCGATCACGCTCGAAGCCGGCGTTGGCCTCGGCGCGATGCCGCTGTTCCGCTACGGCACCGACGCGCAGAAGGCGCAGTACCTGCCCGACCTCGTCGCCGGGCGTGCGCTCGCGGGCTTCGGTCTCACCGAGGCCGAGGCCGGCAGCGACGCCGGGGCGACGCGCACGACAGCGCGTCTCGAGTCGGGGGAGTGGGTGATCGACGGGTCGAAGCAATTCATCACCAACTCGGGCACCGCCATCACCCGTTTCGTCACCGTGACGGCCGTCACCGGCCGCGCCGGGGACCGCCCCGAGATCTCGACGATCATCGTCCCGAACGGCACGCCCGGATTCACGGTCGGCCCCGCCTACGACAAGGTTGGCTGGAACGCCTCCGACACGCACCCGCTCACGTTCGACGGCGTGCGTGTGCCCGAGGCGAACCTCCTCGGCGAGCGCGGACAGGGCTTCAAGAACTTCCTCCGCACGCTCGACGAGGGCCGCGTGGCGATCGCGGCGCTGGCCACGGGAGCGGCGGAGGGATGCCTCGAAGCCGCCGTCGACTACGCGCGCAGCCGCACGGTGTTCGGCGAGCGACTGTCGACGCGGCAGAGCATCCAGTTCCTCCTCGCGCGCATGCACGCCCGCGTCCACACCGCGCGCCTCGCGTGGGTGCACGCCGCGCGCCTCTGCGACGCGGGCAAGCCGTTCTCGGTGGATGCCGCGGTCGCGAAGATGACCGCGAGCGACGCCGCGATGGCCAACGCCCGCGACGCGACGCAGGTGTTCGGCGGCAACGGGTTCATCAACGAGTACCCGGTCGCGCGGCACTACCGCGACTCGAAGATCCTCGAGATCGGCGAGGGGACGACCGAGGTGCAGCTCATGGTGATCTCGCGGGCGCTGGGGGCGAGCTGAGGGGACGGGCCGGAGGGCTCTTTCAGCTCGCGACGCCCGCGTACGCGAGCATCTCCCAGCGGTCGCCGTCGAGGCGGAACGTCGTGGCCGAGCAGTTCGGCAGCCTCTCGCCCTCGCGGGGGAA
Source organism: Microbacterium sp. NPDC086615 (assembly GCF_040686055.1). Lineage (NCBI taxonomy): Bacteria > Bacillati > Actinomycetota > Actinomycetes > Micrococcales > Microbacteriaceae > Microbacterium > Microbacterium sp. NPDC086615. Next base: position 10,879 of record NZ_JBFBJJ010000029.1, read on the forward strand.
GGCGCCGTCGGTGGCGAACATGATGACCTCGCGGATGAGCGCGCCGTGCGCGACAGCGATGACATCCGCTCCTTCGGGAGCGGATGCCACGGCCTCGGCGAGCGCGGCGAGCGCACGCTCCCGCACCACGGGCCACGTCTCGGCACCCGGCACGTCGGCGGCGTGCCACGGGCCGTACGTCTCGGAGAAGGTGGGGGCGTCCATACCCTCGGCGTCGCCGTAGGAGCGTTCCTGAAGTCCTGGCATCCGGCGGCTCACCGTGATGCCGAGGGCGTCGGCGAGGATGTCGGCGGTCTCTGCCGCCCGGGAGAGGTCGCTCGAGACGATGACGACGTCGCGCCCCGCGTACTCGGCGGCCAGGGTCTCGGCGAGCTCGCGGGCCTGGGCGCGTCCGGTGTCGTTCAGGGGGATGTCGGTCGAGCCCTGGATGCGGCCCCCGGAGTTCCAGTCGGTCTCACCGTGTCGCACGAGGGTCAGGATCGTCACCCGTCGAGCCTAACCGGAGTGGGACGCGGGCGAGCGGCTATGCGGTCGACGCAAGCCCCTGCCGCGAGACCGCGGCGCCGTGCCCTGGAACGGCCCCCGGCGCGGTCGGGCGCACGCCGGGGGCCGGGACTCGGGGGTTCGCTACCGCGCGACCGCGGGGATGTTCAGCGCCTCCACGACCACGCGGGTGAAGCCCTGCGGGTCGGCGAGGTGCGCGAAGTGGTCGGCCCCCTCGATGTCGGTGATGCCGGCGTTCGGGATGACCTCGACCAGGTCGTGCGCGGACTGGTACAGGAACGACGTGGTCGCCGTACCCGCGATGAGATGTGTCGGGTCGTCGATCTCGGCGTACGGGGTCAGGTCGCTGCCGAGGGCGTCGATCTCGGCGAGCTCGCGCACCCACGTGGGGGTGAGCGGCACACTCGCACCCCACAGCGGCGTCTCGCGGATGAAGGGGATCGCCTCGGCCGGCACGCGGACGAAGTTCACGAGCGCGTACTCGAGGGCGGCGTCGAGGTCTCCGGCATCCACCAGTCGGCGATAGCCCTCGAGGCGCTCACCCGCGACCGCGCCCTGCACGGCGAGCGGCGGCTCGTACGCGACCAGGGTCCCGCCGCCCAGGCCGTGCTCCCGCGCGTAGGCGAGTGTGGCCAGTGCTCCGAACGAGTGGCCGAGCAGATGCGCTCCGGGGCCGGCCACCTCCATCATCGCGGCGATGTCGGCGACCTCGTGGGCGAGCGAGTACTCCTCCGTGTCGCCGGTGCCGCCTCGGCCGCGACGGTCGTAGACGTACAGGGTCACGTGCTCGGCGAGGGCTTCGCTGGCGGGGATCCACTGCTCCTTCGTCGCGATGCTTCCGTGCGTGACGACGAGCGCGGGGCCGGTGCCCCGACGGAAGTAGGCGATGGGCGTCCCATCGGACGAGGTGGTCTCGTGGTGCTCGAGTTCGGACATGCTCTGCCTCCTTGCAGATGGGCGTCGATGCTCTCACCGGGCCCGCGGCGCCGTGCCGCAGCAACCCGTGGCCACATGGTGTAACAGATTCGCGTCTGGCGCAAGAGAAATGTCTCGCTTTATCCGTAAGTGTGACAAAAACACGTTGCGCAACCGACATGAGTAATGCAACCTGGAGGGGAGTTCATGTCGAGGAGGACCGATGAGCGAGACCGTGACCCCGGTCGAGAACGCGATGCAGCCCGAGGACACCCCTGAGCTGCGCGCCCTGTACCGCGGATTCGAGGAGAACCATCTCATCCCGCTGTGGACGCAGCTGGACGACCTCATGCCGCAGACCCCGCAGCCGAAGGCCCTGCCGTGGGTGTGGCGCTGGAGCGCCCTGCAGCCGCTGGCGGAACGCGCGGGCGACCTCGTGCCCGTGGGGCGCGGCGGCGAGCGCCGGGCGATCGGCCTCGCCAACCCGGGGATGGGCGGGCGCGCGTACATCTCGCCGACGCTGTGGGCCGCGATCCAGCAACTGGGGCCGCGCGAGACCGCCCCCGAGCACCGCCACTCGCAGAACGCTTTCCGCTTCGTCACCTCGGGCGAAGGTGTCTGGACCGTCGTCAACGGCGACCCCGTGCGCATGAGCCGCGGCGACTTCCTGCTCACCCCCGGTTGGCATTTCCACGGCCACCACAACGAGACCGACGAGTCGATGACCTGGATCGACGGGCTCGACATCCCCTTCGCCTACCAGATGGACTCCGGCTTCTTCGAGTTCGGTTCGGAGCGGGTGACCGACGAAGCGACCCCCAACTTCTCGCGCTCGGAGCGACTGTGGGCGCACCCGGGACTTCTGCCGCTCGCGGGGCTCCGGCGCACCGTCTCGAGCCCGATCGGGGCCTACCGCTGGGAGCACACCGACGCCGCGCTCACCGACCAGCTGCTGCTGGAGGGCGAGGGGATGCCGGCCACGGTCGGCCCCGGCCACGCGGCCGTGCGCTTCGCCAACCCGACGACCGGCGGCGACGTGATGCCCACGATCCGCGCGCAGTTCCATCGCCTGCGCGAGGGCGCGTCGACACCGGTGCGCCAAGAGGTCGGGTCGAACGTGTACCAGGTGTTCGAGGGGACCGGGCGCGTGCTGCTGGGCGACACCGAGCACACCGTCGAGCACGGCGACATCTTCGTCGTGCCGAGCTGGTGCCGCTTCCGCGTGCAGGCCGAGACCCGCCTGGACCTGTTCCACTTCAGCGACGCGCCCATCTTCGAGGGCCTGGGGCTGTACCGCGAGTTCGAAGAGGAGACCGACCGATGAAGCTGATGACCCTGCAGTGGAAGGGGGCCACCGCCGCGGCCCGTGTGGACGGCGAGCGCGCGACCGTGCTCGAGCGCTTCGCCGATGTCGGCGACGTGCTGCGGGCGGGCCCGACGTCGGCCGTTGCGGGTATCGACGGCCCGGTCGTGGATCTGGATGCCGTGGAGTACGCGCCCGTGATCCTCGCACCGAGCAAGATCGTGTGCGTCGGACTGAACTACCGCGCGCACATCCTCGAGATGAAGCGCGACCTCCCCGAGTACCCCGTCCTGTTCGCGAAGTTCCCCGACACCCTCGCCGCCGCGGGGGAGGACATCCCGCTGCCGCCGGAGAGTCCCGAGATCGACTGGGAGGGCGAGCTCGCCGTCGTCATCGGCTCGACCGTCCGCCGAGCGTCGGCCGAACAGGCGGAGGACGCCATCGCCGGCTACACGATCGCGAACGACGTCTCGATGCGCGACTGGCAGTTCCGCACCCGCGAGTGGCTGCAGGGCAAGATGTGGGAGCGCTCGACGCCGCTCGGGCCCGTGCTCGCGACCCCCGAGGAGATCCCCTCGGACGCGCGGATGACCACCACGGTCGACGGGGTGCAGAAGCAGGTGGGGGACATCCACGACCTCGTCCACGGTCCGGTCGACCTGGTGCGGTACGTCTCCACGATCACGACGCTGCGCCCCGGCGACGTCATCCTGACGGGAACCCCCGGCGGCGTAGGCCACGCACGCGAACCGCGGGAGTATCTGGCATCCGGAAGCGTGGTCGAGGTGACCATCGACGGGATCGGGACCCTCCGCAACCGATTCGTGGCGGAGGAGCCGTGAGGGCGGGAGAGCTGACACCCGAGCAGCTCGCGCTGCGGGAACGTCAAGGCGCCGGCGCGCGATACGACGCCGACGCCGCCCCGCACGCGCACCTCGATCTCGCCCGGCGCGGCACGGCGTACTTCGCCCGCCGTCTCATGCAGCTCGACGACGCCGACCTCGACGCGCCGAGCCTGCTGCCGGGATGGTCGCGTCGGCACCTGATCGCGCACGTCGGTTACAACGCGCGCGCCGTCGCGCGCCTGGTGGAGCGGGCTCGCACGGGCATCGAGAACCGCATGTACGCCTCCGACACGCAGCGGTGGGATGAGATCGTCCTCGGCGCGACCCTGCCCACCCGGGCTCTGCGCCACCTCGTCGACCACGCCGCCGTGCACCTCGACGTCGAGTGGCGGGATCTGTCGGATGCGCAGTGGGATGCCGACGTCGTCACCGCGCAGGGGCGCACCGTGCCCGCGCGCGAGACGGCGTGGATGCGCGCGAAAGAGGTGTGGGTGCACGCGGTCGATCTCGACAACGGCGGATCGTTCCTCGAGTTCCCGCCCGAGATGATCGACGGGATCATCGCGGACGTCTTCCGCGCGTGGACGCGCCGTAGCGAGCCCGGAGCCGTCGTGCTGCGGGCCACCGACCGCGACGACTCGCCGGGTTCGTACGGCGAGAGCGGCGCGGAGGTCGAGGGCGCCGCAGCCGATCTCGCGCGGTGGCTCGCCGGTCGCGGGGCACGGCGGCTGCGGGTCGTCGGCGGCGGGGAACTGCCGGAGATCGCGCGCTGGTTCTGAGATCGTTGGAGCGCGTCAGCGCACCCGGTGAGAGCACCCCTCAGCCGCCCGGCACCGGCGGCAGCTCCACGACCTCACCGAGCGGGGTGTAACGCGGACCGGCCAGGCGCCCGATCGGTCGGAGAAGCGCGGTGTCGATGCTGGCTGCGCCCGTCGAACCCATCCGCACCACGTCGTCACGTACGGTCCAGCCCACGACCGTGCCCACGACGAACTCGCCACCGGTGGGGCTGAACGCCGTGGTCGAGTGGTAGCGACATTCCATGCGCACGGGTGCATCGGCGAGGCCCGGGACGCCGATCACGCGCGACTCCTCGAGCGCGAGGCCCAGGCGCTCGGCTTCGCCGACCTCGGGCGGCATCCATTCGCTGCTCGCGTGCAGGGCGGACAGCATCGTCTCATCGGCGATGTTCACGACGAACTCGCCGTGCTCCTCGATGTTGCGGATCGTGTCCTTACGGCCGCTCGCGCGCTTGTTGACGGTGAAGCCGAGCATCGCCGGATGCTGGCTCACCCACGTGAATGAACTGAACGGCGCGAGGTTCACGGGGTCGCGACCGCTCGTGACCCAGGCGATCGGACGGGGAACCACCGACCCGACGAGCAGGCGGTACGTGTCCGCGGGGGAGAGGCCGGCGGCGTCGATGAACATCAGGGGACCTTTCCGGATGCCGTGAGCTCGGCGGCGAGCATCTCGCGCAAAGCCTTCTTGTCGATCTTGCCCACCTTGGTCAGTGGCAGCTCGTCGACGGTGACGAGGTGGTCGGGGCGCTTGAACGCCGCCACCCCGGATGCGTCGAAGTGCGCGCGCACCGTGCCGAGATCGAGCTCGTGCCCGTCGTGCAGGACCGCGAACAGGCACACCGTCTCGCCGAGGGTGTCGTGCGGCATGGCGACCGCGGCCGCGAGCCGCACCGACGTCAGCCCGTACACGAGGTTCTCGACCTCTTCGGCGGAGATGTTCTCGCCGCCGCGGTTGATCATGTCCTTGCTGCGGCCCTCGACCACGAGATTGCCGTCGGGCCGCAGGCGCACGATGTCGCCCGTGATGTAGAAGCCGTCGGGGGTGAACGACCGGGCGTTCGCCTCGGGAGCGTCGTAGTACCCGCGCGGGGTGTAGGGGCCGCGCGTGAGCAGCACGCCGGGTGCGCCGTCGGGAACCGGCACCCCGGTCGCCTCATCGACGATGCGCAGCTCGTCGTGCGCCGACACCGGTCGCCCCTGCGTCGACACGATCGCTTCGACCGGGTCGTCGAGCCGGGTGACGTTGATGAGGCCCTCGGCCATGCCGAACACCTGCTGAAGCGTCCCGGGAAGATCTCGCACCGCCCGCTCGGCGAGTTCGTCCGCCAGACGCGCCCCGCCGACCTGCAGCACACGCAAGGTGCGCAGCGCGTCGACGCCCACGGCTCCCGCGTGATCGAGCCAGGATGCCACGACCGCCGGCACCGCGGCAGTGTGGGTCACGCCGTGCTGACGGATCGCGGCGAACGCCCGCTCGGGCCGCGGCGAGCCCAACGGCACGACCGTGCCCCCGGCGAACAGAGTCCCCAGGACGCCGGGGCAGGCGAGAGGGAAGTTGTGCCCCATCGGCAGCGTCGCGAGGTACACCGTGTCGGCGCCGATCGCGGTGGGCGGTGAGGTCAGCACGATGTTGCAGAGGTAGTCGTCGTGCGTGCGCGCGATGAGCTTCGGCAGACCCGTCGTGCCCCCGGAGAGGAGGAACACCGCGACGGAGTCGGCATCCGGGGTCGGCAGAGTCCGGCCGCGAGTGCTCTCGTCGGATGGCGCGCACAGCGGAAGGAGGCGCTCGACGTCGTCGGGGAGCGCGGCATCGGCGTCGGCGAGCACGATGACGTGTCGCAGGGTCGGACTCGTCTCGCGCAGCGCGCACGACAGCCGGCGGTGGTCGAAGTCGCGCAGGGTGTCGGGGCTGACGAGCGCGACCGCCTCCGATGCCTCGACCAGGTGACGCAGCTCGTGCTCCCGGTGCGCCGGGAGGGCCATGACCGGGACGACACCGGCGCGCAGGCACGCCAGCGTGAGCACGACGAACGTCCAGTGATTGGGCAGCTGCACGACGACGCGGTCGTCGGGCGCGATGCCGAGGTCGAGGAGGCGCGCCGCGCACGCGTCGGCGCGGTCGAGCAGATCGCCGTAGGTCAGCGTCACACCGTCATCGACCAGCGCGACGCCGTTGGCGTGGCGACCCGCTGTCTCGGCGAACACCTCGCCGAGCGTGCGGCCCTGCCAGAGCCGCTCGGCGCGGTACCGCTCGGCGAACTCGGTGGGCCAGGGTGTCCGTCCCGCGCGCGTGTTCATCGCAGCACCGCATCCGCGCGGCCCGAGAGCACCAGGGTCATGGCTCGATCTTCGTCGCAATCGGGTTCGTCGATGATCGCCGCCACGCCGTGGCGCAGGCGTGCCGCTTCGGCGAGGAGTTGACGGTCGAGAGCGCTGCCCCCGGTGACCAGCACCGCGGCGGCATCGCGGTGGGAGGCGAGGGCCTCGCGCACGGCGTCGTCGGGGCGGATGCCGTCACTCGCCGCCACGGTGACGACAGGGGGCAAGCCATCGCGGTCGACCACGCGTCGATCGAGGAGCCCCGTGACGGCGGACTCCAACGGTGGCGCCCCGTGCCGGCTCTGCCACCGATCGAGCGCTCGGCGCACGGCATCCGGATCGCGGCGGGCGATCTTCGCCGCGGGCAGAGCGCGCGAGAAGAAGTGGAATCCGAACTGCCAGGGCTCGAAGGCGTGGAAGTAGGTGCCGAAGTTCTCCCACCACGACAGACTCGGTCGGGCTGCGCCCTGGATGCGGGCCACCTGCGGCTGCCGGACCGCCTCGTACGCGAGGAATGCGGCGTCGATGTCGTCGGGGTGCGCGGTGAGTGCATCGGCGAGGGCGATGGCGTCCTCGAGCGACATCTTCGTGCCGCTGCCGACCGAGAAGTGAGCGGTGTGCACGGCGTCACCGAGCAGGGCGACGTTGCCGTGATGCCAGCTGCGCGCGCGGATCGTGCGGAAGTTGCCCCACCGGGAGTTGTTGCCGATCAGGCGCGCGCCGCCGATGAGGGGCGCGAAGATCTCCTCCAGCCGGCGCTGGCTGTGCTCATCGCTCGGCCCCGGGGGAGTGGCCGGGTCGAAACCGTCGAGTCCGGCGGCGCGCCAGGTGTCCTCGTCGGTCTCGACGATGAAGGTCGACAGGCCCCCGCCGATCGGGTACGCGTGCGCGGCGAAGACCCCGGCGACATCCTCCGGCAGTCCGTCGGCGTGCGTGTGCAAGAAGGTCAGTCCCTCGAAGGGGGCGTCGGTGGCGAACCAGATGAACTTGGCGGCGGCGGTCTCGTAGGTCACGCCCAGGGTGTCGTCGCCGATCGTGGCGCGGGCCTGAGAGTTCGCGCCGTCCGCGGCGACGATCACGTCGTAGTCGTCGAGCTCGTCGACGCGTCGCGGCGTGGAGAAGTGCAGATGGGCGCCGGCCTCCGTGGCGCGCCGCTGGAGGGCTGCGAGCAGATCCTTGCGCAACACCGCGCCCATGCCGTTGCCGCCGAACGTCATGGTCTCGCCCTTCGCGGTGACCCGGATGGCGTCCCACCGCACCCCCGAGGCGTCGAGGGTCTCTCTCAGCGCCGAGTCGGCGGCATCCACCCCGCTCTGCGTGGCATCCGAGAACACGACGCCGAAGCCGAACGCCTCGTCGGCGCGGTTGCGCTCGAAGAGGTCGACTTCGGCGTGGGGGATGTTGCGCGCGGCCAGGGCGGCGAAGAGAAGGCCGCCGGGACCGCCTCCGATGATCGCGATACGCATGTCAGCCTCCTTGCTGAAGATGTCGATCCGTCACGACGCAACGAGTATGCAACACAAATGTGTTCTGCGCCATAGCTTCGTTACATTCATCTCGGGTAACGTTCTCGCATGCGCCCCCGCTCCCTCGTCTTCACGCTCCTCGGGGACTACTTCCGCTACTGCGGCGACGGCGAGGTGCCCCTGCGCGGTCTGAGTGACGTGCTGCAGCTGTTCGACATCGAGCCGGCCACCACCCGCGTGGTCATGTCACGCCTGCGTGCCGACGGTTGGTTCGACACCCGCCGCGACGGACGGCTGACCACCTACGTACTCTCGCCGAAAGCGTGGCAATTGCTCGACGAGGGGCGAGAGCGCATCTTCCGCCACGTCGCCGGTGACTGGAGCGGGGAATGGACGCTCATCGCCACACGGGCGGGTGATCGCTCGGCGCGCGATGAGATGCGCAAGAGCCTCACCTGGCTGGGCTTCGGCCAGTTGCAGCCCGCCGTCTGGATCGCCCCCGGCGACCGCGTGGCCGCGGCGAGAGAGCTGATGGAGACCAACGGTGTGGGCTCCGACGTGTTCGTCAGCCGGACCGGCGACCTCGATCACGACCGCTCGATCGCGGCCCGCGGGTGGGACCTCGACGCGCTCGACTCGCTCTACGGCGCTTTCGTGCACACTCACGACGTGGCCGAGCCCGAGGCGAACGATGACGACGCCCTCGTGGCACGTGTGCGGCTGACCGACGACTACCGTCGTTTTCCCTTCACCGACCCCGACCTGCCGAGCGTTCTCCTGCCCGCGGGGTGGAACGCGCCGCGCGCGCACGAGGTGTTCGTGCGTCGCCACGGCGAGCTGCGCGACCGCGCGACGGCCGCGATCGAACGGTTGACGGGGCTGACGGTGCGCGGGGCGCACCGAGCGTTCCTCGAGGGCGGGGCGGTCGGTTTCACCCGAGAGGCGTAGTCGTCACGGGGGCGTCAGAGCAGGCCCGGCAACCGTTCCGCGAACGCGCGCAGCACGGACGTCGTGCCTCCGTCGACCTTGACCGCGGCGCGGCGATCCGCGCGGGTCTCGCCGCGGTTGATGATGACGACGGGGAGGCGGCGTCGGCGCGCCCGCTCCACGAGGCGGATGCCGGAGTTCACCACGAGCGATGACCCCGCGATGACGAGCGCCTCGCTCGCGTGGACCAACTGCTCGGCCTCACGGAACTTCTCGACCGGGATGTACTCGCCGAAGAAGACCACATCGGGCTTCAGGGTGCCCCCGCAGACCGAGCAGACGGGGACGACGAAACCCTCGGCCGAGGTCGGGGTCACATCACCATCGGGGCCGAGCTCGACGTTCTCGGGGGCGGTGATCCACGGGTTCTCGGCCTCGATGCGCTCCGCGAGGTCGCGGCGGTCGAAGATCTGCCCGCAGTGGAGGCAGCCGATGCGGCGCATCGTGCCGTGCAGCTCCACGACCCGCCCGCTGCCCGCGCGCACGTGCAGACCGTCGACGTTCTGCGTCACGACGCCGTTCGACACCCCCGCCGCTTCGAGATCGGCCAGAGCACGATGGCCGTCATTGGGTTCGGCCGCGGCGAAGACCTTCCACCCCAGGTGGCTGCCCACCCAGTACCGGCGGCGGGCCTCGGCGCTGGAGAGGAACTGCTGCACCGTCATCGGAGTGCGGGTGGGAGCACCCTTTCCGCGGTAGTCGGGGATGCCCGAATCCGTCGACACGCCCGCGCCCGTGAGCACCGCGATCCGGCGACCCGCAAGCACCTCGACGGCCCGATCGATGGATGCCAAGGACTCGGCATCCTTCGTCGTGTCGGTCATGCGCACCTCCGTCGTATCGAGTCTAGGGCGGGCCGTCGCCCATCGGACGCGCACCCGAACGCCGTCGATACTGGAGGGATGAGCGCTCTCCCCCCACCCGCCATGCTCGACATCACCTGCCTCCGCCGCGTGCGACCGTGGGGCGGAGAGCCGGTCGACATCGCGATGGATGCCGGAATCATCACCGCCGTCACCCCCGCAGGGTCCGCGCCGATCGGCGTCCGGGAGTTCGACGGGCGGGGCCTCCTCGCACTGCCCGGCATCGTGAACGCCCACGCCCACGTCGACAAGTCGTGGTGGGGACTGCCGTGGCATTCATACGGGGGCGAGGGCACCACCGAGGGGCGCATCCGCCACGAGCGGGCCGAACGCGACGCCCTCGGCATCCCCTCCCTCGAACGCTCCGCGCACGTCCTGCGCGAGTTCGTGCGTCACGGCACCACGGCGATCCGCACCCACGTCGACGTCGACACCGGCGTCGGGCTGCGCGGGATCGAGGCGGTCGAAGAAGCCGCCGCCGCCTACGAGGGCGCGCTCGACGTGCGGATTGTGGCGTTCCCGCAGGACGGCGTCCTGCGTCGCCCCGGCGTGCTCGACTCGCTGCGGGATGCCGCGACCCGGCCGAGCGTCGACGCGATCGGCGGGCTCGACCCCGCGACCATCGACCGCGACCCCGTCGGACAGATCGACGCGATCACCGCGCTCGCCGCCGACACCGGGGTGGGTGTCGACATCCACCTGCACGACCCCGCCGAGCTCGGCGCGTTCCAGATCGAGCTGCTCGTCGACCGCGCCGCGCGGCTCGGCCTGCGCGGCCGCGTGAACATCGCGCACGGCTTCGCGGTCGCCCAGCTGGAGCCCTCGCACCGTCGCGACCTGTTGGCCGCGATGGCGGAGGTCGGGGTCTCGATGACGACGGTCGCACCCCTGCGGCTCCCGCAACTGCCCCTCGCCGAGCTCGACGCCGCCGGCGTGCGCTTCGCGTTCGGCACGGACGGCATCCGCGACCTCTGGAGCCCCTATGGCACGGGCGACACGCTCGGCATCGCGTGGCAGTACGCGCGGGCCGCGGGACTCGTCCGCGACGAGGATCTGCTCCGCGTCGCGCGGCTCGCCACGACCGCGGCGGCGTGGGCGGTAGGGCGTGAGGTGCACGATCTCGAGGTGGGCGCCCGTGGGGACATCGTGCTGATGGATGCCGAGAACCCGATGGACGCGCTCGTCCGGCTCCCCGAGCGCGCCCTGGTCGTCGGCGGTGGGCGGGTGCTGCACGTCGCGTGAGCGGATCGGGCGCGTGCCCTCCCGTGGCGGGCGCTCCCGTTGTGCAAGGGCTCTCTTTCGTTGAGTGTCCACGAAACCCGGACGAATTTTCGAACGTTCCGGATGTTTTGGACACTCATCCGTCTGCGGCGACGAGCGCTGGCCGGGTGTCGCGGCACGGGCCGGGTAGGACACGGCGGGAGCGGGCGAGTCGGGTGCGCGCGAGGGCTGGCACGATGGACGGATGCCCGTCATCCCGCTCGACTCCGCCGACGACCCGCGCCTCGCCGACTACCGCGATCTCACGGACGTGTCGCTCCGGCGGGTGACCGAGCCCGCGGGCGGGCTGTACATCGCGGAGTCGTCGAAGGTCCTCGACCGCGCACTCCGTGCCGGCCACCGTCCGCGGTCGGTCCTCGTGCAGGAGAAGTTCCTCGCCGATGCCCTCGCTCTCGCGGGGGAGGATGCCGAGATCTACGTCGTCCCCGCCGAGATCGCCGAGCGGGTGACGGGGTACACCGTGCATCGGGGGCTGTTGGCATCCATGCATCGCCCCGCGTTGGCATCCGTCGAAGAGGTCGTCAAGGACGCGCGGCTGGTCGTGGTGCTCGAAGACATCGTCGATCACACCAATATCGGGGCGGCATTCCGTTCCGCGGCGGCCCTCGGGGCGGATGCCGTGCTCGTGACGCCGCGGTGTGCGGACCCGCTCTACCGGCGGAGCGTTCGCGTCAGCATGGGGACGGTGTTCCAGGTGCCGTGGACGCGCCTCCCCGAGTGGTCGGAAGCCAAACCGCTCCTGCACGCGGCCGGGCTGCATCTCGCCGCCCTCGCCCTCTCGGACGACGCCGTCACGCTCGACGCCTTCTCCGCGGCGGGGCACGAGCGCGTCGCCCTGCTGCTGGGCGCCGAGGGCGACGGACTGAGCCGTGGTGCGCTCGCCGCGGCCGACACGGTCGTGACGATCCCGATGGCCGGGGGAGTGGACTCGCTCAATGTCGCCGCGGCGAGCGCCGTGGCGCTGTGGGAGCTGGGGCGCGGGAGGCGCTGAGGATCGCGCGTCCGGGCGTCGGGGGCTCCTCGAGGACGCGCTCCCGCATCGCGGGGCGCGCGCGCGAGCCCCGGGCGCGGACGACGATCTCCCGCCTCTCGAGAGGCGTTCCGCGTGCGAGAGGCGCTGCGATCCGCGACCGCAGGGTGTCGTGCTACCGCGGAGCGAAACGAGCGGGAGGCTGCTCGGGGCCGGGGCCGTCTGCCTCGAGCATCGGTGGGGTTCCGATGATCGTGCGCTCGCGGTACCAACGCTCGGACTCCGCGGCGGCGCGCACACGGGAGTCGGGGTCGTTCTCCAGTGCGGCGATCACGTCGTCGGGCAGCTCGTGCTCCCCGGCGAGGAACCACCGGTCGACGACCGACCCGTCGCGCACCACGCGACGCGCACGCTCGTCGTCGCGGGGGAGCCCCTCGGGCGGGGTGTCGGCGCGGTCGATGCCGAGGTGCAGATTCGCGGGGGCCAGAATCTTGCCCGGTTGATAGTCGGGCTGGATGTAGAGACTGACGACGACGCCGCCACCCTTCCATTCCAGGGGATGGAGGGCCATCCCGTCCCCCTCGGTCCACCGCACGTCGTCGAGGGTCCACTCCGACCATTCGTCACCGTCGGTGTGAAACGCCCACCGCTCCGATTGAGAGGTGAGGAACGATGCCACGGCCTGCGCCCGTATGCGCACCTCGTCTTCCTCGCCCTCGAAGAACACCGACAGATTCGGCGCCCACGCGGACGACAGGAGATCCCAGTCGCCGGCCGCGAAGCGCCCACTCTCCACGTCGGGCGTCCACCCCGTGTCGGCCAGCCCCGTCGCGAGCGACTCGGCATCGCGCAGGAGGGTGTCGGCGTCGGCGTCGGCGGCGGCGAGCAGGGCGAGAACCGCTTCGGGTAGCTCGACGGTGGGGCGTCCCTCGACGTCGCTCATTGAGCCTGCGCCTCGCCGATCGCGGTCGCCACGCTGCGGAACAGCTCGAGGACGTCGACGTCTTCGCCGGCCTCCATCCGCTTGGAGATCATGGTCATCGGGAACGCGAGGTCGTCGGGTCCGCCGAACCGGAGCGCAGCATCGCTCCCGAACTCGTCGTCGACCTGCACCCACTCCGCGCCGGTCACGCGGGCGAGGACGTCGCCGAACACGGTCCCCAGCGACTGCAGCTTCCACGTCTCGTCGGGGCGGACCTCGGCGACGAGAGCTGCGATCACCGAGAGCGCGGTGTGGTTGTCACTCCGGTCGAGCGGGGCATCGGCGCTCACCGACGTCCACACCCACTCTCGACGCGCGTCCATCTCGGCGGCGAGGTCGGCCGACAGGGGCCCCGAGGTCGGCCCCTCGGCCGGTGCCGTCGGCGGGACGGACGAGGCGGTGGACGGCGAGACCGGCGGCGTCGGCTGGCTTTCGGACCGCGCGCCGCGGAACAATCCGCGAAAGCCCTTCGAGACCACGGCGGTCAGGCCTGCGTGCCGCGTGAGGCCGCGGCATCCGGACCCGGGGCGAGGGTCACCACGGGCAGCGGCTCGGGGCGCTTCGCGAGCACGTGATCGCCCGACGACTGATGGCGGAGCCGGCGCAGAACCCACGGCACCAGGTACGACCGCGCCCACACGAGATCCTTCTCGCGGGCGGCCCTCCAGGTCGTGGCGGCGAGCGCTTCGGGCTGCATCGGCTGGAGGTCGTTGGGGACGTTCAGCGCCCGCAGCACCATGCGCGCGACCTCGTGGTGGCCGAGAGGGTTGTAGTGCAGGCGATCGTCGTCGAAGAAGCGCATGTCCTGCACCTCTTTCAGCCCCCACTGGTCGGCGACGACGCAATCGTGCGCATCGGCGATCGCGCGGATGTTCTCGTTGTAGATCGCGACCTTGCCCCGGATGCCACGGAACACGGGCGTGAACTCCGTGTCGATGCCCGTGAACACGACGACCGTGGCGTTGTCGCGGCGCAGGCGGATGACGGCATCCTCGAACTGCTGGGCCACGGCATCCGGATCGGTTCCGGGGCGGATGACGTCGTTTCCGCCCGCGGAGAAGGTGATGAGGTCGGGCTTGAGCGCGAGGGCCGGCTCGATCTGGTCGGCGACGATCTGCCCGATGAGCTTGCCGCGGACGGCCAGGTTCGCGTAGGCGAAGTCGTCGACCTGCGTGGCGAGCACCTCGGCGACGCGGTCGGCCCAGCCGCGGTGGCCCCCGTCGGGGAGCGGGTCTCCGATGCCCTCGGTGAACGAGTCGCCCAGGGCGACGTATCGCCGCCACGGGTGCGGTCCGGCGTTGTCGGGCGAGGACGAGGTGCGGGGCGAGTGCGGATCGAGTGTCATCGAAACCTCCGACCCCCAGGCTAACCCGGGCCTCCGACACGGCAAGGGGCGCAGCCGGCGGCACGGCGCGGCGGGTACGCGCGGCGGCGCACCCATAAACACGGTCCACGCGCAGAAACACGTTCTCCCCGCGTTTATGTGAGCGAATCGCGTTTATGGCCGGTGCGCGGGCCGATCCGTCCACACCCCGGCGCACGCCCGGTCGGCGGTGACCTATCGTTGATGTTCGCGCTCGCGAGGGATGGAGGTTCGATGCTGGAAGACGAAGCCCGCACCCAGAACCTGGAACACCCTCCGACGCCCGCCGACGGCGGCGCGCCCCTGAAGATCGCGAGCCCTGGCCCGGTTGCGAGCCCCGGCCCGGTTGCGAGTCCGGGCCCGGTGGCCAGCCCCGGCCCGGTCGCGAGCCCAGCCCTGGTGGCGAGTCCCGGCCCCGTCGCGAGTCCCGGCCCCGTCGCAAGCCCTGGCCCGTCGGCGAGCCCCGGCCCCGCTCCCGTGTCTCCCGCTGCCGCGGGCACCGAGCCCGCGGCATCCGCTCCCGTCGATCCCACCCACGCCACCGCGCCCGTTGCCGGCCACCCGATGCCGGGCGATGCCCCGGCTCCGCTCGACGGCACCGAGCCGCACTTCGGGTCGTTCGCGGCCGAGCACCTCTCGCCGTCGTTCCCGCAGCGTGCGCCCTGGGGAACCGCGCAGCGTCTGCGCGCGTGGCAGGCCGAGGCACTGGACCAATACTTCGGCTCCGACGGACCCGACGGTGTGGGCAAGGGTCCCCGCGACTTCCTCGCCGCCGCGACCCCGGGCGCCGGTAAGACCACCTTCGCCCTGCGCCTCGCGTCCGAGCTCATGCGCCGGCGCGTCGTCGACCGTATCGTCGTGGTCGCCCCCACCGAGCACCTCAAGTCCCAGTGGGCCGAGGCGGCCGCGCGGGTCGGCATCCGTCTCGATCCGTTCTTCTCGAACCGCCACGCCACGCCCTCGCGGCAGTACCACGGTGTCGCCGTCACCTACGCGCAGGTCGCGGTCAAGGCCGAGGTGCACCAGCGACTGACGATGGATGCCAGAACCCTCGTCATCCTCGACGAGGTGCACCATGGCGGCGACGCCCTCAGTTGGGGCGACGCGCTGCGCGAGGCCTACAGTCGAGCGACCCGCCGTCTGCTGCTCTCGGGAACGCCGTTCCGCAGCGACACGGCGCCCATCCCGTTCGTCGAGTACCACCCGAACTCCAAGGGCATCCGCCTCTCCCGAACCGACTACGCCTACGGCTACAAACGCGCCCTTGAAGACGGCGTCGTCCGGCCGGTCTTCTTCCTCGTCTACGCGGGGCAGATGCGCTGGCGCACCAAGGCCGGGGAAGAGATGGAGGCCCAGCTCGGCCAGGACAACACCAAAGACATCACGTCCCAGGCCTGGCGCACCGCGCTCGATCCGAACGGCGACTGGATCCCCGCGGTCCTCCGCTCCTCCGACCGGCGCCTCACCGAGGTGCGTGAGACGGTCCCGGATGCCGGTGGCCTCGTCATCGCGACCGACCAGACCGCCGCGCGCGCCTACGCCGCCATCCTCGAAGACATCGGGGGAGAGAAGGTCACCGTCGTCCTCTCCGACGAGGCCGAGGCCTCGAGTCGCATCGAGGAGTTCTCCAAGGGCACGAGCCGCTGGATGGTCGCCGTCCGCATGGTGTCGGAGGGCGTCGACGTCCCGCGTCTCGCCGTCGGTGTCTACGCCACGAGTGCCTCGACGCCGCTGTTCTTCGCGCAGGCCATCGGCCGTTTCGTCCGCGCGCGGCGCCGCGGTGAGACCGCGAGCGTGTTCCTGCCGAACGTGCCCCAGCTGCTCGCCCTCGCCGGCGAGATGGAGGCCCAGCGCGAGCACGCCCTCGACCGCGACAGCGACGCGGACGACCAGTGGAACGCCGAAGAAGACATGATGGACGCCGCCGAGCGCGAGGACAAAGCCTCCGACGCGCTCGAGCAGGAGTTCGAGTACCAGGCGCTGGGTTCGCTCGCGCACTTCGATCGCGTGATGTTCGACGGGCAGGAGTTCGGCCAGCTCGCTGTTCCCGGAACCATCGAGGAGGAGGAGTTCCTCGGCATCCCGGGCCTTCTCGAGCCCGAGCAGGTGCACGAGGTGCTCATGTCGCGCGCCACGCGGCAGTCGCGGCACCGCTCCACGCGCGAGGCGAACGAGAAGGAGAACGGCGTCGAACCGCCCTCCGTCGACGAGGGCGGGCTTCCCGCGCCGCTGCACCGCACGCTCAAAGAGCAGCGTCAGCTTCTCAACACGATGGTCGGTCTCTACGCGCGGCAGAGCGGGGAGCCGCACGGCCTCGTCCACGCCGAGCTCCGGCGTCTCTGCGGGGGACCTGCCGTGTCGCACGCAACCGTCGCGCAGCTGCAGGCGCGCATCGACCTGCTGCGCAAGCGCGTGCACTCCTGAACCCGGTTCGTGCTGTGCGCCGAGCGGCGGGTCGCCGCGACACGCTGACGCCGTGCGGTTCATCTGCAGGACCAGTGGGGCAGAAGTGCACTCGTGCGCGCTCGGCGACCATGCTCGACGGGATCGGTCATGCAGGTGTGCCGCGAGACGACTTCGCGCCGCCGAAATACTGGCATCTCCGCCGCGGCAGCCGCGGCTTTCCGGGCTTCGGGTCCCCGAAATGCTGTCAGTGTCAGCCGACGCGCCCGGGGAGGGGTTCTCGCTCACTACGGTGGGGTCGACCCGAAGGAGCCCCGTGACGACTCCCGCCACACCCACCGCCCGCGACCGCCGCCGTTGGGCGCGTTACCTGGTCGACGAACGCGCCGAGGCGCGCGTCTACCGCGAACTCGCCTCCCGCCGCACCGGGGAGGAACGCGACATCCTGCTCGCGCTCGCCGACGCCGAAGGACGCCACGAGCAGCACTGGATCGACCTGCTCGGCGAGAAGCCGCAGCGGCTGCCGCAGCCCGGCATCGGAACCCGCCTGCTCGCCTGGATGGCCCGCCGCTTCGGCTCGATCTTCGTCCTCGCCCTGGCACAGAACGCCGAGGCCCGCTCGCCCTACGCCGACGAGCCGTACGCGACAGCGGCGATGGCCGCCGACGAGCGCGTACACCACGAGGTGGTCCGCGGTCTCGCCGCGCGGGGTCGTCGGCGTCTCTCGGGAACCTTCCGCGCCGCCGTCTTCGGCGCGAACGACGGACTCGTCTCGAACCTCGCCCTGGTGATGGGCGTGGGTGCGACCGGCGTCGCCCCCAGCTTCGTGCTGTTCAGCGGCGTCGCCGGACTCCTCGCGGGGGCCCTCTCGATGGGCGCCGGCGAGTTCGTGTCGGTGCGCTCGCAGCGCGAGCTGCTCGAAGCGACTGAAGAGAGCGACTTCGCCGACTCGGCTCTGCCCCACCTGGATCTGGATGCCAATGAACTCGCGCTCGTGTACCGCACGCGCGGCATGGAACCCGACGACGCCCTCGCGAAGGCGCGCGAGGTCGTCACCGCCGCCCAGGCCGGAACGGCTCCCGCCGCGGCCGCTCCGGGAGAGTCGTCGCACGAGGTCGTCGGCAGCGCGTGGGGCGCGGCGCTCTCGAGCTTCCTGTTCTTCGCCTCCGGCGCGATCATCCCCGTGCTGCCGTGGATCTTCGGCCTGTCGGGCATCGTCGCGGTCGTCGTCGCGCTCGCCCTCGTCGGCGTGGCACTGATGGGCACCGGTGCGATGGTCGGCCTGCTCTCGGGTGCGTCGCCTCTCAAGCGCGGCCTGCGTCAGCTCGCGATCGGCTTCGGGGCCGCCGCGGTGACCTACGTGCTCGGTCTGCTGTTCGGGGTGTCGGCGGCCTGAGGCCGCGGCCCGCCGGGGCTGTGGCTCGCCCGGAGCGCGCCCGGGGTGTGGCGGTGTCCGCCGTTCGTGCGGCACCGCGCAAGCGGGCATAAACGCGATTCGCGCACAGAAACACGTGCAGAGCGTGTTTCTGTGCGCGGATCGCGTTTATGGCGTGGTCGACGGTGCTGCGCCCCGCGCCGCGAACCCGCCGCACCCCGGCTCGCGCCGCACCCCGGCTCGCGCCGCACCGCGGGAGGGTCGGCGGCCGGGCTATCCGCGGCTGGCGGCGACTCGCGCGGCCTCGCGCACCGCGGTGACGTTCTTCCGTCCGGCCCGCGAGCCCGCGAGTTTCGCGGCGATGTGCTCGCGGACCGTCACCGGCTCGTACAGCGCCGGGGCCTCGCGCGACACGAAGTGCGGGAGCGGAGCGATGACCGCGTCGGCGTTGCCGTCGTGGAAGAAGGCCGCCGATCGTCGGCGCTCGATCGTCCCGTCGATCACCGGCGGCTTGACCCGGTGCAGCGTCGACATCCACTTGTCGTTCGTCAGCCGGGCTGCCACGTCACCGAGATTGACCAGCAGTGCCCCGTCGGCCGGCGAGACGTCGTTCCACGACCCGTCCTGGCCGAGCACCTGCAGCCCCGCGACCTGGTCGGCCCAGAGCACCGTGACGAGGCCGAAGTCGGTGTGCTCGCCCATCCCCGTCAGCTCCGCCCCGAGCTCGATCGAGCCCGGGGGCAGGGCGTAGTTGTTCATCCGCAGCACGTCGATCGAATGGTCGGTGAGGGTGTCGAAGAAGTCCTCGCGCACCCGGAGCGCCGCGGCGAGGATGCGCGTGAGCGTCCCGGCCACCCGCCGCGCTTCGTCGAAGTACGTCTCGACGGCGCCGCGGAACGACGGGACGGCATCCGGCCACGTGTTCTCCGCGTAGTCTGCCGCCGTGGCGCCCGTTCCGAGGTAGTCGCGCCACGACGCTCCCACGTTGAACGCCTCGAAGAAGTCGTTCATCCGGGTGACCGGATCGACGCCCAGGCTGTAGCTCAGCGATTCGCTCTTGGGCGGGCTGTATCCGCGGTTCTCGGCCGCGGGCCGCACGAACGCCTTCTTGGCCTCGAGGGGGAGCGCGAAGAACTCGTCCAGTTCGGCGGCGAGAGCCGTGATGACGGAGTCCGGGATGCCGTGGCCCACCACCTGCATGAAGCCGACGGTGCGCGCCGCGTGGTCCACCGCGGCCACCACCGCGGCGCGGGCGTCGTCGGATCCGCTGCCGACCCAGGCGGAGATGTCGATGGTGGGGACCGAGAAAGGGGGCATGGCCCCGACGCTAGGCGGGTCGTGTCACGCGGGTGTTTCTGCGCTGTCACGGTTACGAGGAGCCGTCAGCGCACCCCGTCGGGGGTTATAGGCAAGAACGTGTGGATGGGATGGTGATCTAGCCGCGCGATCACGCGGTGAAACGGGGTTGTGCATGGTCCGCGACGCTTAGGCG
>NZ_JBFBJJ010000030.1:0-29582 GCF_040686055.1 Microbacterium sp. NPDC086615
ACGCCTAAGCGTCGCGGACCATGCACAACCCCGTTTCACCGCGTGATCGCGCGGCTAGATCACCATCCCATCCACACGTTCTTGCCTATAACCCAAAACCGTCCGCCGAAGATTCGAGGAAGAGTCATGGACACGACAACGAGGTTCGATCGTCTGGCGACGGAGGTGGTCGATGCGGTCGGCGGCGCGGGGAACATCCACTCCGTCACCAACTGCATGACCCGGCTCCGATTCGTCCTGAACGACCGTCAGCGCGCGGACAAGGACGCGGTGGAGAAGATCGACGGAGTGGTGACCGTCGTCGAGGGCGGCGGACAGTTCCAGGTCGTCATCGGCAACGACGTGGTCAAGGTCGCGGAGGCGCTCGACAAGCTGACCGACGCCCGGTCAGAGACGGCGCCCTTGCCCGCTGCGCCGGCCGCATCGAGGAACATCTTCAACCGCGTCGTCGAGCTGATCTCGTCGATCTTCCAGCCCATCCTCTGGGTGCTCGCGGGAACGGGTCTGCTCAAGGGGATTCTCTTCGCGCTCGCAGCGCTCGGCTGGCTGCCGCAGGACTCGCAGACCTCTGTCATCTTGAACGCCGGTGCCGACGCGGTCTTCTACTTCTTGCCGATGTTCCTGGCGATCACCTCCGCCCGGAGGTTCGGTGCGAGCCCCTTCACCGCACTCACTCTCGCCGGTGCGCTCATCTACCCGGCCATTACGGCCCTGGCTGCGGCCGACTCGGTGCACTTCCTCGGCATCCCTGTCATCATGACGACGTACACATCGTCGGTCATCCCCATCATCGTGATCGTCTGGGTGCAGAGTCACTACGAGAAGCTGCTGGGGCGGATCCTGCACAGCTCCATCCGCAACTTCATGACGCCGCTCATCGTCGTCGCGACCCTCTTCCCCCTCGCGCTGCTCACGATCGGCCCCGCGACCACGTGGCTCAGCGCAGCGCTGTCCGCAGGGCTCGCGCAGCTGTGGTCGTTCAGCCCGGCGCTGGCGGGCTTCATCGTCGGCGGTCTCCAGCAGCTCATCGTGGTGCTCGGCCTGCACTGGGGCCTCATCGCCCTCATGATCAACGACGTCGCCACCACCGGGCATACGCTCCTGCTGGCACCCTTCCCGGCGGCCGTGATGGCTCAGGGTGGTGCCGCGCTCGCGGTGTTCCTGCGCACGCGAAGCCGTCGGCTGAAGGCCGTCGCCGGACCCGCGACGGTCAGCGGCCTCGTCGCCGGCGTGACCGAGCCGATCCTCTACGGCGTCACTCTCCCCCTGAAGCGCCCCTTCGTCTTCGCCTCGATCGCCGGTGCGCTCGGCGGTGGCCTCGCGGCGTGGGGCGGCTCCGCTGCGGGAGCCGTGGTGGCGCCGTCATTCATGACCCTTCCCGTGTACCTGAACTACGGCAACTTCGCCCTGCAGGTGATCGGTACCGTCGGCGCCACCGTTCTCGCCTTCCTGCTCACGCTGGTCTTCGGCTTCAAAGACCCCATCGACGACGACAGTGCCGGAGTCGGTGCACCGGATGCCAAGGCCTCGGCATCCGTCCCCCTTGCTCCTGTCTCCGCAGGCGGCCTGCGTCGGACGGAGGCGCGCTCGGCCGGGTCGACGGCCTTCATCGACATCGCGTCACCCGTGGATGGAGAAGCGATCGACCTCGACGACGTCGCAGAGCCCGCCTTCTCCAGCGGCGCGATCGGACCGGGAGCGGCCGTGCGCCCGGCATCGGATCGGATCGTCTCACCCGCCCGCGGTCAGATCGTGAGCGTCATGCCGCATGCCTTCGGCGTCATCACCGATGAGGGCGTCGAGGTCCTCGTGCACGTCGGTATCGACACCGTCCGGCTCGAGGGGCGTCATTTCCATGCCGCTGTGGCCGCCGGCGATCGGGTCGAGGTCGGGCAGCTGCTCACGACCGCCGACATCGCGGCCATCGAGGCGGCGGGCTACGACACCACGACGCTCGTCGTCATCACGAACGAGGCCGACCCGACGAACGTCGAGGCGGCCGGCCGCGGCGTGGTCGCGGCATCCACTCCGCTGTTCCGCGTGCGCGCGTGACACTCCTCCTTCATCTCCCCTATCGAAAGGACCACGTATGACTCAGCTGCGATTCCCCGACGGCTTCCTTTGGGGCGGTGCCACCGCCGCGAATCAGATCGAGGGCGCGTTCGGCGTCGACGGAAAGGGTGCCTCCACCGCGGACTATGCCGCATTCAAACCCGAGGTGGAGAACGGCGCCGACAATTTCACCTTCAGCGTGAGCGCCGCCGACTTCGCGGCCAATCGGGCCGGTACCGACGGGGGCGTGCATCCGAAGCGATGGGGCATCGACTTCTATCACCGTTACCCCGAAGACATCGCGCTCTTCGCCGAGATGGGGTTCACCGCCCTGCGGGTCTCGATCGCCTGGACCCGAATCTTCCCCACGGGTCTGGAAACCGAGCCGAACGAAGCCGGACTGCAGTTCTACGACCGGTTGTTCGACGAAATGCTGGACAAAGGGATCACCCCCGTCGTCACGCTGTCTCACTTCGAGATGCCGGTCGAACTCGTCGATCGCTACAACGGGTGGCTGAGTCGCGAGCCGATCGCGCACTTCGTCCGCTTCGCGACCACGGTTCTCGAACGCTATGCCCACAAAGTGGGCTACTGGATGACGTTCAACGAACTCAACATGAACCTCACCGATGTCTACACGGGGGCGGGAGTACTGATCGAGCGCACGGATCGTCCTCTGCACGAAGTCGCGTATCAGGCGAGCCATCACCAGCTCGTCGCGAGCGCGCTCGTGGTCGCCGAGGCTCGTCGCATCCTGCCCGACGGAGGCCGCATCGGCATCATGGTCAATCGGATCGAGACCTACCCCGCCACCCCGAAGCCCTTGGACGCCTTCCAGGCGGTGAAGGAGGATCAGCGCAATCTCTTCTACACCGACGTGGCCGTGCGAGGGGAGTACCCCGGCTACATTCGGCGATACTTCGCCGATACGGGTATCTCGATCGAGGTGGACGACTCCGATGCCGAGGCGCTGCGAAACGGCACGATCGACTACATCGCTTTCAGCTACTACGTCTCGCACGTCTCGCTGTACCGTGACGGGGCGGACGACGAGTACGGTTCGCTGCTCGGCGCGGTCAAGAACCCCTACCTCCAGGACGGGAGCGAGTGGGGATGGCCGATCGACCCTGTCGGCCTGCGTTCGAGTTTGAACCGCATGTACGACCGCTATCAGTTGCCGCTGTTCGTGGTCGAGTGCGGCCTGGGCGCGATCGACACCGTCGAGGCCGACGGCTCGGTCCACGACCCGTACCGTATCGACTTCCTGCGCCGGCACATCGAGCAGATCCGAGAGGCCATCGCCGACGGCGTCGAGGTGGTGGGGTTCACCTCGTGGGGGCCGATCGACTTCCCCTCGTCCGGCACCTCGCAGATGAGCAAGCGTTACGGTTACATCTACGTCGACCAGGACGATTACGGGCAAGGATCCCTCACCCGGATCCGCAAGGACTCGTTCTTCTGGTATCGCGACCTCATCGCCTCACACGGCGAGAACCTCTGAGCCGAAGCGCCCGGGCCGGGGTGTCCCCTCGGCCCGGGTTCCCGACAGACCGCGGAGTCATTCACCATGCAGGTTGTGCGCGTCTTCAACAACTCGGTCGTCCTGGCGGTGGACCGCCGCGGGATCGAGCAGATCCTGATGGGTCGCGGCGTGGGGTTCCACGTGCGGGCGGGTTCCACCGTGGACATGCGTCTCGTCGAGAAGCGGTTCACCCCGGGGCCCTCCGCCAGCGTCGAGCGCATCGTCGCCCTGCTGCGGGACATCCCCTCCAAACACCTCGCTCTCGCCGACGAGGTGTTGCGCGTGGCGCGCGGCATCCTGGGCAAAGGTATCGGCGGGCACGTCCTGCTGCCCCTGGCCGACCACATCTCCTTCGCTTTGCGACGCGTTGCAGAGGGCACCACGCCGATCGACTACCCGTTGCGGTGGGAGGTGCGACAGCTGTATCCCGCAGAGGCGGCGGTGGGAAAGCGCGCGCTCGACATCATCGAGCATCGAACCGGTATGCGATTGCCCGACCAGGAAGCCATCCCCCTCGCGCTGCACTTCGTCAACGCGCAATTGGGCGACGCCGATGTGAAGGCGGCCCTGCAGATGACACAGGTGCTGAGCCAGACCCTCGACATCGTCCAGAGCACCTTCGGTCTCGCGATCGACGAGGAGTCTGCGCCGGTCGCGAGGTTCGTCACTCACCTGCGTTTTCTGTTCGCGCGCGAACAGTCAGGGCGCATCGTCGCGGGGGACGGCGACGATTCCCTTCTCGAGGCCTTGCGGGCCTCGCGTCCCGACGCGTACGCAGCGGCGCAGCGCATCGCTGATCTCTTCGCCGCTCGGTTCGATCGAGCGCTTTCGACCGACGAGGTGCTCTACCTCACACTCCACGTCAGCCGTCTGACCATGTGACCGTGGCGCCGTGACCGTCGCCGTGACCGTGACCGTGACCGTGACCGTGGCGTGTTCGGGCGTCGGAACGGTGGCGGTGGCGGTGTCGGATCAGAACTCGCGCAGGCGACCGCCCGACCACCCGAACCACTTGTCGATGGCCACCCGCACGGTGACGAGCGGGTCTTCACGGGCCGGGTAGTCGGTGCCGAGGTAGTGGCGGGCGAGGCGGTCGATTCCGGCGAAGCCCTCGTCGGGCTCGATCGAGACGACGTGGCCCTGCAGCGACAGGTGGCTGCCGAAGTCGTCGGCGGCGAAGGCGGTCAGGGCGACGTGGCCGTTCTCGCGCAGGTGCTTCAGACGGGCGCGGTCGGTGTTCATGCAGAACATGAGGTGTCCGTCGTCGTCGAGGAGGTACCACGTCGCCACCGAGACGGGCTGCCCCTTCTTGTTCACGGTCGCCATCACGGCGGGGTTGGGCTTGCGCAGGAACTCGAGCGCAGCCTCGGGCAGAGGGGATTCCGGCATGTGTTTCGCCTTTCAATATCGGTCGGTCAGCGGGAGAGGGCTTCGTCGACGGAGTCGTCGGGGAGGGCCACCGTGACGGAAGTGTTCCACGGGTCGGTGAGGGTGACGGCGCGACCGTCCGCGGCGAAGGGGATGGCCTTCTCTCTCAGTCGCGCGACGAGCGCCTCGAGCTCGGTCGGGGTGGGCACGGTGATCGACACGTCGCCGAGCCCGAGGCTCGCCGCGCGGGGGCCGGCACCGGCACTGCGCCAGGTGTTCATGGCGACGTGGTGGTGGTATCCGCCCGCCGAGGCGAAGATCGCACCGGGGATGTCGGACTGCGTCGTTTCGAATCCGAGCGCGTCGACGTAGAACGCCCGCGCCCGGTCGACGTCGCCGACCTGGAGGTGCACGTGCCCGACGCGTCCCGCGCGGGCGGGTGTGGCATCCCCCTCCGACGGTGGCAGGTGGCGACGCAGATAGTCGTTCGGATCCAGGTACTCCGTCGTCATCCAGATCGCGCGTCCGAAGCGGCCCCACTGCGATCGGTCGCGGTCGATGTACAGCTCGACATCGTTGCCCTCGGGGTCGGTGAAGTAGAACGCCTCGCTGACGTGATGGTCGCTCGACCCGGCGAACCTGCTTCGCGGATGCTGCGCGGCGCGATAGACGGCGGATGCCAAGGAGCCCGGGTCGTCGAAGAGCAGCGCGGTGTGGAACAGGCCCGCCTCGCCGGGGCGCGCGACCGGGAGATCGGGGGTGTGGACGAGGCGGACGAGGGGGGTGTCGGCCCGCCCGAGCACGCGGTGCACCTCGCGACCGCGGGCACGCTCCTGCAGCGGCTCCATCGAGAAGGCCGAGGAGTAGTACTGCGACATCATCTCGAGGTCGGCGACACGCAGCGTCACAGCCCCCATCGTCGTGTCGGGGTGCAGGATGCGGTCGTCGGTGGCGATGGTCACGAGGAACCTCCGGTGCTCGGGCGTCTCGGGGTCAGCGGATGACGGCGAAGCCGGCGTTCCAGCCGACCTTCTCGCTCACGGCGAGGGTGAGCTGCAGGAAGCCGATCGCCTCGAGTTCGCGGGCGCGGCTGAGGGAGCCGGCGTCGAGGGCGGCGACTCCGCCGGCGGTGACGGCCGAGATGAGCACGTTCTTGGCGGCGTCGTCGTCTCCGGCGACGAGGACGGTGGTCGCCACCCCGCCCAGCTGCGCCGCCGAGAGGGTCGCGGCGAAGTTCGTGTTGAAGGCCTTGATCACGGAGCTGTCGGGCAGCTTCGCCTGGAGCTCTGCCGCGGCGGAACTGTCGGCGGGGACCAGGAGCGAGTCGAAGGTCTCGAAGTTCAGGGGGTTGCTGATGTCGACGACGACCTTGCCGGCGAGTCGGTCGCCCGCGGTCGAGAGGATCTCCGCGATGGCGCCGTAGGGGACGGCCAGGATCACGGCGTCGGTGTCGATCGCCGCTGTCGCGAGCTTGTCGTGGCTGACGTGCACGACGTCGTTACCGCCCGCGGCGAGCACTCCTCCGATCGCGCTGCCCATGTTGCCGGTTCCGATGATGGTGAAGCTCGACATCTCGTGTGTCCTCTCTGCCGGTGGGCCCTCGGTCGACGGCCCGGTTTGTTGTACCTGCAACTATACGACATTTACTTGTAGGTGCAACCAAAGGTAGGATCGAAGGTATGCACGCTTTGAGCCACGAGGAACGCGTCGCGATCGCGCGGCTGCGGGCACTGCTCGAGCTTCTGCCCACCGCGCTCGATCGCCACCTCGTCGACGCCGGCGTGACCGCGTTCGAGTTCTCGCTCCTCGAGGCGCTCGCCGAGGCCGACGGCAACCGGATGCGGCTCACCGCCCTCGCGGCCCGCACCAACGCCACGCTGCCGCGGCTCTCGCGCGTGGTCAGCGGGCTCGCCCAGAAAGGGCTCGTGCACAAGGCCGCGTGCGAGGAAGACGGTCGCGCCACGAATGCGCTCCTCACCGACGAGGGGGCGCGCGTGTACGCCCGCAGCCGGCCGGGCTTCGACGCGGCCGTGCGCGAAATGATCCTCGACGCGCTCGAGCCCGGCGGAGTGAAACGGCTGGCCGACATCTCGTACGCCATCCTGGGCAGGCTCGACCCCGATCGTCGGATGGCGGTGACCGCCGAGGCGGACGTGTGCGCCGCCGACCCGGCCGACGCGGAGGGGTGCCCGGCCGACCCCGCGGGAGAGCAGAGCGCCGCACGCGCGCAGGGGTGCCCGGCGGATCCCGAGGTGTAGCCGGTCGCCCGCGGGCTACGCGGACGCGATGGGACGGGTCGTGTCGTCGGGACGCCCCATGCTCGTGGCGAGTCGCTCGATGTGCACCGTGAGGTACAGCACCTCTTCGTCGGTCAGCGTCGACCCCGTCGCCGCGAGCACGTAGCCTTTCACGCTTTCGGCGATGCCGAAGGCGCGGGGGTAGCGGTGCTTGGCGAACTCGAAGAACGACGAGTCGCCGCTCGTCAGCATCGCACGGTTCACGAGCCGCTGCAGGAGAAACCGCACGTGCAGGATGAACCGCGCGTAGTCGGGGCTCTCGGTGTCGAGGGCCACGCCGAGGCCCGTTTCGACCGTGCGCACGACGTGCTGCACACGGCGGAACAGCAGCGCCGCGGTGCCGTTCGGCTCGTCGCGCGTCGCGTTGAGCAGGTGCATCGTGAGGAACACGCCCTCCTCGGGCGGAAGCTGACGATCGAGGGATGCCGCGATCGAGGCCGCCATGCGCTCCGCGGCGCGCGACTCGTCGGGGTGGAGGATCCGCAGCTCGGGCATCGAGGTCCCGGGGATGCGGATGCCCTGGTCGAGGCGCTCGACGACGTAGTTCACGTGGTCGATAACGGCCAGGGGCAGGCGGCGGCCGAGGTCGCGGCCGAGGTCGCGCTCGGCCTGGTCGACGGCGTGCAGCACCGCCTCGACGAGCGCGTAGGGAGCGTCGGTGAGGAGCTTCTGCGCGTGGGCGGTGTCGCTGCCCTGTTCGAGCACGAACGTCTTCTCGACCTTCGCCGGGTCGACCTGGCCCTCGTGCTTGAGCTGGAATCCGATGCCCCGCCCCATCAGCACCCGCTCGCGGCCGTCGGCGTCGATCGCCACGACGACGTTGTTGTTGAGCAGCTTCTGCACGCCGCCGGGCGGGAGGGAGACGTCACCGGCACCGGGCATGGGATGCAGTTTAGGGCGGTGGCGTCCCGGGTGACTTGCCGCGGTTTGTCGTTTGGTGCTGCTCGTGGTGGCGATGTGCGGCAAGTGTCCGTGCGGGCGCTCGTGAGTTGCCGTGCGTTGTCGCGTGACTCCGCGTGAGGCGACCAAGTGCGGCAACTCACGCGCCTGCGCCGCGCCCAGCCGCAGCGCAGGCGCGCCCCGGTACCCTGGAAACCATGACCGATCAGCCCCCCGTGCGCTCCACCACGCCCCGGCAGGCGCGCCCCGCGGGGGCGCCGGCCGACACCGGCATCCGCGAGACGCGTCCGCGGACCGCTCCGGCACGCCAGGTGCGGCCGAAGACCGAGGGCTGGCAGCAGGCAAAGGACGAGACCGGGCGTCCGCTGCTGCAGTTCGCGAGCCCCAAGCGCGGCAAGCCGCCCGTGCACCTCGCCGACATGACCGCCGCCGAGCGCGTCGAGAAGGTGAAGGAGCTCGGCCTCCCCGGCTTCCGCGCGAAGCAGCTCGAGAAGCACTACTTCACTCATTACACGTCGGATGCCGCCGACATGACCGACCTGCCGGCATCCGGTCGCGAAGAGCTCGTCGCGGGGCTCCTCCCGCCGCTGCTCACCGAAGTGCGCCGGCTCGAGACCGACCGCGGCGACACGATCAAGTTCCTGTGGAAGCTGCACGACGGTGCGCTCGTCGAGTCGGTGCTCATGCGCTACCCCGGCCGCATCACCCTGTGCGTGTCGTCGCAGGCGGGCTGCGGCATGAACTGCCCGTTCTGCGCCACCGGCCAGGCGGGGCTCACCCGCAACATGTCGGCGGCCGAGATCATCGAGCAGATCGTGCGTGCCAACGCGCTCATCGCCGCCGGTGGCCTGGGCGGCAAGACCCTTCGACAGGCTCAGGGACCCGGCCAGGTGCCCGAGCGCGTGAGCAACATCGTCTTCATGGGCATGGGCGAGCCGCTCGCGAACTACGCCCGCGTGATGCAGGCCGTGCGCGTCATGGTCGACAAAGAGCACGGCCTGGGCATGAGCGCCCGCGGCATCACGGTGTCGACCGTCGGCCTGGTACCCGCGATCAAGAAGCTCGCCGACGAGGACATCCCGGTGACCTTCGCCCTCTCGCTGCACGCGCCCGACGACGGTCTGCGCGACGAGCTCATCCCGGTGAACTCCCGCTGGAAGGTCGACGAGGCACTGGATGCCGCCCGCGCCTACTTCGACAAGACCGGGCGCCGCGTCTCCATCGAATATGCCCTGATCAAGGACATGAACGACCACGCGTGGCGCGCCGACCTGCTGGCCGACAAGCTGAACGCCCGCGGTCGCGGCTGGGTGCACGTCAACCCGATTCCTCTGAACCCGACCCCGGGCTCGATCTGGACGGCATCCGAGGTCCCCGTGCAGAACGAGTTCGTGCGCCGCCTCAACGACGCCGGCATCCCGACGACCCTCCGTGACACCCGCGGCAAAGAGATCGACGGCGCGTGCGGCCAGCTGGTGGCGACCGAAGAAGACGAGGTCGCCGCCGCGGCGACGCCGGTCGGCTGAGGCTCGCGGCGGATCCTCCGGTTCGCGGGGGACGGTGTACGCCAGGATGAGGACGATGCGTACCTTCCTCACCCCGCGCCTGCTCGTGGCGGCCGCCGTCGCGGCGGTCCTGTGGATCGCCACCGCCGGAATCCGCGACGCCCTGCTGCAGATCCCGAACGGCGTCGCCCAGCTGTCGAGCATCCTGCCGGAGCTGGTGCCGACGAGCCTGACCGCCTACCAGAGCGGCGGTTTCGGCGTCGTCGCGACCATCGTCGGCGGTGTCGTCCTCTTCGTCGTCTTCGTGGCGCTCGCCGCGATGCTCCGGCGTCACGGGGCGCCGGTGGTGGCATCGTGGTTCGCTCTCGTTCTCGCCGCCGCCCTCGTGGGGCTGGGTTTCGACCTCGGCGCCGGGTGGTCGTGGATCGTCTCCTTCGGCCCGCGCGGGCTGCTGTCGAGCGGCTTCGGTGTCGCGACCGCCGCGGGGGCCCTGTGGGGGCTCGCGGCGGGCTGGATCCCTGCCCTCATCGCCCGAGGGGCTGCGGCGGAGTCGGCACCCGCGCGCACACCCGCGTGGTTCCTGCCCGCCGCCGCCGTCGCGCTCGTTGGTGCGGTCGTCGCGGGCGCGGTGGCCGACGCCGGCCGCGAAGCCGCGATCGAGGCCGAGGTGGCCGCGCAGCAGGAGATCGACGCCGCCTCCAGCTTCGGTGCGCTCCCCGATCCGGACGCGCTCGGGGTGCCCGTGCCCGAGACCGCCGACGCGGTCGTGCCCGACGATCCGCAGTGGTGCACCGAAGACAGGGCCACCGTCCTCAAGGGCGAGCCCGACGCGGCGACGGGGCATCGTGGCATGCCCTTGCGCCTCTTCAACTTCTCGGAAGAACCCTGCGTCATCGAGGGATACCCCGACATCGCGTTCGGCGACCAGAACGGCCACCTCCTCGACGTCACGATCGAGCACGGCGGGTCGTTCATGGCGCAGGACCCCGGCCCGCAGCGCATCGAGATCCCCGCGGGAGGCGAAGCCGTCACCGTCCTGGGCTGGGACGCGGCCTCACCGCACGGCGCTCTCGTGACGAACACGGTGTGGGCCGCGCAGACACCGGGCATGGTGCGCGGATCGTGGCCCCTCGAACTCGACATCGTCGAGGGCTCGACCGTCGCCGTCACGGCGTGGACCGTCGACGTCGATCCGACCAGCCCGGGCTGACCCGGGACTCCCGTCGCTTCCCTTTTGCCCCGCGACTCCCGTCTCCCTCTCTCCCGGGGGATACTCGCGTCTCCTTCCCTGAAACGCTGACTTGCGTCTTGTGCTCGCGGCGCCCGCGTCTCGGCGGACGTATGACGCAAGTCAGCGGCGGCGGGTGGCAGCGGGGGAGGCAGCGGGCGGCGGCGGGTGACAGCCGGGGAGGCAGCGGGCGGCGGGCCGCGGGATCCACCGATCAGTGGATGCCGAGTCCACCGGCCCGTCGTTCCCGTCGGGCGCGTGCCCGGTCAGACTGAGGGCATGAACGAGAGCGTCGTCCAGGTCGAGAACCTGCGCAAGACCTACCGCGGGGGCCTCGAGGCGCTCCGCGGGGTCAGCTTCGACATCCGCCGCGGCGAAACGTTCGCGCTGCTCGGCCCCAACGGGGCCGGCAAGAGCACGGTGATCGAGATCCTCGAGGGCTACCGCGACCGCACGAGCGGCGAGGTGAGCGTGCTCGGTGTCGACCCGCACCGCGGGAGTCTTGATTGGAAGGCGCGCCTCGGCATCGTGCTGCAGAACACCGGCGAGGCGCCCACCGCGAGCGTGCGGGAGCTCCTCGCGCACTTCGCCTCGTTCTACCCGCGTCCTCGCGATGTCGACGAGGTGATCGCGGCGGTCGGCCTGAGCGAGAAGGCCAAGGTCAGCGTGCGTAAGCTCTCGGGCGGCCAGCGTCGTCGCGTCGACGTCGCCCTCGGGATCATCGGCCGTCCCGAACTGCTCTTCCTCGACGAGCCGACCACCGGCTTCGACCCCGAGGTCCGGCGGCAGTTCTGGGACCTCATCCGCGGCCTCCAAGACGAAGGCACCACGATCCTGCTCACCACGCACTACCTCGACGAGGCCGCCGAGCTGGCGGAGCGTGCCGCGATCCTCGTCGCCGGGGCGGTGGCATCCGTGTGTCTCATCGACGAGCTCGGGGGTGCCGATGCGCGCGTGCCCCTCGTGCGCTGGCGCGAGGGCGGAGTAATGCGTGAAGAGCGCACCGACGACCCGGGGGCGTTCGTCGCGGCGCTCTTCGCGCGCGGCGGGGAGCCCGAGCGGCTCGAGGTCGTGCGCCCGAGCCTCGAGGACGTCTACCTGTCGTTTCTGGGCGACGACGAGCGCCGCACCGCTGCCGCGGGAGGTGCCGCGTGAGCCGCGTGCTGCGGCTGGGGGCCGCGCGCATCGCGTTCGAGGTGCGGTCGTACTTCCGTCAGGGCGACTCGGTGTTCTTCACGTTCCTGTTCCCGGTGATGATCCTGCTGATCTTCTCGGTGGCGTTCAGCGGTTCGACGTTCGGCCCGCCCGGGTCGGAGATTTCCGCGCCGGAGTTCTACCTTCCGGCCATGCTCGCCGCGGGTGTCCTGCTCTCGGGGCTGCAGAACATGTCGATCGACATCGCGATGGAGCGCAGCGACGGCACGCTCAAGCGCCTCGGCGGCACACCCCTCAGCCCCGTGTCGTACTTCATCGGCAAGCTCGGACAGGTGCTGGTCACCGGCTTCCTGCAGTCGGTCCTGCTGATCGCGGTCGCCGCGGTGTTCTTCGGCGTGCCGCTGCCGACCGAGCCCGAACGCTGGCTGACCTTCGCGTGGGTGTTCGTGCTGGGGGTGACCACGTGCGCGATCCTCGGTATCGGTTTGTCGGCGCTGCCGCGCACCGGGCGCAGCGCCACGGGCGTCGTCATCCCGATCGTGCTCCTGCTGCAGTTCATCTCGGGCGTCTACATCAACTTCGCCGCCCTGCCCGAGTGGCTACAGAACGTCGCCAGCGTCTTCCCGCTGAAGTGGCTCGCGCAGGGCTTCCGTTCGGTGTTCCTGCCCGAGGGTTTCGCCGCCGCCGAACCTTCGGGCTCGTGGGACCACCCGCTGATCCTGCTCGTGACGCTGCTGTGGCTCGTGGTCGGTCTCGCCGTGGTGCGCGCGACGTTCCGCTGGGTCCGGAAGGACGCGTGATGGCTCGCGCGACCACGCGGGATGCCGGGACCTCCGTCGTGCGGGGATGGTCGCTCGCCTACGGAGTGGCGGGTGCGGTGGGCGTGATGATCGTCGTCGTCGCGGCCCTGTGGGGGACCGTTCCGTGGTCGTCGGCGGTCATCGCTCTCGGAGCCGTCGCCGTACACGCGGCGGTCGTGCTGGCGGCTCTGCCGCGCGTGCTCGACGATGAAGGGTCGCCGGTCCTCGCCACCGTCGTGGCTGTGTCGGCCGTTATCCTCCTGCCGACTGCCGTGGCCGCGGTCCCCTGGGTCGCGATGCTGCAATTCGCCTCGTATCCCCTGCTGTGGGTGATCTCCTCGTCCCGGCGGACCGCCATCGCGTGGACCGCGGCGTCGACCCTGCTCGTGCTCGTCGCGCTGGCCTGGGGCGGTGATGCCGACACCTGGATGCGGGCCACCCTCATCCAGGCGATGGCGTTCGCGGGCAACGTGGGCCTCGGGCTGTGGTTCACCGCCGTGTATCAGCACGGTGTCGAGACCCAGGCCTTGCTCGACAAGCTGACCGCCGCGCAAGACGAGGTCGCCGTGCTGCACCGCGACGCCGGCGTCGTCGCCGAGCGGGAACGCCTCGCCGCCGAGCTGCACGACACGATCGCCCAGACGCTTGCGGGCACCGTGCTGCTCGCCCAGCGCGGACGGCGCGACCTGGCCGCGGGCGTGCTCACCGATGCAACCCTCGCCCTGGTCGAGGAGGCCGCGCGCGAGGCGCTCGCCGAGACTCGTGCCCTCGTCGCGGCGGGTGCCCCGGTGTCGCGCGGCCAGGGGCTGGCTGAGGCGCTGAAGGTCCTCGTGTCGCGGATCGCGCGGGAGTCGGACCGTGACATCGCGGTGCGGGCGGATGCCGTCGGCCCCCTCGACCGCGAGAGCGAGGTCGCTCTGCTCCGCTGCGCACAGGAGGGGCTGTCCAACGCCCGCCGTCATTCCGGGGCTCAGCGCATCGAGGTCGCACTCGTCGAGGCCGATGAGGCCGTCGAGTTGCGCGTCGCCGACGACGGCGCGGGGTTCGACCCGGCTGCCCGGGTGGACGGGTTCGGTCTCGAGGGGCTTCGGGCGCGACTCGCGTCGCTCGGAGGCGAGCTCCACGTCGACGGCACCCCGGGTGCCGTCGTGCTGACCGCCCGCGTGCCGCGTGAGACGGTGGGTTCATGATCCGCGTCGTGATCGTGGACGATCATCCGATCGTGCGAGCCGGGCTCATCGGCATCCTGGAGACCGCCGACGACGTCATCGTGGTGGGGGTGGCGTCCGACGGGATCGAGGCGGTGGCGGTCGTCGAGGGCGAGCGCCCCGATGTCGTGCTGATGGATATGAGGATGCCGCGCCGCGACGGGGACGAGGCCACGGCGCTGCTGCGTGAGCGCGTGCCGTCGGCGCGGGTCATCGTGCTCACGACCTACGAGAGTGACGACGTCATCGTGCGGGCGATCGCGGCCGGGGCCGCGGGGTATCTGCTGAAGGCCGCGCCCGAGGCGGAGCTGCTCGCCGGGATCCGCGCGGTGGCCGCGGGCGAGGTCGCGCTGGCTCCGAGCGTCGCCCGAGTCCTGGTCGACCGCGCGGGTCGCCCCCCGGAGAAGCCCGTGCTGACCGCGCGCGAGGTCGAGGTGCTGGGGCACGTCGCCCAGGGGCTGAACAACCGTGAGATCGGGCGGCGCCTGCACCTCGGCGAGGCGACGGTGAAGACGCACCTGCTCAAGGCCTTCGCGAAGCTCGACGTTGCCGATCGCACCCGCGCCGTGACGCGGGCGATGGAGCTCGGCATCCTGTAGGCGGGCCTTCTCAGTCGCGCCCGCGCGCCGTGTGGCCCGCGCCCTGCCCGCGGTGTGGCGCCGCCGCTACCGCCGCGGCCGCGCCCCCCGGTGACTTCGGCCGCACGTCCGCCGGCGGGCGCGCGGCGCGTACGTCCGCCCGACGTCAGCGAGAGGAGGCGCGCCGCCTCAGTGGTGGAACGCCGGGCCCGTGCCCTCGGTCGGCATCGGCGACTGCAGCTTGTCGAGGTAGGCGACCTCGGTGCGGATGTCATCGAGCAGGTCGTCGGCGAGGTCGAGGCTGAGTCCCGCGCGCACGACGATCCGCTGCACGGTGCGGTCCGACATGTCGTCGGGCAGCGGGTAGGCCGGCACGAGCCAGCCGTGCATACGCAGCCGGTCGGACAGGTGGTACAGGTTCCAGTTCTCGGTGTATCCCGGGCGCATGCGCCACGCGAACACCGGCAGGTCGCTCCCGTCGCTCACCAGTTCGAACGGTTTCATCGCGCCGATCCCGTGCGACAGGTGCAGGGCGACCTTCTGCAGCCCCCGTTGCACGGTGGCGTATCCCTCGAAGCCGAGACGCAGGAACAGGTAGAACTGCAGCAGCACCTGGGCTCCGGGGCGTGAGAAGTTCAGCGCGAAGGTCGGCATGTCGCCGCCGAGGTAGCTCACGCGGAACACCAGGTCTTCGGGGAGCCACTTCTCCTCGCGCCAGACGATCCACCCCACGCCCGGGTACACGCCGCCGTACTTGTGTCCCGAGGTCGAGATCGAGTGCACGCGCTCGAGCCGGAAGTCCCACACGAGCTCGGGCCGGAGGAACGGCGCGACCATCGCCCCCGAGGCGCCGTCGACGTGAATGGCGATGTCGAGGCCGGTCGCCTGCTGGACGGCATCCAGAGCTTCGGAGATGGATGCCACGGGCTCGTACGCCCCGGTGTACGTCACGCCCAGGATGG
Organism: Microbacterium sp. NPDC086615; assembly: GCF_040686055.1. Lineage (NCBI taxonomy): Bacteria > Bacillati > Actinomycetota > Actinomycetes > Micrococcales > Microbacteriaceae > Microbacterium > Microbacterium sp. NPDC086615. The sequence goes on from NZ_JBFBJJ010000030.1 coordinate 15,576, forward strand.
CCACGACGCCGATCGTGTTCTCATCGACGTAGTCGGCGAGGTCGTGGCCGTCGAAGACCGGGTGTTCATCGGTGACGGGGACGTAGCGGGCCTCGACGTCCCAGTAGTTGCAGAACTTCTCCCAGCACACCTGCACCGCGCTGCTCATGACGAGGTTGGGCTTCTCGGTCGACTTCCCGGCGGCGCGGCGGGCGTGCTGCCAGCGGCGCTTGAGCGCGAGCCCGCCCAGCATGCACGCCTCGGACGAGCCGATCGTCGAGGTCCCCGCGGCACCGTCGACCGAGGGGGCGTGCCAGAGGTCGGCGAGCATCCGCCAGCACGTGCGCTCGATCTCGGCGGTGCGCGGGTACTCGTCCTTGTCGATCATGTTCTTGTCGTACGCGTCGGCGTACAGGCGGTCGGCGTGCTCGTCCATCCACGTGCCGACGAAGGTCGCGAGATTCATGCGCGCGTTGCCGTCGAGCATCATCTCGTCGTGCACGATCTGATACGCCGTCTCGGGCAGCTCCGGCGTGCGCGGGAAGCGGTCGCGGCGACGGCGGGTGGCTTCGCCGGCGCGGTCGAAGACGGGCGTCAACGCATCGTCGGGTCGGTGGGTCATGGGGGTGTCCTCCGTCGTTGCGACGCCGACCGGCGCGCTCGCCCCGAGCCTGGCAGAACCCGCTTCCGGATGCCACGACCCCGATGTCTGAGGGGAGGACTAGCGTTGAACAATGGTCGGTTATCGCTACCTCGGAAACAGTGGATTCAAGATTTCGGAGATCACCCTCGGCAACTGGGTGACCCACGGCTCGCAGGTCGGAGACGACGCCGCGATCAAGACGGTGCACGCCGCGCTCGACGCGGGCATCACGACGTTCGACACCGCCGACACGTACGCCAACACGGCGGCCGAGACGGTGCTCGGCAAGGCCCTCGAGGGGCAGCGTCGCGAGTCGCTCGAGATCTTCACGAAGGTGTACTTCCCCACCGGTCCCATGGGACCGAACGACACCGGGCTGAGCCGCAAGCACATCATGGACTCGATCAACGGCTCGCTGAAGCGCCTCGGCACCGACTACGTCGACCTCTACCAGGCTCACCGCTTCGACTACGAGACCCCGCTGGAAGAGACCTTCCAGGCCTTCGCCGACATCGTCCGCCAGGGCAAGGCGCTCTACATCGGTGTGTCCGAGTGGACCGCCGAGCAGCTGCGCGAAGGTCATGCGCTCGCGAAGCAGCTCGGCATCCAGCTCATCTCCAACCAGCCGCAGTACTCGATGCTGTGGCGCGTGATCGAGGGCAAGGTCGTTCCCACGAGCGAGGAACTCGGGATCTCGCAGATCGTCTGGTCGCCGATGGCGCAGGGCGTGCTGAGCGGCAAGTACCTGCCGGGCCAGCCTGTTCCCGAGGGCTCGCGCGCGACTGACGAGAAGAGCGGCGCGAACTTCATCAAGCGGTTCCTGAACGACGACACGCTCGAGGCCGTCCAGCACCTCAAGCCCATCGCCGACGGGGCGGGTCTCACCATGCCGCAGCTCGCGATCGCGTGGGTGCTGCAGAACCCCAACATCGCCGCGGCCCTCGTGGGCGCCTCGCGTCCCGAGCAGCTCGCCGACACCGTGAAGGCGTCGGGCGTGACGCTGGATGCCGACACCCTCGCCGCGATCGACGAAGCCCTGGGCGACGCGGTGTTCTCCGACCCCGAGAACACCTACGACGTGTCGCCGAAGAAGCGCCTGGTCTGAGACACAGGGCGAAGCGGGCCGGGCGTCGTGCGTCCGGCCCGCTTTCGCGTCGCCGTCTCCGCAGGGCGTAGGTGGCTGAGCCTGTCGAAGCCCCGGGACGCGGCGCGCGGGGAGTCGCACCCCGGGATCGTGCCCTTGAGCGTCCAAAGCACCCGGACATCTCGAAAATCTGTCCGGGTGTTCTGGACACTCACGCCCGTGAGGCGCGCTGGGCTGCGCCTCAGGCGCCGCTCAGGAGAGCGCAGGAATCGCGTCGTACCCTGTGCGAATGTCCTTTTCCGCTCACCGGCCCGGCCGTTTCGGCTCCGACGGCCGCATCGAGTTCACGACGGACGAGGAACGCGAGCAGTATCTCGACGACATCCTCGCCGCGCAGAGTGCGGCGAACCGTCCCGCGTCGCAGGATGGCACGACCGAGCCCTGGGGAGCCCCTTCGGGATCGGATGACCCGACTCTCCCGCTCGACCCCGACGTCGCCGATCCCGACACAGCCGACCTCGACGCCCCCGACGTCGACGCCCCCGGTGCGATGGAACCCGACACCGAAGCGCCTGAGCCCGCACCCGCTGTCGATGAGACCCTCGTCCTCGACCGCGACGAGGCCGTCAGCCCGGAGCGTGAGCAGGCCGCCTCCGACGAGACGCCCGAGCCCGTGGCATCCGGCCCCCGTCCGCCCCGCCTCCGGCGCGACGATCCGCGGCGCCCGCGACTCTCGCTCATCCGGCGCATGGCCGTGCTCGGCGGTGCCGACAACGATGTGCTCAACGAGGTTCCCGAAGAGGTCCCGCGCTTCGTTCAGATGTTCTTCGTCCTCGCGGGGACCGCTCTGGTCTCGTCGCTCTCGATGATGTTCGCGTTGCTCACGGGCGTGCGCGTCAGCCTCTTCCTGGCGATCCCCCTGGCTCTGGTCTGGGGCCTCATCATCTTCAACCTCGACCGCTTCCTCACCTCGACGATGCGCTCGACCCGGAACGTGTTCCGCCTGCTGGGTCTGGCTTTCCCCCGCATCGTCCTGGCCGCGCTGATCGGCGTCGTCGTCGCGGAGCCGCTCGTGCTGCAGGTGTTCCAGAACGACATCGCCCGCGAGGTGAATTCCACCAACGTGACCCAGGCTCTGAGCGACCAGGATGCCGTCACCAACGGCCCCGAGAAGCAGGCGCTCGACGCCGCGTCCGCCCAGGTCGCCGCCCTCGAGAACCAGGCGGCGACGGGCATCGTCGCGGGAACCTCCTCGACCTCGGCCGAATCGGCTGCCGCCCAGCAGACGGTGGACCAGCTCACGCAGCAGCTCGCCGCCCAGCAGACGGTGATCGATCAGGCGCGCGCGGTGTACCAGTGCGAGCTGACCGGTCAGGGTGCGGGCACCGTGCCGGGCTGTACGGGAGTCGCGGGCAACGGCGCGAGTTCCGACGCCGCGCAGGCCCAGCTGGCCCAGGCGCAGTCGGCGTACGACGCCCTCTCGACCCAGCTGCAGCAGGCGCAGACCGCACTGGCTGCCGCCAACGCCGCGGGCACCGAGGCAGCGGCATCCTCTGCCGAGCAGAACAAGCAGCAGGCCGAGGACCAGCTCCCCGCCGCCCGCACGCAATACGAGGCGGCGCTGGCCGCGTACAACCAGCGCGCGGCGTCCGTCGCCGACGGCAACGCCGGCGCGGTCGGCCTGCTCAGCCAGATCACGGCCCTCGAACGCCTCTCGGATCGCGAACCGGTCCTCAGATGGGCGCACTACCTCATCGCCGCGCTCTTCTTCATGATCGAGCTGCTGCCGGTGCTGGTGAAGGTGCTCACCGGATTCGGTGGACCCTCGCTCTACGAGAAAGCCGAGAAGATGCGCGGCCAGATCGCCCTCGACCGCGTGACGGCCCGCACCTACCGCAAGCGCGCCGACGTGATCGTCGACGAAGCCGCGCGCGTTCCCGCGGCGACCGCCTGATGGTCGCCTGGAGCGCGGGGCTCCTGCTCTACCGCCTCACGCCCGAGCCCGAAGTGTTCATCGCGCACATGGGCGGACCGTTCTGGGCCAAGAAAGACGCCGGCGCCTGGTCGATCCCGAAGGGCGAGTACGAGCCCGAGACGGAGGGGGCTCTGGATGCCGCCCGCCGCGAGTTCCGCGAAGAGCTCGGCGTCGAGCCGCCCGAGGTCGACTGGGCCGAGCTCGGGACGTTCGCGTACTCCAGCGGGAAGAAAGTGGTTGTGTTCGCCGGCGACGGCGCCGGGTTCTCGGCATCCGGCTTCACCTTCGGGGAGTTCGAGATGGAGTGGCCGCCCCGCTCCGGCAAGCGGGCGTCGTTCCCCGAGGTCGACCGCGCCGAGTGGATGGGTCTGGATGCCGCCCGCGAGGCCCTCGTGAAGGGGCAGCGCCCCGCGCTCGACGCTCTCGCGTCTGCGCTCGAGGCCCTGCCCGGCGCCTGACGCGGCGCCGTCGCCCTCGAAGCTCTTTCCGGGCGCCGACGCCACGCCCTCCGCGCCCGCGCGTGCCCTGCCGCGGCTCGACCCGGGGCGCGGGCGAAACTCCTGAGAAACGGCGAGCGCCCACCCCGCCTCCCGCGTGATCACGCGGGGAGGAGGGTGGGCGCGGACGATTCCTCAGGAGTTTCGCACGGAGGGGTGCCGCAGCGGCGGCGCGGCCGACCTCACGGGCGCAGCAGCACCTTGCCGACGCGGGGCGAATCGCTCGCCGTCACGGCCTCCACGATGTCGTCGAGGCCGAAGGTCGCCGCGACCGGGAGGGTCAGGGTGCCGTCGGCGAGGTAGCGCGACAGCTCGCCGAACAGGGCGCCGCGGGTCTCGGCATCCATCGTCTTGCTCACGACGCTGCCCCAGAAGCCCTTCACGGTGGCCTGGCGGAAGATGAGGTCGCCGGCGCCGATCTCGAGTTTGCCTGCCCCCATCGACCCGAAGATCACGAGGGTGCCGTTCTCGCTCAGCAGCGAGAGGACCTGGCCGGCGGCGGGGCCACCGACCGAGTCGACACCCGCGACGACGGTGCCGTCGCCGATGATCGCGAGAGCCTGGTCGCGCCAGTCGTCGGCGTCCGTCGACACGACGTTGTCGATGCCCTGCGCGGCGAGTTCCTCGACGGCGCTCTGTCGGCGGACGAGACCGAGGACATGGATGCCACGGGCCTTGGCGATCTGCGCGACCATGCGACCGACCGCGCCGTTGGCGGTGTTCTGCACGATCCAGTCGCCGGCCTTCAGATCGAGCGAGTGCAGCAGGCTGATCGCGCTGAACGGCATGGACACGAGCTGAGCGGCCATCTCGTCGGGGAGCCCCTCGACGACGGGGATGAGACCGGCGGCCTTCGTGACGACCTGCTCTGCCCAGACGCCGAAGGTGCCGCCGGTGGCGACGCGCTGGCCCACGGTGAGTCCCTCGACGCCCTCGCCGAGCTCCTCGATCACGCCGACGGCCTCGGTCCCGGCGCGCGCGGGCAGCTCGGGCTTGAAGCCGTAGGTGCCGCGGATGGTCCACAGGTCGTGGTTGTGGATGGGCGACAGGATCACGCGCAGGCGCACCTCGCCGGGGCCGGGGGTCGGGGTCTCGACCTCTTCGACGCCGAGGACGTCGGCCGGTTCGCCGAACTCGTGGTGGATGACTGCGCGCATGGATTCCTCCTGTGGTTATTTTGTAACGACCGGTCTAATATAGACCCGACGCCGGAAAGCGCAACCGTGAGGACCCTGAGCCTGTCGAAGGATTCGGTGGCTTCGACAAGCTCAGCCACCTGCGCCGGAGGACCCTGAGCCCGTCGAAGGGTCCGGTGGCTTCGACAAGCTCAGCCACCTGCGCCGGAGGACCCTGAGCTTGTCGAAGGGTCCGGCACCAGCAAGGGGTACGGGGGAGAGAACATGGGCAGGATGCCGAGCTTCGAACGCTCCGCCGTCGTCGACGCCGCGCGCGACGTGTTCTGGCGGCGCGGCTACGCCGAGACCGGTATCGCCGAGCTTGAAGAGGCCACGGGCCTCACCCGCTCGAGCATCTACAACGCCTTCGGGAGCAAGCGCGGCCTCTTCGACGCGGTGCTCGCCGCCTACCTCGACGACGTCGTCCGCACGCGTCTGCGCCCCCTGGGCGGGGGAGACCCGGGCGCGCTCGAAGCGTACGTCGCCGAGATGGCCGCCGGGATCGCCGCCGACACCCCGCGGGCCCGCCTCGGCTGCCTGCTCTTGAACGCAGGATCCTCGCCGCTCGCGTCCGACGACGCCGACGTCCGCACCCTCGTGTCGGATTACGCGGCCGAGATGCGCGCCGCTATCCTCGCCGCCGTCGCCGACCGTCGCCCCGATCTGACTCCGGATGCCGTCGACGCCCTCGCCGCGGTCTGCGCCTCGCTCGTGGTGGCCGGTCTCACCCTCGCGCGCGCCGACCGTGACGGGGCGATCGCGACCCTGGCATCCATCTCCACGACCCTGGAGTCGTGGGGTCGGAGACTTGAGGCGCGGCCGGCGGTCTGACGCGCTCTAGTGGCTCGTCAATGAGTTGAAGAGCAGGCTCGTGCGCGTGTCGGTGACGCCCGGAACGGCGCGGATGCGTTCGAGGGCGGTATCGAAATCGGACAGGGTCGACGAGCGGAGATGAACGACGAGATCCCACTCGCCGATCGTTGAATGAAGCTCATCGACGTCGGGGAAACCGCGGATCGATCGGATGACCGCCTTGCCCTGATTGGGGGAGATGGACACCATCGACACCCCTCGGATGGCGTTGCGGTCCACGTCATTGCCCAACCGCACGGTGAACGCTTCGATTACGCCGTCCGAGACCATTCTGTCGATCCGTGAGGTGACCGTCGAGCGGTTCACTCCGACCTGTCTTGCCAACTCCGCGACGGGGGTTCGCGCATCTGCGCGTAGCAGTGAGATCAACTTGTGGTCGATTGCATCCGGCATGACGATCAGCTTAATACGACTCCGCATTCCGTTCAGAGACTATGCACAATGTCGTACATCTGTCCGTTGAGTAACCACAGTGCTTACTTCTACCGTTAGACCTGCCTCGCGATCGGTACCCGATCGGTCAGCGTCGCGGCCGAGCCCATCCGGCCTCAAGCCCCTCCCGGAGAGTTGAATGATGAACCCTGTCCTGTGGGCGCTCGTATCGAGCGGTGCATTCGGTCTGAGCGATTTCGTGGGCGGCGCGGCCTCGCGTCGCGCTCCCGCACTGCAGATCGTCCTCATCTCGTACCCCGTGTCTGCGGCCTTGATCGTTCTCCTCGCCTGCATCGTGGGCGGAGAGCCTACGCTCGAGTCGCTCGTGTGGGGTGCAGCCTCAGGGGCGGTGATGGCGGCGGCGATGTGGTCGTTCTACTGGGCTCTGGCACATGGCCCGATGAGCGTCGTCTCCCCGCTGACCGCGGTGATCGTGACCATCCTTCCCGTCTCGGTGGGCATCCTTCAGGGCGAGCGCAACTCGGTGGTGGCGATGGTGGGGGTCGCCGTCGCGATCGTGGCGGTTCTTCTCGTGAGCAAGGAGCCTCGGCGAACCGAATCCGACGGGCGTCGAATGACGTTGCGCATCCTGCTGGTGACGGCAGCCGCCGGCTTTGCCTTCGGATTCAGCTTCATCTTCACGGGTCAGATCGCTTCGGGAACCGGCCTGTGGCCCCTCGTCGCCGCGCGGTCGACCGCGACCGTCGTCATCTTGGCCGCGGCGGTGGCGTCGCGTCAGGTACGCCCGCCCCGCGGGATAGCCCTGGCGGGGGCCGTCACGGTGGGCGCCCTCGACGTGGTCGCGAACACCGCGATGCTCTTCGCGTTTCAAGAGGGCACACTCTCGCTGGGAAGCGCCGTGATCGCGCTGTACCCGGCGGTGACGGTCATCCTCGCCATCTGCATACTCCGCGAACGAGTTGCCTGGTGGCAGACCCTGGGACTCGTGCTCGCGGCAGCCTCCGTCTTCGTCATCAGTATCAACTCGTAAGGATCTCCGTTGTTGCCAGAAAACTACCCCGCAGAGAAACGAGCGGAACCCATCGATGACAGGACGGTGATGATCCATCGGCATCTCGACTACGAAGAAGCCAAGGTCGTCGTCGAACTGATCAAAGACGAGACGACCATCACGGGATACTCCGTGGAGGAATGGATGTCGACGCGTGATGTCGTCGTCTGCGCTGACTCGACGACCGGGGCGCTAATAGGGGTCGCCCTCGTTCATCACCTTCTGCCGGGCTGGTCCGAGATTGCGGTCGTGCTGGTCTTGCCCGAATGGCGGGGTCACGGGGTCGGTGCCCGGCTCGTGAAGTATGTCGCGGAGCACATCGAGCACCTGCGCCGTAAGGCAATCCTGTTTTACTGCCAGGGCTCCATGGAACGCATCGTTCTGCGCTTGGGATTCGACACGTATGCGGACGAGGCCGCCTTCGCGGAGAAATCGTGGCCTCGCAAGGTCTTCATTAAGGCGCTCTATCCGCTGCAGTGGAGGGCCGAAAGCTACAGAAGGCAAGAGATACGCAGGAAGGCGACATCGCTCCAGTGCGATTTCCAGTTCAAGATTGCCGTGCTGGCCCATGTTCGAGGAATTGAGAACTGAGATGGCCGCTAGCTTGAACGTGCCCGATATGAATGTGTGGGGCAATCTCTTCGGAGAGGGCCCGTCGGATCTCCTAACGGAGATCAACTCGTCCGTTCGATTCGACTATCGGCTGATCGAGGAGGACATCGAGGGATCCATCGCCCACGTCAGGATGCTGGGTCACGTCGGTGCACTGCCCGCGCAAGACGCCGCCGAGATCCTCGCCGGTCTGCGCGCTCTCGAAGCCCAGGCGCGGGCCGGTGAGCTTCGCCTGGACCCGTCGCTCGAAGACGTCCATATGAACGTCGAAGATCAACTCCGTCAACTGATCGGCCCTGTCGCAGGGCGTCTTCACACGGCCCGTTCTCGCAACGATCAGGTCGCCCTGGACGCGAAGATGTGGGTGCGAAGGGCCGAGGCTCGGCTGGACCGGCACCTGGCGTTGCTCATCGACACACTCTCGCTGCGAGCGGCTGAGTTCGCGGAGGTCGCCATGCCGGGATTCACTCATCTCCAAGCGGCTCAGCCGGTCAGCTTCGGTCACCATCTGCTCGCGTACGTGGAGATGTTCCTGCGCGACCGAGATCGAATGCGCTCAGCCCACGCGCGGGCTGATGAGTCCCCGCTCGGGGCGGCAGCCCTTGCGGGCACGAGCCACGCGATCGACCCCTTCTTCACCGCGGAAGCACTGGGCTTCTCCTCCCCCATGTGCAACTCCATGGATGCCGTCTCGGATCGCGACTTCATGCTCGACGTGCTGGCGACCGGATCCATATTGGCGACGCACCTCTCGCGACTCGGCGAGGAGCTCGTGCTGTGGTCGACGGCACAATTCGGATACGTCCGGTTGCCCGCAGAACTGGCGGCAGGCTCGTCGATCATGCCGCAGAAGAGGAATCCGGATGTCGCCGAGCTCATTCGCGCCAAGAGCGGTCGCGTCATCGGCAACCTCGTCGCCCTCCTCACGGTCCTCAAGGGACTTCCGCTGTCGTACAGTCGTGATCTCCAGGAGGACAAGGAAGCGCTGTTCGACACGGTTGACACGCTGGACGTCAGCTTGCGCAGTGCCATTGCGTTGATGAGCGGCCTGACCGTCGACACCGCTCGAATGGCGGCTGACGCGACGGTGGGGAACACTCTGGCTACGGATGTCGCCGATTGGCTGGTCGTTCGACACGGGTTGCCGTTCCGGGAGGCGCATCTGTCGGTCGCTCAACTCGTGCGGTCTTTGAGTGAGCGCGGCCAGCAGCTCCACGAGGCGGATCCGGCGTGGATCCGAGCCTTCGCGCCCGTCTTCGGTGATCTGCCGGATGAGGTGTTGACGCTGCAACACTCCCTGGCCAGTCGCCCCTCGCCGGGTGGGACGGCGCCCGCGTCGGTCCGTGCCGCCGCGGAAGCAGCGCGTGCCCGTAACCATTCCCTGATTCCCTTGCCCGGTTTATCGGACGACCGACCCGTTAAGAAGGAGACGGACCAATGAGAGACAAGAAGCGTGTAGTCCTGGCGTACTCGGGCGGTGTCGACACGACCGCATGCATTCCGTACCTGCGCCATCAGATGGGATGTGAATACATCGTTGCCATGGCCGCGGATCTCGGGCAGGGGGGAAGAGCTCTCCGTTTTGCAGCAGAAGGCGATCGCGGCCGGGGCCGACGAGTCGATCGTCTTGGACGTACGCGAGAGATTCGTTGTTGACTTCGGCTTCACCGCGCTGAAGGCGAACGCGATGTACGACCGCCACTACCCACTTTCGTCGGCACTGGGAAGACCTCTCATCGGGGAGCTCCTGGTCGAGACCGCGCGGGCATACGGCTGTGGCTCGGTCGCTCACGGTGCTACCGGGAAGGGAAACGACCAGATCCGCATGGACATGGCCGTACAACTCCTCGATCCGAGCCTCCATATACTCGCACCGGCGCGCGAGTGGCCTTTTTCCCGTTCGGAGACCATCGCCTTCTCGGAAGCGCACGGCATCGCCCCGCACGTGACGAAAGAGCGTCCGTGGGCAATCGACCTGAACGTGCTGGGGCGCAACATCGAAGCGGGCCCCATCGAGGATCTGCTCTGGGAGCCCACCGAAGAAGTGTGGGCGATGACGGCCGGTCCGGATGACACCCCGGACGCGGCCGATTACGTCTCAATCGGCTTCACCCATGGCATCCCGGACAGCATCGACGGGCGAGCGTACGAACCAGTCGACCTGGTGCAGGAGTTGAACCGAATCGCCGGCCGCCATGGTGTCGGGCGCATCGACATGATCGAGAACCGTGTCGTGGGAGTGAAGTCCCGCGAACTCTACGAAGCGCCGGGCGTCTCTGTCCTTCTCCTCGCCCACGCCGAGCTCGAGAACCTCACGCTCCCGCCCGATGTGCTGTCTCAGAAGCACATGATCGATATCGCGTATGCGCACCTGATCTACGAAGGCTTCTGGCACGGCCCGCTTCGAGAGGCGTTTTCCGCGTTCGTCGAGGCAACGCAACGCAACGTGACGGGGGTGATCGGGGTGCGCCTCCACCGCGGATCCGCGCGAGTCGTGACACGGAGCTCAAAGAACTCGTTGTACCGGCACGACCTCGTCACCTACGGTTCGAGTTGCCGGTTCGACGAAACCAGCGCGGTGGGATTCATCGACATCTTCGGTCTCTCATCGAGAGTGTGGGCGTCGGCTCAGGCGCATTCATAGAGACCGAGTGGCGGACGCATCTTCATCGCGGATGTGTCTTTGCGGCGCGCCTCTGCGTACGGGAGGTCAGGCCAGCTTCACCGCCGTGCCGTAGGCCACGACCTCTTGGAAGTTCTGCGCCACCTCGCTCGTGTCGAAGCGCATGGCGATCACCGCGTCGGCGCCGAGCGCCTGCGCCTCCTCGATGAGGCGCTGCTTGGCCTCGTCGCGGCTCTCCTGGAGCTGCTTCGTGAGGCCCTGCAGCTCACCGCCGAAGATCGACTTGAGGCCGGCGCCGAACTGCACGCCGATGTTGCGCGCGCGGACGGTGAGGCCGGTCACCTCCCCGAAGACCTCGGTGATCTGACGGCCGGGGACATCGTTCATCGTCGTGACGAGCATGGGGTCAGTGTGGCAGCGAGGGTGCCGGATGCACCAGACCCGATCAGGCGACCCCTGGATCGGCGCGCGGCACTCCCGTACTGTGCACACGTGTCAGAATCGCGCATCGTCATCGTCTCGGGCGCGCGGACGCCCATCGGCTCGTTCTCCGGCTCGCTCTCCGGTATCGACGCGTACGAGCTCGGGGCCATCGCGGTGACCGAGGCTCTCCGCCGCGCGGGCGTCGAGAAGGACGCGGTCGACGAGGTCGTGATGGGCTGCATCGCGCAGAACGGTCCCGATGCCTACAACGCGCGTCGCGTCGCCCTCGCTGCCGGGCTCCCCACGCGGGTCCCCGCCTTCACAGTTAACCGTCTCTGCGGCTCGGGTCTTCAGGCGATCTGGTCCGCGGCCCAGGAGCTCCGTTGGGGTGGCATCGACGTCGCCGTCGCCGGCGGTGACGAGAGCATGTCGCGCACGCCGTTCCTCGAGTACGGCGCCCGCGGCAACGCCCGTCTCGGCGACCGGACGCTCCTCGACGGGACGCTCGCGATCCTCACCGACCCCTTCAGCGGCCGACACATGGGCACGACGGCCGAGGTCGTGGCATCCCGATACGGAGTCTCGCGCGAGGAGCAGGACGCCTTCGCCGTCGAGAGCCAGCGGCGAGCGGCTCTGGATGCCAGCCGCGCGGCCTTCGCCGAAGAGATCGTGCCCGTGACGACCGGCGGCAAGCGTCCGGTCGAGGTCTCGGTCGACGAGCACCCGCGCCCGGGAACGACTCTCGAGGCGTTGGCGGGGCTGCGCCCCGCGTTCGAGAAGGACGGCTCGGTGACCGCGGGCAACTCCTCCGGCATCAACGACGGTGCCGCGGCGACCGTGCTCATGCGCGAGGACGACGTGCGCGACCGTGGGTTGACCGGTCTCGCGACCCTCGAGGCCGTGACGACCGCCGGCGTCGACCCCGAGATCATGGGGTACGCGCCCGTCCTCGCCCTGCAGCGGCTCTGGGAGCGGACCGGGCTCACCCCCGCCGACGTCGACGTGATCGAGCTCAACGAGGCCTTCGCGGCGCAAGCGGTGGCGGTGATCCGCGACGCCGGCCTCGATCCGGAGAGGGTCAACCCGTACGGCGGCGCGATCGCCCTCGGCCACCCGGTCGGAGCGACGGGCGCGATCCTGACGGTCCGCGCCGCCCTCGACCTGCAGCGCCGCAACATCGAGTACGCGGTCGTGACGATGTGCATCGGCGGCGGTCAGGCGCTCGCGGCGCTGCTGCGGCGGTACTGACGCGGGCGATCTCTCGCGGAGGTGTGAGGCATACTTCGGAGTTCGAGGGCGAGGCGCGGGTTCGCGGCTGCCCGTGCCGGATTTTGTGGGTCGACTCCGGCAGGACGATCCGGCTCGCGGAACGGGCCCTCATCAGGGGACGAAGACGTCTGCGGCGCCTGCGCCCATGAGGAAGAGTCGACCGCCGAAGAGCACCTGCGCGGCGGCCATGCCGATGAGCGAGGCGACGGCGACACTCACCATCGCGTACCGCCAGCCGCGGCCGGTGCGCGGTTGCCGCGGGAACACCGTGAGCCCGAGCGTGAGGACGCCGATGGCGTGCGCCACGAGCAGGGGGACGGTGCCGAACTGAAACCCGAAGCCTGCCATCGTCGTGCCCGCGGAGAGAGCCTTCGGCTGGTCGCTCATTTCCTCCTCGAACGCCATGCCGAACCACAGCCATGACGCGACGGCCATGACCACCCCGAGTGCGCTGAGCACCCAGAACGTCGCCCCCGGCGAGCTGCGTCGCGAGGTGGCCGGGCGTTGTGTGGTCCGTGTCGAGCTCATGGGGTTCAGGGTAGGGCGCGTGACCGCGATACTGAGCGGATGAGTGTTCATCTTCTCGGTGGCGGGCGCGACGTCGCGCGCTGCGGTGCCCTGCTGGAGCCCTTCGTCGCGGAAGCGCGGGAGCGGGCGGGCGATCGCGACCCGGTCATCGCCATGCTGCTCGTACTCGAGGCCGATGACGACAGCTCGGTCGCGCGTTTCCGCAGCGCCCTCGAGGCCGGAGGCGCGGGAAGCATCCGAGTGGAGGCCATCGTCGAGGGAGAGAGCTTCACGGATGCCGCGATCGAGGCCGACGGCGTCTTCGTCGGCGGCGGCCTGACCCCGGCATACCACGATGCGTTCCGCGTCATCCGGGAAGAGCTGCGCGAACGGGTGGCCGGGGGAATGCCGTACGCCGGCTTCTCGGCGGGAGCGGCGATCGCGGCCGAGCGTGCGCTCGTCGGCGGATGGCTGCGCGGCGGCGTCGAGGTCTGCGTGGAGGACGCGGCCGAGGAGCTCGGCGAGCTCGAGGTGCGCCCGGGCCTCGGACTCCTCGGCTTCGCCGTCGACGTCCACGCCGCCCAGTGGGGCACCCTTTCGCGTCTCGTCGCCGCGGTCGACGCGGGCCTCGTTACCGACGGCGTGGCGATCGACGAGAACACGGCCCTGGTGGTTTCGGCGCAGGCGGCCCCGGCCGTGCGTGGCAGCGGGCAGGTCTGGCGCGTCGAGTCCGCGGCATCCGGGGTTCTGGTTCAGCTGCTCCGCGCCTGACGGCGGCCCCCGGGACAGAAACGGCCCCCACCCGCCAGGGCGGGTTCTAGCGGTGGTCGCAACGCCCCAGATTTTGGGAGGTTGCGGCCACCGTGTCGTTTGAGGGCGTGTCGAGTTCGGTCGTGCGGGAGT
>NZ_JBFBJJ010000031.1:0-29465 GCF_040686055.1 Microbacterium sp. NPDC086615
CAGAGAGTTAGCGCTTCTGATCCTCGGGGACCTCGACCCCTACACACCGACCATCACCCCGCGAGCCTCACCCCCACCGGATGTCCGAAGAGCCCTCATACGGGCGGCCGGCTCGAGCAACGTCTCACCAGGACGCTTGCTCGCCGGCCGCCCCGCCTCACCCCCACTCCGCCTGATGAGCGCTGCTCCTTTGTGTTCTGCGATTCCACGAGAACCATCCCGGTTCCCGGTCGCACGCACAAAGGAGGAAAACCACCATGGTGCAGGGCATCATCATCCCCGCGGACAGCACCGCATCCCTGAAGGTCAGCACGCTGACTTCTCTGGAGGACTACCAGCAGGCTGTCGGTGGCTGGATCGAAGCGGTCGACATTCCAGACCTCGGTGTCACGATGTATGTCAACGAGGAGGGGCTCATCCGCGACCTACCGTTCAACCGGCGCGCCACGTTCCTGTGGCGGTTCCACGTTCCGCAGGCCCGCGACGCCCGCCTCGTCGGCGACGTCGCGGTTGTTGGACTGATCGACGACGAGGGCGAAAACACTGAGTTGCCGAGCGAACTTCGGCGGCGGCTGACCGAGCCTGGCCTCTACCGAGTCCGGACGCGGGAGCGCGGCCGGACTCGGTGGCAGGAGGAGCCCATCGGCCGGGACGACTACGTCGAGACGGTGGTGTGGGCGACGCTTCTGCGGGAGATGTCACCCGCTCTGGAAGTGAGCATCGAGCGCATCGACGGAGGCAAGGATGAGAGAAACGGAATTATCCAGCCTTGACGAGGGGCGGTGGCACGAATGGCCATCGCCCCGCATCTCTTTTATGAGATCTCCATATCCGCGTTACAGATCGGTTGTTAGCGCCACCGCGTTTTTTGGTTTCTTTGGGGAAGTCACTTATCGCCCACGCGCAGGCACACCTGCCGCAATGATAGGGGCATAACGCTGCCGCGCGTGGAAGTCAGGGATCAGATGCTACAGCAACGTTGAGAGGCGCGACCGACGAGGGCAGCAATTTCAGCGCCGGTCGCGGCTCGGCGGATAGACCGGACCGTGCTGGTTCCGGCCAGGCAGGGAAGTCCTCCTTGTTTCCGCCGAATGCGAGAATTGTTTGCTCTGCGAGATCGCACGCTGCCTGAATGAAACCTTCGGCGCCCATCACACGCAAGGAATGACCGCCTCTTGCGAGCTTCCACAGCGCGCCGGAGACGTTCGATGCATTGCGTGGATCCTGTCCGTGGTTCAAAAGGTCTCGAAGGCTTTTCATGTCGCCTAGGTAGGCTTTGATGTCTTGCGTGCCACTGTAAGCGACCCAGCGCGAACGTTTTCCGGCTAGAGGCACCTGCGTGCGCGTCCGAACGCCCCATTCATTTGTAAAGAGCTTGACGCTGAGTCGCTCCCCGGCCTGCCTCAATTTGTCGGGGTTTAGCGGTAGAGGACGCGTGCTAGAGGGATCGCGCAAGACGTCGTTGAAGAACGCCTCCAGGGCGGCGTAACTCATCGTGAAGATCGCCCATCGAAGCGCGTGTTGCTTGTTTGAGCCCCCAAGTCGGCGACCGTCTAACCCGGGCAGGCTTTCGACGTCCCGGTGCAGCGTCAGCAGCAAAGTCGCATTGACAAGTCCGCCAGACAGATCTCGGCTGGCGTCGAGGACCTGATGGAGACGGGGATGACTTTCCATGACGCGACGCTACCCAAGCGAGCGTACGCTCGCCAGTGACTCAGCCAGCACTTGCCCATGCGGAATCGTGCTCTCCTACAGCAGCTGAGAACGGTAGGCCTCGCATGACGGAAGCCATGTACGACCAATCGGGCTGGCCTGCTGAGGTCGCGGGCAATCGAATTCTCGTATTTCTCATGTGGACAATGCTCCACTTGCGGCCGTAGGAGTAACGAAACTTTTCCAGTTCGATCACCGAACACACGAAGAGCGCCTCGGCTACGGACATGGTCCCCTTTTTGGCAGACCACACCCGAACGTCGTCCGTTGCGAAGAATGGCTGTGGCTGGTAGAACGCTGTGCCGACAGATCCATTGCGGGCGACCGAGATGGTCCCTCCTGGAAAATTCGGTTCAATATCGAGATGTCGCGATATGCCATTGTTCCTGGCAGAAGAAGTGACCTGCGGCGTCGAGCCTGGGCGCTTCAGCGCCGCAGCAACATACTTGCCAGAGGTGACCTCGAAGACATCGCCCACCTTGAAGTGCTTCCACAAGTCGGGGGAGGTGAGCTCAACGCTCGGTCCGGCTGCTCGTGCAAGTCCGTCGTGCGACGGTATCGCCGCCTGCTCGACCCAACTTGGTACGTGGTCGGGCATGATCAGTGAACTGAGCGTCCGGTTCGCTTCGCGCCCGAACGCACTGTAGCGGAACGAGTTAGCTCGGATGCACATTGCATAGTACAGCCGATCGTTCAATGACATCGACGACTCTACAGGGGTGAGCACAGCGACGTTCTGCGCGGTGTAGAAAGGCACCTGCTGCACATATGTGGACAGTAACCTAGACCCTCCAAGAGCCACTGTCAGTAACCCCGCAGGATAGGGCGGTACTGCTGGTAACGGCTCCACGTAGCCAGCCACGCCAGACTTGCCGTTCAGCCCGCCCACTCGACCGACAAAAGCGACGCCGTTCAGCCGCTCGACTTTCGTCATTTTGTTCATGTCGAACTTATTGCCATATTCGACGTTGAAGATATCCGCGAGGGTCGTCACCCGTCTGCCTCCAGTTCGTCGTCTCCGTCCTCTTCGATCGACCGGCTTAGCGAGAACACTGCGTAATCGAGCAGAACGCGCTCGAAGGCCGCTTTATCTAGAGACGAGTAATCCGTTTCCATATAGGCCTCGGCCACCCACTCGTCATCGGCGCCGACCATCTGCATGACAGACTCGCCTGCGTGTACTTCACGGTTGCGGTACATCTCGACCCAGCGGTCCCGCACGGCTGGCCAGGTGTGGTTTCGGTCAACGCGACCAAGATTCTTGACCTTCACAAATGTGTCGTCGCGCCAGTAGCCAAACCACGTCTTTCGGTTGCTCGTCTCGTGAGGCACGCGCGCGGTGAAGACCATGATGCAGGTGATGACGCCAACTGGGTAAAACACTTCCGCGGGCATCGACATAACCGCGTCAAGAGTGTGCTTCTTCAGGAGGTTGCTCTTGTGTGTGCTCGGTGCCGTCGCACAGGAGACGGGAACGATGGCGATGCCTGTTCCGCCCTTATCGAGGCTGTCGAGCATTTGCTCCACGAAGCGAAGTTCGTGCAGGTCTTCCTTGGACTTGGCATATGGCGGATTGACCATGCCAACGTTGGCCTTGTGAGCCTTCACTCCCTGAACGATGGCTGTGTCGAAGCAGGAGCCTTGATGAAGGTTCGCCTTGCCATCGCCGCGGAGAATCATGTTAGACGCGCCGAGAGCGTACATACTTGGGTTCTGCTCAACGCCGATCAGGCGACGCTTCTTAATATCGTCTACCTCGGCCTCAGTGGTCGCTGTCTTCATCATCTGAACCATCGACGAGATGAGGAACCCGCCAGTACCGGCGCAGATGTCGAGGACCTTGTCGTCTTTGCTGACGTTAGCTATCAATGCGAATAACTCGGTCACATGCTTTGGTGTCAGGACAATGCCGAGACCCTTGCCGTCGCCCCCTGTGTACTTGAGAAACTCACCATAGAAAGCTCCGACGACGTCAAAGTCCTCGTAGATCGTGAGAAATGGCATCACTCTTTCTGCCAGCATCGTCACTATCTCACTGAGTAGCCCCTTGGGGTAGCCCTTAGTTGGCTTGCTTAGCTCCGGATGAACCTGAATGCCCGAGAACGGCTGGATCATTGTCTCGATCTTCGGCACCGGAAGTTTGGCAGTTTTGATGACCTTTTTGATCGATTGGATCCAATACTCCGGCAACTCCGTCGCGGGGTACTGGTCGTAAGTCTTGGCAAAGACTTGGTCTTTGAGGGCTATAAGCGTCCCCGCGACGGCAAGCGGCTTCTCCTTCTCCTCGAGTTCAGCCTCGTCCCGCATGAACTCGTGCATCTCCATGGAGAACGAGATCAGGTCGTTGGTGCGCTGATGCTTGACGCGAGGGTCGAACGAAGCAGCTGCGATGAGATCGCTGAGGCCGATCATCTCAGTGATCTCAGCACCCATCGGTGACACCAGGTCGCGTTCCTGGACGGTGCCCTTGGGTGTGACGAAGAACGACCATCGGCTCGAACTCGGTGTGCCAGACACGGCGATTGAGATCACGGTGTACGCGGGCGACAGGTGCCGGGCATAGTGCAGCACGCCGTCGACCGCGTAGTCCTTGGGCTGGTCCCGGTTGGCTGACTCGTGGTGCTTGATGTCGGCCTTGCACTCGACCAGGACGACCATGTCGGGAGTATCAGGAGCGGTGATGATGAACTCCGGATACCCAGCGGCCGCTCCCTTGCCAGTTTTCGAAGCCCTCGAGAGACGCTTGCGGATTTCTTGAACGACCGACTGTTGCTTCTCAACGACTGTCGTGTCGGGGTCGTTGTAGTAACCGAGGTCGCGGAGGCGGGCTTCGACGAGGTCCTCTGTGATGCGTTCGTTCGCCATCACAGATCCATCACGGCGATAGACATTGACACTCCTAGGATCAGAGACTCCATCCTGCCTCAGGTGACGCGAGACAGCCGGAACGGCGTGAGCCCCGAGCGTGTCGCCGCGTCGCAAGCCGCTGCCGGCGGTGTACGAGCTCTATCGAACGGTTGCCGCACCCGCAGGGTGGCGCAGCGAACCGCCGTCCCCGCGCCCCGCTGCGTGACCTACGTATGACCGAGGCTGTCAATGACGAGCTGAGGATGTGCAGGTCTCCGGAGTTCGCGACACCGCGCGAGCGAGAGGTTCGATGTCCGAGGTGGGTGATAGCACTGAGGCGTCGACAAGGCGTCGGCGTATAAAGCACAGAACGGAGAACGGATCGTGGCCAACGGTGACGTTCGAACCTATTACGAAGACGGCCAGTGGAAGTCGGGTGTAGACGGCAACTCCCGTGCTTCTCATGTCGGAGGCACCAAGGCGGAGCAGTCCGCGATTGGACGCGACATGGCACGTGAGCGCGGTGTGGAGCATCGCATCACTCGCATGGACGGCGCTGTTACGCAGCAGAACTCGTACGGGAATGACCCTGAGCGTTCCAAGGGATGACTGCCCGCCGTACGCCTTGGCTTCAAGCGTGGTTGCTTAGAGCCAAGGCGTACGGATTTCGGTCGGACAAAGAGATGGTGGCATCCATGTACCTGTCGAGAGATCACTACATCAGTCGGTTTCACATGCGCCAATGGGCGACCGAAAACCGAGTTACCGTTCTTGTTAGGGGCTGGGGCGAGCCTAAGCAGCTCGAGGTCGGTAAAAAGGTCGCCGCTGAACTTGGTCTCAATTCTTCTCCAATAGAAGCGGCCTACGGAAAGGTGGAGACTGCTGCGAGTCGGGCGCTGCGGCGCTTGCTCGATCGATCCACTACCCCGATCGATCGCGACTGGGATGCGGTGCGAGAGTACGCAGTTCTGGTTCACGATCGGTTCCTCGCGTTCCGAGGCTCCGCGTCAGACGAGAAAGGTCTTCCCGGCGGCAACGCCATGATGCTGCCGAATCCGGCCCACTGGGGCCGTACGGATGACACCTCGAATCCTCTCGACCAGCTGGCGACGATCATGGACCGTGAAGCACTAAAGGCTGCCAGGGTGCAGCACCTTCCTTTTGCCGCGCGTTCACTGCCGCCCATGATGCAGATACTCCACGGTGGACCGATGCTGCTCGGCGATGCTGGTATCCACGCCATCTCATTAAACCCCGACAAGCATCTTCACCGGACGTTCGTGGCGATGCCGTTATCGCCTGACAGCATGATCGTGTTCGGTGAGCAAATTTCCGAGGGCGACGAAGCTTCCGATCTTCGCCACATGCTGAACATGAAAATTGCAATGGAATCGACTGTAGTTGTCGACACCCTCGAAGCACCTGTCATAGGCGGCTTTGTTGCGCAAATGTGGAAATATCAGGCGGCGCCTAGCGGCGCGGGAGTTCCCCGAGCGATCCGCATTTTTAATAGTCCCGAAGATGTTCCTGCGCGGAGTGATGCGCCGAGCGGTCCGACTGTCTGACCTCCTGGCCAGACCCATGCGCTGAACATAGCTGGCCACCGGGCGCATCGTGGATGCCACGCCTCTCCTGACGCTCGGGTACTTGCGGAAAGCCATCGCGCACAGCGCCGGCGGGGGTGAGGAGATAGGTATGCGTGTGCCACGTACCTTCAGAGTCATTCACATGGAGACCGAGAGGCCACCCTGTGACAAGTACTATCGACGACACGAGCCACGTGCCCTGTGGTCGTCGATTGGGGCGCGACTGTTTCTGTTCTCGAGCGTAAGGTGGTTCTTAGTCCAGCCGGTGGACTGGTATCTGCGTCACACAGGCCTCGTGGAGCGCATGGGCTGCGCCCCGCGTGAACGATCGTATTTCCTTCACGGCTTCGTGTCTTAGTTTTGCGTACTGGCGAGCGCGTTTCGCTCGCGCGCGTTGATCTGCGGCGAGGTCGTCACGCCACCATCGAAAGTCATGGCTTCCTGTGTCCGCGAGCTTCCGTGCGACCCATCTTGATGAAGTCGCGGGTGAACTCGTCAAATTCCGACGGGTCGAGCTCGCCGTCATCGACGAGGCGGGCTGCCTCCATCGACGCGTCGAGTGTCGGCCTTTCGGAGACGACCGGATAAGAGAACATTCGCAGGATTCCGCGTGGCCTGAGCACCTTGCTTGCCATCAGCGGAAAACCGAAGGCTGGGTCGCCAGCATCCGCGCGGAGATGACCCTCAGCGGGAAGCCACGCAAGTCCGTGCCCCTCTGGCTCGACCTTCCACCCCAACCCCTCGTAGAAACGCACCTGATTGATTGGGATGTGCGCATGGATGAGATTCTGTTGAGCTTTCAGCGATCGTGTGAGGATCCTTTTCACCAACGATGCGCCGATACCCTGCCCTCGGTGCTGTGGCTCGACAGCGAGGTACTGGAGGTTCATTGTCTGAGTGTCCAACTCGCCCGACGTCAACCGGGAGGGCGTGCCTGCAGCGAAGCCGACTACGGTCCCCCCTACTTCCGCGACAAAGGTATAAACGCCCATCGGTGCCGCGAGCCGTTCGGTGAGGGTGAGAGCGGCGATCTTCGCGTTGTCGTAGAGGTATCCCGCGTGGCGCACACCAGGCTTCGCCGGAAAGTACTCGCGCTCAATCCTGCCCAGCGCTCCGCGATCGGCGGGGGTGGCGAAACGCACGAGGGTATGCGGAGTGGTCATGAGGAGACAGTATCGACACCGGTTCGATTATGGGCGGTACCTACAAGCGGTGCGGACATGGTGCGAAACCGATCGGTTTCGCACCACATGAGTCAAGATCTCCTGGGTCAGCTGCTGTAGGACGGCGGGTCTTCGTTCTGTTAGTGCCGCGTGTTCAGGATCGGGCGCGTGACGGAGATGGCGTCGACAGTCAGGTCCTGCAGGAGACATGCACCGCCTACCGTGCGCGCTAGCCCTTTGACCAAGTCCTTTGGGACAAGATCCTGAGGGGTGACTCACGTGGGTGCGGCTCGATAAGTGGTACGGACCACGCTCTCGTCCGGCAAGCTCGAACCCGCATAATCGAGCTGTGACACCAAAGCAGCCCCCGAGCGACGAACAGCCCGCGAAGACGGGACCCCTGGCCTGGTTAGGGCGTGTCAGCTACGGGCGACGAATCGCAGCTGGTGTCGCGGCCTACGTCGCCGTGGCAATCCCCATCGTCCTGTATGCACCCGCTGGGCTACTGAATAATTGGGTACCAGGACTCACTCCGGCGGAACAGGGAAAGCTTCTGGGGTCCGCGGGAAACCTGGTGCTTCTCGCGCTTGGTGGAGTCATTGCTGTTGTCACGGTTGGGCTCAGCCTCTCGAGACATCGACAAGAACTCGATGCAGCAGAACGTGACCGTCAACGACTGTTCGACGACCAGGAACGTGAACGGGCGCGACTCTTAGAGGTTGCCGATCAGCGGCGCATCGAAACCGAAAGGTCCCTGCGAGAACGCTTCGTGACGACGGTGCAGCTTCTCAGCGACACCGCTCCCGTCAATCGACAGGCAGCGCTTTATGCACTTGGAGCCCTCGCCGATGACTGGGACGCACTCGACAAGCGCGATGAAGTGCAGGTGTGCATTGAAGTCCTCACCGGCTACCTTCGCGCCCCTCGTGCCAAAGAAATGTTGTTGCCCCTCGACCCCGAAGAGGCTCAGTACACGGAACCGGAAGACTATTACTTCGCCCAACGCACCACCCCAGTGGAAGTTTCCGTCAAGCAAGCCGGATACGCCGTAATCCGGAACCACCTGCAGCAAGGGGCGTCGCCAAGCTGGCAGAGCCATCAGCTCAACCTATCCCGGGCGCACATCGACTTCCCTGTCGAACTAGCGCGACCACTCATAGGAGGAGACGGGGCGCTCGACCTGCGTGGCATCTGGATCGGCCACGGCGGAAGTGTGGACCTCGCGGCCGCGCGGATTAGCGAAGCCGGACGCTTGCAGCTCACTGAGGCGGTAATTGTTGGGAACGGAAGCCTCGATCTCCGAGCTGCTGTCGTCAGCGAACGCGGGAGCGTGGATCTCCGGGGTGCGTCAATCAGCCGCGGACAAGTGCACCTCATGAGTGCGAAGGTCGCCGATTCCGGAAGCGTGGTCCTGCGGGAAATAAGGATCCGAAATAGAGGAATCGCGAATCTTCAGAACTTGTCGATTGGCGAGGGGGCACACCTAGACCTCACGGGTGCGTCGATCGACGACGACGGGCAAGTGCTCCTGCACAAGTTGGCGATCAGGGAGGACGGAAACGTAGACCTCGCCGGCGCAGTGATCGGCGCGGGCGGGAACATCGATCTGTCGCGCGCGATAGTCAGCGACCGAGGACGCATCGATTTTGCGCGCGTGGCAATCGGGGCCACCGGACGTATAGACCTCTCGGGCGCGGTAATCAGCGACGGTGCAACCGTGGACCTCGACGCCCCGAAGATCACCCGCGGCGGACATCTAATCCGACCAGGTGGGATGTCTTTGACGAAGGCGCCGTAGAGCGATCAAGCCACCCGAGAGCTTGGATGGGGGGCGGTGGCGCGGTGTCATCGGCCAATCCCCTCGACGTTGACGGTCACCTCGACGTCATTGTTGCCAAGAGTTGACGCTCGTAATGCCAGGGACAAGACACTTCACTTGTAGCTACCACCGCGGGGGCGCAACTGGACTCCCTCCCCAATGAGTCGCTGCCGCACATTGTTGTAGCTGGTGTCGAGGCGAGATGCGATGGTGGCGATCGGATGGCCGTGCTCGTACATCGCTCGTGCGACCTGGACCTGGTCGCTTGTGAGCGGTTGACGTCGCAGTGTTGCTCCCTCGTCTCGAAGCAAGCGAAGGATGCCGGTCTTCGACAGACCGTAGGCCGCACACAGACTCGGCGTTGTTGCGCCCGACTCGTACTCGGCGACGATCTGCTTGATCTGCGCAGGTTCGAGACGTCGGCGAAGCGATCGACCCACCTGCTCTCCGGGGGTAGTCGAGGGAGACGAATTCGGCGCTAGATCAGCTAATTTCTGCAGTTCCACCAGAGACGGCGGTAGTAGCGCGGATTTATCCGAGTAGCGGTGTACCGGCTCTACTTCAGGGATAGGACTCTGGTCTTACTCGAACTATTCGGTTGGGTTTCTCCTCACCTCCTCTGCGTCGATCCATCGAGATGACAGCCTGACCCGAACACTAGGCTCGAAACCGGTCCGTTCTGTGCTCCTTGTCACTCAGCGGCTGAGGGCGGCCCGGATCGCCGTTACGAGGTCGTTCTATCGTTCGATGACGATTGGCAGGCCGTCCACAAAGAACGTGGGTGTACGGCCGACGCCCGATGCGCGGCCCTCTGCGACATCCGTTCGCACGCGCTTTTCGGGCATCTGGATCAGTGCTGGTGATCGTGGTGGTCGTCGTGCTCATCCTCGAGCAGCATCCCCACCGAGGTAGCGCAAGCATCACCGCGCCACGCTTCGACGCCCTCTCGGACCGCGAATGCGGCGATGATTAGGCCGGCGATCGCGTCGGCCCACCACCAGCCAAACAGGCTGTTGACGACGAGGCCGACGAGTACCGCGGCGGACAGGTACGTGCAGATGAGGGTCTGCTTGGAGTCGGCAACGGCGGTTGCCGATCCCAGCTCGCGGCCTGCTCGGCGTTCTGCGAGGGAGAGGAACGGCATGATGACGACGCTGAGGGCGGTGAGCACGATGCCGACCGTGGAGTGCTGCACGTCGACCTGACCCACGAGGGCCAGCGCCGACGTTGCGGTGACGTAGGCGGCGAGGGCGAAGAAGGCCACGGCGATGACGCGCAGCGTGCCTTTCTCCCACCGCTCGGGATCGCGGCGGGTGAACTGCCAGGCGACGGCGGCCGCCGAAAGGACCTCGATGGTGGAGTCCAACCCGAACCCGATGAGGGCGGCGGAGGATGCGACGGTGCCCGCGGTGATCGCGACGACGGCCTCGATGAGGTTGTAGGCGATCGTCGCGGTGACAATCCACTTGATGCGGCGTTGGAGGATGTGACGGCGGGCGTCTGTGGGGCGAGGGCTGGTGGTGGTCATGCGCAGGTGCAGCTTTCCCCGGCGCAGCAGCCCGGTTCGACGTAGAGGACGACGCGAAGCAGTTCGTCTAGACCGGGTGCGAGGTGGGAGTCAGCGAGCCGGTACCAGGTCCGTCGTCCATCCGGCACGGCCTCCACGAGGCCGCAGCCCCGAAGGCACGCGAGCTGATTTGACATGACCTGCCGCGAAACGCCGAGCGCATCAGCCAGATCGGACGGGTATGCCGGAGCCTCTCGCAGCGCGAGCAGCACGCCGACTCGCGTCGGGTCGGAGAGCGCGTGGCCGAGGCGGGCGAGTGCAGCGGTGTGCGTCACCGAAGCCGTAAGGGTCACTGAGGACATGTGGAGATAGTACACGTTTTTGTGAATAAAGCAGGTGATGTACTCTGGTTGGTCGAAGTGGCACCTTCGGCCTGGCCGACATCGCCCAGGCGGCCATGGGGGAACTCGAAAACCCGGTCGAACTAGAGCCCCGTCTTGAGGTGGGCGAAGGGCCGAAAGCGAGCGACTCATCTGGGTCGCAGGTCAAGGTTCGCTCTGTCCGGGCGAGATCGCCCCTACCCTGTGGTAGCCGCCACGCGGGCGGAGCCGAGCCCCGTCTGTGATGAGTCGCTGTCGCACATTGTTGTAGCTGGTGTCGAGGTGAGACGCGATGGTGGCGATTGGATGGCCGTGTTCGTACAGCTCTCTTGCCAGGCGGACCTGATCGCTCGTGAGCGGCCTGCGTCGCAGGGTGACACCCTCGTCTCGAAGCAAGCGGAGGATGCCAGTTTTCGATAGACCGTAGGTCTCGCAGAGACTCGGGGTCGTTGCGCCCGACTCGTACTCGGCGACGATTTGCTTGACCAGCGCAGGTTCGAGACGCCGTCGAAGCGATCGGCTCACCTGCCCTACCGGGCTGGCGGAGGCGGCTGAATTCGGTATCAGATCGGCCAGTTTCTGCAGTTCCACCAGAGGTGGCGGTAGTAGCGCGGATTTATCCGAGTAGCGGTGTACCGGCTCTACTTCAGGGATAGGACTCGAGTCTTACTCGAACAATTGGCCAAGGCCAAGGCGCGGCACCTCCGCGGCGATGGCTCAGACACGTTCTCTTCCTTGCCCTATCGCGGGTCGCGAGACCATGCTGACCTGCTTTTCGTTGAGTCCAAGCAGCAGAGAGTCGCGGTCACCGGTAGTCCGGGTCCGACTGAGCAGCGATCTGCCTGACCGGCATGGAGTGGTTGCTCAGATCGATCACCGTGTTCTGGAGTTCGCCGTCCGTTGCCTGGGTCAGCTCGGGAGATAGGTGCTCGATCGGGACGAGAGCAGCTACGCCCTTGCCGTGCCGGGTCAGGACGATGGACTCGCCCCCGAATCGGACGCGGTTGACGAGTTCCGAGAGCTGACCGCGGGCCTCGGAAACTGGAACTTCGTCCGTCATGACACCATGCTACATTATGTACAATTTGTACAAAATGATGCGAGGTGAGGTACGTGGTCTATCGGGCGGAGGACGGTCGTAGCTTCGGGTGGCTGTGGGGCGCCACGGTAGGGGCCGCGCTGGGTGACGGTTTATCGATGACGGCCTTCCCGTTGTTGGTCGCCAGTCAGACGCGGGATCCGTTCATCGTCTCTCTTCTGCAGGTCGCGACAGGCCTACCTTGGCTGCTGTTCGGTCTCTTGGCGGGGGCCCTGGTCGATCGATGGGACCGCCGAGCGGTCATGTGGCGCACTGACCTGGCACGCCTTTGCATCGCCCTCTCGCTCGGGGTGCTGGTCGCGCTCGGTCATGCGCCGGTGGCCGTCGTTCTGCTCGCGGCTTTCCTTCTTGCGTGTGGGTCGACGTTGATCCGGAGCGCGGCGCCCGCGTTGCTCCCCACGCTCGTTGCGCGTGAGAAACTGGCGCACGCGAACGGCCGCCTGCAGGCGGGTTCTACCGTTTCGGGCAGCTTCCTCGGCCCCGCCGCGGGAAGCGTGCTGTACTCCCTCTCCGCGGCCGTGCCCTTCCTCACGCAGACGTTTGCCCTGGTCGTGTCGACAGTGTGCGTGTGGCGACTCCCCGCGACCCTCGTGTCGTCAGCATCGCGAACAGGGCGCAGCTCGATCTGGGCTGAGGCCGCTGACGGGGTGCGGTGGCTGGCTGCGCACCGAGTTCTGCGCTCCATTGCAGTCGGCACGATTCTGCTCGCCGCCTCAACCGGCGTGCTCCTCGCCGTTCTCGTCATTCATGTGCTGGAGTTCCTACGTCTGCCGCCCGTCGGGTACGGCGTACTCATCAGCGTGTACGCCGGCGGGAGCCTCGCGGGATCACTCCTCACCGCACGACTCCGACACACACTCGGAACCAATCGGTGTCTGCTGACTTCTGCGCTCCTCGGGACTGTGTCCATCGCAGCCCTCGCGATGGCTCCCAACGCAGCTCTCGCAGGAGGCGCCCTCTTCACCCTCGGCGTCGCAACCATGCTGTGGAACATCCTGGCGGTCACGGTCCGACAGGAACTCACCCCAAACCACCTTCTCGGGCGGGTGACGAGCGCGTTCACCGTCGCAAGCGTAGGCACCGCACCCATCGCCGCACCGCTAGGGGGCGTCGTCGCTTCTCTCACCAACACGTCGGTGGCAATCAGCGGCGCAGCGCTGCTCTGCGCATTTGCATGCATTGCCGTCGGTCGACTCCCGTACCTGGATGACACAAAATGGGCCGAATAGATGACGCCATGGTGCGAGACCGATTGATTGCGGGAGCATGTGAGTGTGCATCACACACTGCGCCTCTCAGCCCGCGTTCGTAACTCGTCGAGGGGAAAATGTTGAGCGACGTTGAGGAGCGTCTCGAGCTCCTCGAAGCCGAGCTGGCCATACGCCGGCTTGTCGCCGTGTACTGTCATGGCGCTGATAAACGTGATCTTGATCGATTTCTGAGCGTGTGGGCATCGAACGCATCTTGGGTGCTCAGTGACGAGGCGACCTTCAGGGGTCACGATGCCATCGCGAGTGTCGTTCGACGCCAATGGGAAGCCTTCGCCGGTTACGTTCACTGGACCACCAATCACGTCGTCGAAGTCGACGGGGACCGAGCAAAGGGCGAGTGCGATGTCGCCGTGGCGGTCCAGCTCCACAACGGTCAGTGGCTACACTCCGGGGGCACCTACATCGACGAGTACGTTCGTAGCGACGGGCGCTGGTTGATCGCTCGGCGAGATGCCCGCCGCGGCTTCGACATCGACCCGCCGCCGGAACCTCACGATATTCCGGTTCGTTTTGACGATCTTCTCTCGTCAACTGACGAAGAGAACTGAGCCGTCCCTGTCGGCTAAAGAGCGAAGCCGTGCTCCTGACGTTTTGGTGCCAAACCGATCGGTTTCGCGCCGAGGTGTGCCGCTTCTGTAACACCAGCGCACCGTGCCTGGTCGGCGGCTAGGGTCGAATATCTCAGCGAGCGAAAGGAGCCCATCGGATGCGACGCCCCTTCATGACCGACCCCGAGCTGCTGCGCTCGTTGCGGGGCCAGCAGTACCTGGTGCTCCGCCCCGTCGCGGACGTTGCGAAGTTCTACGACGACGAACAGCGATCGCTTCGAGGTCTACTACAGACATCTCTCCCTTGTCCCAACACCGGCCATGTGACCTTGCGCGGCTTCTTCGAGCCCGAACGAGTGCAGCCGCTTGGAGATGCTCTAGCGGGGTGGGCGCAACTCCAAGCTCCCATCGATCTCCGGGTGGCAGCCGTCGACGGATTCCCGACACCATTCCAGATCGTGATCGCGCGAGCCGAACGTTCGCCATCCCTCGTGAGCGCCTACACGGCCCTCACCGAGATGCTCGACACCAGCGACTTTAGACGCATCGGCGAACTCCCGCTTTACGAGTGGGTGTTTCACCTGTCACTCCTATATGCCAGTGCCCTGCCCGAACTCGAGTGGCTGGCGCTCCACGGTCAGAGTCGGCGCGACCTTGCATCGGTGCCGGCCGAGGTGATCACCTCCGCTGAGTATGTCTGGTACGACGACGACGGCGAACACATCGAGGTCCTGCCCCTCGGCACGGATCGCTACTGACCCAACGGCGCTACCTCAAACATTGAACAAAGGCTCGGGCGCGAGCGTGGGATGCCGTGGCTATCGCTCTACCATTGAGCGCCATGCGATACCGGCTGATGAACGATTACTTAGCGGACTGGCCGTTCTGGGGGGACGGGGAGGATGCCGGGCTGTGTGCTGCAGGTAATCCCGCGCTTCCCGCTGATCTGGAAGCCGACATTCGGGCATGGGCTGCATGCTTCAATGACCAGTTCAGTCGGGAGTATGGATGGCCGGATGAGGAGACCGCCGCTGCTCACAAAGTCGAGGGCGAACGGCTGCACCGTTGCGTACAGCGGGCCCTACCTGAGCATGACATCGTCCTCAACTACTGGGAGAAATCCGTCCGATAGGCACTCGCGCTTCGACGCATCACCGATCGACTTCGCTGCTATCGATTGATGGCTGCCCATGCCTCAAACTCACCCTGCACCTCGTCGAAAAAAGCCGTCTTCGCCCGCGTGTAATCGTCGTAGTCGGCTTTGCCGACCTGTTGTGCACTGAGATCTCGTTTCACTGCCTCATAGCGACTGCGAGCGTCAGGGTTAGCCCGTAACCAGTCGCGGAACCAGACCGTGTAAAAGCCCCAGGGGGAGTCTGCTCGTCGGACATGCAGGATGGCTTGGGCGTCCTCGTTCCAGAAAAGTTGCTTCTCCCATACGCGGGGATCGACCTCGACCGAGCCTCGTGGAAGGTCGCGGTCGACGCCCGGGGAATCTGGTCGGGATCCACGAGCCCTCATGTAGCCCAACGGTTGCAACCTCGCGCGGAGGTCCCCCTCGGCGGGCAGGGGAGAAATGCGTAGCTGCAGATCGATTAGAGGCTTCGCTGCAAGGCCAGGCACGGAGGTGGAGCCGATGTGATCGAGTTTCGCGGACTCGCTGCCATCCATTCTTTTCAACGCGTCGCCCACGTCAGACAGTAAACGCGATGCGCGCTGAGGCCACTCGGCTTGATGCTCGACCAGCGCAGCCGGATTATTCTCCTCGCTCACGTCAGCTTCGCAGGGTCGCGTAGTCAGCTACGGACGTGAACTCTGCCGCGGCCGCTTGAAGTGTGGGGTCGGCGGCGATGAAGGCGTCGGCCTGCAAGGTCGCGACGGCGAGGTACTCCGCGAGCGCGGTGTCCTCCCAATCGAGTTGTCCTGCGATCTTCCACGCGGTGGCTCGGGAGACACGGTCGCCGAGCAGACGGATCTGCAGGGTGGCGAGCCCGTCGAGTTGAGCGCGCGCAACCTTCTCCTCAATCGCACCTTCGCGCATCTCGCGGTAGAGCAGGGAGAGCACGTGGCTGCGCAGCACGGCGGGACCCACGAGGCGATGCCGAGACCCGATTCCGGGATCGTCGCGAATGATTCGGAGTGCGGTGGGCGCGTCGATCGCGAAGCGCTTTCCTGCGGGCTTCATCATCTCTTCAGCCAATCCCGTTCGATCCTGGTACTCAAGTCTGAGGCGGAACACCACGGAAAAGGTGTCGCCCCCGAGGGCACAAATAGGAGTAACCAACCACTTCCACGGGACGCCTGGAAAATGGCCACTGACCCCGCTCCGCAACACCAACCTGTGGTGCAAAACCCATCGGTTCGCGCCACCAACCCGTCGAGGGTGGAGTGAGTGACGGTGTACGTATTACCGCCCTGCAGAAGACGCCTCGATCCTCTGACTCCCGAGTCAACCCTCGGCCGGACCCGATGCGAGTCGGGTGAGCCGCGTGCGCCCCGAGACGCTGGCGTAGTCGACCAGATACACATGTTGTCCCGGCCCAAGCCGGTCGATGAGATCGATTAGCGGGATACCTGACAGGAAATCGTGTTCACTGATCGACCGTGGGTAAGCCCCAGCGACGAGGAAAACGGGCATGCCTTCGATTCCGTCAACCGGGTGAGTCCTGGTCATGTGACGAGTCTGCTATGTGCGGCGGCACCGACGCCACATCGGTCGGGACAGGGCTAGCGCCAGTCCGACCGCGGGGTGGGAGTGCAACGAGCGATGTGGTGCGAAGCCGATCGGTTTTGAGCCGGGCAACGGCGCCGCGAGAAGTTTCCCTGAACGCGCTCACGGAGTGGGCTCGAAACCCCATGTCGAAACGGGAAACGGGTCGAAAAGTGTGTGGGCATTCTTGTGGCCAGGGGTCGATGCTCTCAGTGCTGGGGGCTCACTTATAGCTACCGCCGCGCGGACGCAGCTGAACTCCCTCTCTGATGAGGCGCTGCCGCACGTTGTTGTAGCTGGTGTCGAGGCGAGACGCGATGGTGGCGATTGGATGGCCGTGCTCGTACATCGCTCGTGCGACCTCGACCTGGTCGCTAGTGAGCGCTTGACGTCGCAGTGATGCTCCCTCGTCTCGAAGCAAGCGAAGGATGCCGGTCTTCGACAGACCGTAGGTCTCACAAAGACTTGGGGTCGTTGCGCCCGACTCGTACTCAGTGACGATTCGCTTGACCTGCGCAGGTTCGAGACGTCGCCGAAGTGATCGGCTCACCTGTTTTAGAGGGTTGGTTGAGAGAGGCAAATCTGTCGCTAGGCCAGCCAGTTTCTGCAGTTCTCCCAGGGGTGGCGGCAGCAGCGCGGATTTATCCGAGTAGCGGTGTACCGGCTCTACTTCTCAGAGGGGTTAGCTGCCTTACTCGAACAATCCTCGAGGCCAGGGCGGACCCTCCGCGTGGATCGCGCGGTGGTTGCTTAGATCGATGTTCTCCGGGAAACGCTTTCCTTGCCCGTCGCGGAACTATTGGTTCGTACCAAGCTCGGCCCGGAAACGATCGTTTTCGGCGACCACCTACTCCGATGCGACTCTGCATGGCGGGAGGTCCACGGTGCCGGCGGATCCGCACGTCAGTCGCATGCCCCATGTTCGATCGCGCCGACAGTTCACCATCTTGAACTCCGACCAGTCGTAGCTTCCGAACTTGCCGGGCCATGCCCAGAAGATGACTGCGGAGTCTTCGAATTTCACCTCAATGCCGGTCTCGGAGAACCAGTCCCACGTTGCAGCACCCGAGTAGACCTCACCTGTGTCGTCCCAACAGATTCCGGAATCGGTCCTCACCCATTGCCCTTCTGGCACATTCGTCAGTTCGGCATTACCCCCGGGCGAGATCATCAACGACATTCTCGGTTCCGTATCGCTGGCATCGGTATCGTTCCGGCCCCCGTCCCAGGCCGCCGGAGGCTGCGGTCTGGATTCGGGTTCGCGCCCACCGCAAGCCGCTAGTCCAATGGTCAGGAGAAGGGTGGCAGAGGCTATCGCGGCTAGGCGTCGGAGCATTGCATCATCTCTGTTGGTAGGCCAGTGGGGACACTCTGAGGCGTCGATGTTGCGGGCTCCGGAGATGAGCCCATCCGCGTGGGGACTGCCGCACGAGCCGACCTCGTTGACCCCGTCCTCTGCTGGTTTCGACGCAAGCTAGCGGCGCGGGCCGAGCAACCCAAGGTTCACTCCGCCGAGAACAATTGATCTCGCGCTACCCCCGTTGAATCAGCTTTGCGCCCGATGACCATCACAGCGGTTGCAAGGACCATGCCGAGGAGTCCGACGAGTGCTCCGGGGATAGTCAGCCCTGTCAAAGTCTGAATCGGCCTGGCTTTCGTTCCTATTGGGAGCCTTGTCCGGCAGGTGCTGGATTGGCTGATTCGAGGTCAGCGTAATACGCGTCCTCGACTTCGATCGGGGTGCGCATGTCGAGCTCGCCGTGGAGGCGGGAGTTGTTCCACCGCCAC
Source organism: Microbacterium sp. NPDC086615 (assembly GCF_040686055.1). NCBI lineage: Bacteria > Bacillati > Actinomycetota > Actinomycetes > Micrococcales > Microbacteriaceae > Microbacterium > Microbacterium sp. NPDC086615. Next base: position 18,432 of record NZ_JBFBJJ010000031.1, read on the forward strand.
ACGTATTCGAGTGTTGCCAGTTCCACCTGCTCGACGGTTCGCCAGGGGCCTCGCTGGCGGATCAGTTCGGTCTTGTAGAGGTTGTTCACGGCCTCGGCCATCGCGTTGTCAAACGAGTCGCCGACGGTTCCTGTCGAGGGGATGGCGCCGAGTTCGACGATCCGGTCGGTGTAGACCATTGCGGTGTAGTTCGATCCGTGGTCGGCGTGATGGATCAGCCCGTCGAGCCTGCCGCCGGCGTCCCACGCGGCCATGTCGAGCGCCTGCATCGGCAGGATCTCGGCCTTGAGCGTGGCGGCGACGTTCCACCCGACGATGCGTCTCGAGTAGACGTCGGTGACGAACGCGACGTACGCGAAGCCGGACCAGGTCGCGACGTAGGTCACGTCGCAGACCCAGAGCCGTCTCGGAGCCGGCGCGGTGAAGCGCCTGTTTACGAGGTCGGCGGGCAGCACCGTTGTCTTGTCGGAGCGGGTCGTGAACACCCGCTTCGACTTCCTCACGCCCCGGACACCCGCGAGACGCATAAGCCTCTCGGTCTGGTCGCGGCCGATGTCCCACCCCTGCCGGCGTATCAGCGCATGCATCTTCCGTCGCCCGTAGACGCCGTAGTTCTCCGCATGCAGCCTGGCGACCTCCGGTGCGAGCAGTTCGTCCCGCAACCGCCGCGTTGACGGCGTTCGGGCGAGGGCGGCGCGGTAGCCGCGGGAGGTAAGGAAACCCTGGACTGCCGGTCGGAGGACCCGGCAGATGAGCTCGACCCCGAAACGATCCCGGTGTTCACTGATGAACCGGATCATCTCGGTCAGGGGCGGTCGAGCTCCTTCGCGAAAAACACACTTGCAGCCTTGAGAATCTCATTCGCCTTACGAAGCTCGGCGTTCTCCTTCTGCAGCCGCTTGATCTCCGCCGCCGCGTCCGTTGTCAGCCCGGGTTTGGCGCCCGCGTCGACTTCCGCTTGACGCTGCCACAGTCGCAGCGTCTCCGGACTCATCCCCAGCAGGCCCGCGACATGCCGCACGGCGCTCATCATCGTCGGGTGCGACGGCCGCGTCTCCGCGAGCATCCTGAGCGCCCGCTCACGCATCTCCGGCGAGTACTTCCTGTTCATCGTCTTCCATCCTTGCTTGAAGAACGGAACGAAAGTCAGGCCGATTCAGCAGCGCGGATTTATCCGAGTAGCGGTGTACCGGCTCTACTTCGGGGATGGGACTCGAGTCTTACTCGAACAATTCTTCAAGGCCAAGATGCGGAACCGCCGCATGGATGGCTCATACGCGTTCCTTCTTTGCCCTGTCGTAGGTGGCGAGACCCATGCTGACCTGCTGTTCGTTGAGTTCAGTCAGCAGGGAGCGGTGGTCACCGGTAATCCGGGTCCGACTGAGCGGCAATCTGCCCGAGCGGCATGGAGTGGTTGCTCAGATCGATCACCGCGCTCTCCGGAAAACGCCTTCCTCGCCCGTCTCGGAACTATTCGTTCGTACCAAGCTCGGCCCGGAAACGATCGGTTTTGCGCCACGTGCGGTCGACGCTTTTCGTAGTGCGCACCGCGTTGATGCGCGAGGCGCTGGATTTGACTGTTGGGTAAGACCGTTAGGGTTGCGCCTCGTCTAGGAAGCCGCCATGCGTACTAACCAATCGCCGATCAGTGTGAGGACGACTCCCGATCGGTCCAGATGGACGTTGTGCCCGGCGGTATCCAAGGTGACGAAGGTGGCGCGCGGGTAATGCTCAATCGTTGCCCATGCGTCTTCGCAGCCGACCACATGGTCCTGCCGTCCTGTAAAAAACAGTGACGGCTGCGTGAATGGCTCTGGGGATAGAGTCTCAGGCTCAGCCGACAGCGCGTATCGCTCGGAGATCCGATTCAAAGCGTCTTGGTCTGCCGCGGCGAGGCCAGGATGCGCATGTTCTAGGAAAGCCTGCGCCTTGTCGTTCGTGTGCATCACGGCCATGTCGGCGTACTGGGGCGCAACGTCACCAAGTTCGCGCAACACCGACGCGTCGGATGACAAGACCGTCCGCTCTGGGACGGCCCTGTGTGACTTGTTGGACACGAAAACGGGTGCGATCAGCGCCAGCCCGAGAGCCTGGAGTCGGAAGTCGTGCGCAACTCGGCGGGCGATCATGCCGCCGAACGAGTTCCCGAGCACGGCGAACGGCTCATCACCTACCCGCTCGCGAACTTCGGCCTCAACCGCGAGCACGACGTCCTCCGCGCTCGCCACCTCACCAGCAGGTGTCTGCCCGTGGCCCGGGAGATCAAAGTACATGTCCACCTCGGAGGTCAGCCGGCGGTCAACGCGTACCACCGGCTGTGGGATCCGGTCACATCGTGATCGAGCGAGGGCGCGGTACCGCTCGCCGCGCCCCCGCCCGCCTGCCGTCGCAGCACGCGCGCGTGGTGTTACGCCCCGCTACGCTCCCCGTGCCCCCGACGAAGCGCGCAGCATTCCCGCGCCGCACCACACCCGTGCACCGTGCACACTCCCCGGTGTGAAGTCCGTCACTCGCGCCACTGTGCCGCCCGCGCGATGTTCCTAGCGTGAGGGGAGCGCGAAGACGCGCACCAGAATGCTCGGATCGCGCCCGACGGAGCCGTCGGCGCGGGGAGGTGAATGATGTCTCTCGACGAACTCGACATGCGGATCACGGCATGGCGCACTATGGCCGGCCTCGATCATCTGCCGTGGCGGAGCCCGTCGGCGGGGACCGCGCGGCCGGCGGTGCGCGATGTGACCGAGGAGCTCAGCTATCGCGCCCTCGAACGACGTGCCGCGGCCTGCGCGGAGCAGTTCGCGGCGCGGGGAATCGGCCGTGGCGACGTCGTGGCGATCATGCTGCCGAACTCCGTCGCGTTCCTCACCGCCATGCTCGGCGCCTGGCGCGTGGGTGCCGCGGTGACGCCGGTGAACCCTACGTTCACCGAGCGCGAGCTGCGCTACCAGCTCGACGACTCGGGAGCGCGGCTGCTCATCACCTCGGGTACGCCGAACGTCGAGGTCGACACGCTTGCGCCGGCGGATCTCGCACGCGTCCCCGACGGCCCCGTCGACGACCCGAACATTACGCCCGACACCCTGGCGCTGCTGGTGTATACGAGCGGCTCGACCGGCCAGCCCAAGGGCGTCATGCTCGACCACGCCAACCTCAGCGCCATGGCGGCCTCCCTCCGCACGCACATCGAGCTCGGACCCGGCGACCAGGCCCTGCTGGTCCTGCCGCTGTTCCACGTCAACTCGCTCTGCGTGAGCTTCCTCGCCCCGATCAGTGCCGGCGGCAGCGTTTCGATCCTCGAACGCTTCGCCCCCGCCACCTTCCTCGACGCGCTCCAGCGGTTCCGGCCCACCTACTTCTCCGCGGTGCCAGCGATCTTCGCCCGTCTGGCCGAGATTCCGCGGGAAGAGTTTCCGCGTCTGCCCTCGCTGCGCGTGGCGATCTGCGGCGCGGCTCCGGCCAGCCCTGAACTCCTTGCTTTCAGTGAGGAGCGATTCGGCATCCCGATCCTCGAGGGGTATGGCCTCACCGAGGCCACGTGCGCCTCGGCGTGCAACCCGCTCTGGGGCGTGCGCAAGCCCGGCACCGTGGGCCGCGCGCTCCCCGGCCAGCAGATCGCCGTCCTCGACGACGAGGGTCGTCTCGTGCCCCCGGGGGTGCGGGGCGAGGTGGCGATCCTCAGCCCCACGGTCATGCGCGGGTACCTCGGACGACCGGATGCCACGGCGGAGGTGATGCGCGGAGGATGGCTGCGGACCGGGGATATCGGCATCCTGGATGAAGACGCCTACCTGACGCTCGTCGATCGGGCCAAGGACATGATCATCCGCGGCGGCGAGAACCTGTACCCCAAGGAGATCGAGGCATTCCTCGCCACGCATCCCGCGGTGCTCGAGGCCGCGGTCGTCGGGCGGCCTGACCCGGTGTACGGCGAGGTCCCTGTCGCGGACGTCGTCCTCCACCCCGGCGAGGCGGTCACCGAGGACGAACTGCGTGCGCACTGCGCCGAGGGTCTCACCAAGATCAAGGTGCCCGCCGAGATCCGCATCGTCACGGATCTCGTTCGCAACCCGGTCGGCAAGGTCGACAAACCGGCGATGCGTCGCGCGCTCGCCGCGGCCGCCGCCTGATTACTTCTCTTCCCTCATCCCGTCACCGAAGGAGTTGTCATGGGATTCAAGACAGCGGATTTTCCGCCCGTGGACACGACCACGTTCCTGCACCAGCCGCTGCGCGAGCGGATCAAAGCCCTGGCCCTGCACTGGGTGGAGTACGGCTTCGGATCGCCCCGCATGATCGCTGCGACCTACCTCGTGAAGATCGGCGTGCTGTGGCTCCTCATGGGCAGCGTCATCATCACCGCCACGAGCGGCGTGGGTTGGTTCTGGCAGGTCGACCAATGGTGGGATCAGCCGATCGTCTACCAGAAGGCGATCATCTGGACGATGCTGCTCGAGGCGATCGGCTTGGCCGGTTCGTGGGGGCCGACTGCGGGCAAGTTCAAGCCCATGACCGGCGGCATCCAGTTCTGGGCCCGGCCGGGCACGATCCGGCTGCGGCCGTGGGCCTGGGTGCCGGGGACTGCCGGCGACACCCGGACGATCTTCGACGTCGTCGTCTACCTCGGGTTCCTCGCAGCGCTCGCCACCGCGCTCGTGCTCCCCGGCACGGTGACCCCGGCGCTCGCCGCGGCGCTCCCCGAGAACACGAGCGGGTTGGTGCAGACCACTCCGGTGATCGTCGCGATCGCGCTGCTGGTGATCGTGGGTGTGCGCGACAAGACGATCGCGGTCGCCTCGCGCATCGAGCAGTATCTGCCGGCGCTGGTCTTCTTCTCGGTGTTGTCGTTCGTCGACATGATCATCGCGCTGAAGCTGCTCATCGTGACCGTGTGGGTGTGCGCGGGCATCTCGAAGTTCGGTAAGCACTTCGTCAACGTCATCCCGCCGATGCTCAGCAACACCCCGTTCTGGCCGCCGCGATGGCTCAAGCGCTCGCTCTACCGCGACTTCCCGCGCGACATCCGCCCGTCGAAGCTCGCGCAGTTCATGGCGCACGCGATGGGGACCACGGTCGAGATCGCCGTTCCGCTCGTGCTGCTGTTCTCACAGAACTTCTGGGTCACGCTTGCCGGGGTCGTCCTCATCGTCGGCTTCCACCTGTTCATCTTCTCGACGTTCCCGCTCGCCGTCCCGCTCGAGTGGAACACCCTGTTCTGCTACGCCGCGGTGTTCCTCTTCCTCGGATTCCCCGCGCAGTCGGGGTACGCGGTCACCGACTTCTCGAACGTGTGGCTGCTCGCCGGGATCGTCGCGGCGTTGCTCTTCTTCCCGGTGCTCGGCAACCTGCGCCCCGATAAGGTCTCGTTCCTGCCGTCGATGCGTCAGTACGCGGGCAACTGGGCCTCGGCGCTGTGGACCTTCACGCCGGGAGCGGAGCAGAAGCTGGATGCCGTCGTCCGGCCGACATCGAACCAGGTCGACCAGCTCGCGCAACTCGGTTACGCCCCCGAGATCGCCGAGATCACGATGCAGCAGACGCTGGCCTGGCGTTCGATGCACAGCCAGGGCCGCGGGCTCTTCTCGGTGCTCTACCGGGCCCTGCCCGACATCGAGACGCGCACGATCCGCGAGGGAGAGTTCGCCTGCAACTCGGTCATCGGGTTCAACTTCGGCGACGGGCACCTGCACGACGAGTCGCTCATCCGTGCCCTGCAGAGCCGCTGCCGCTTCGAACCCGGGGAGTTCGTGGTGGTATGGGTGGAATCTCAGGCCATCCACGCGACCTTCCAGGAGTACAAGGTGATCGATGCGGCCCGCGGAGTCATCGAGCGGGGCCGGTGGCGCGTGGCAGATGCCGTGGCCGCCCAGCCGTGGCTCGCCGACGGCCCCATCCCCCTTGAGCGGTACTGGCGCGCCGACGCGGCCGGCCGCGTGGCCGACGTGACGAACAGCGTCCGCACGGTCTCGCGCAGGCGAGGAGAGCGGGTCCCGAAATGACGCGCGCGGTGGTCGTCGGCAGCGGTCCGAACGGACTGGCCGCAGCCGCGACCCTCTCGGCCGCCGGCCTCGACGTGCACGTCGTCGAGGCGGCGGACGAGCTCGGGGGAGGGGCGCGCAACAGCGAGCCCCTCCTCGCGGGGCTCATCCAGGACCACTGCGCCGCGGTGCACCCGATGGCCGCGGGGTCGCCCTACTTCGCCGACCTCGACCTGCCGGAGTCGCCCTGGGTACTCCCCGAGATCGACTGCGCCCACCCGCTCGACGATGGCGACGTCGTGCTGCTGCGCCGCTCCATCGACGACACCGCGGCCGACCTCGGGCGCGACGGGTGGCGGTGGCGGACCATGTTCGGGCCGTCGTCCCGGTCTTTCGCCGCCCTGTCGGAGGACATCCTCCGCCCGCTCATCGGCATCCCTCGTCACCCCCTGCTCCTCGCGCGCTTCGGCGCGGTCGCTGGGCCGCCGCCGGTGTGGACCTCGCGCGCTTTCGCCGAGAAGCGGACGCGGGCGCTGTTCCTGGGCGTCGCGGCCCACGCGTTCCAGCGGCTCGACCAGCCCCTCGTGGGCGGGATCGGCGCGGGCATCATCACCGCCGGGCACGCCGTGGGGTGGCCCGTCGTCGCGGGCGGCACGGGGACGCTCACCGCGGCGGTGATCGCGCGGCTGCGCGAACGCGGGGTGACGTTCGAAACCGGGCGGCGCATCCGCTCGCGACGTGATCTGCCCCCGCACGACGTCGCCATGCTCGACGTGCACCCGCACGCCGTCGCCGAGATCCTCGGGGGGAGCCTGAGTCGTCCCATCGCGGAGGCGTTCCGCCGCTTCCGCCCTGGGCCTGCGGCCTTCAAGGTCGAGTTCGCGGTCGAAGGCGGCGTGCCGTGGCGTGCGGAAGAGACCGGGCGCGCGGGCACCGTGCACCTGGCGGGGTCGGCGCGCGAGATCGCGGCCGTCGAACGCGACGTCGCCGAGGGGCGGATGCCAGAACGTCCCTTCGTACTCGTCGGTCAGCAGCACGTCGCCGACCCGCAGCGCTCGGTGGGGAACGTGCATCCGCTGTACGCCTACGCCCACGTGCCCGCCGGATACACGGGGGATGCCAGCGACGCCGTCGTGTCGCAGATCGAGCGGTTCGCCCCGGGCTTCCGCGACCGTATCCGGGCGATGCGGGTCATCACCGCGACCGAGTGGAGCCAGCGGAACCCGAACTTCGTCGGGGGCGACATCCTCACCGGCGCCAAGACGCCGTTGCAGTTCACGCTCGGTCCGCGCATCACGGCGCAGCCGTACGATACGGGGGTGCCGGGCTACTACCTCTGTTCCGCAGCCACGCCCCCGGGGCCGGGGATCCATGGCCTTTGCGGCGTGAACGCCGCACGACGTGCGCTGCGCGGCATCGTGCCCACCGTCACGCGGCGCACGGCGGAGGCGCAGCCCGCGTGACGACGGCATCCGGTCCCGGCGAGACGCACGAGGGCGACGTCTCCGAACTGCTCGCGCTCGTCGCGCGGCAGCTCGACCTGCGCATGCCCGAGATTGTTCGCGAGATGCGCGACCTCCTGGCATCCCGGATCGACGACCTCGGGGGCGACCCGCAACTCGTCGAGATGCTGCAGGCGAGCATCGAGGGCAACGTGACGACGATCTGCCACATCCTCGCGAACCAGATCGATCTGGAGAGTCTGCAGCCCACGACCGCCGCCGTCGAGTACGCGGCGCGGCTCGCGCAGCGCGATGTTCCGCTGTCAGCCCTGACCCGCGCCTACTACCTGGGGCAGAGCATGTTCCTGCGGCTCGGGATGGACGAGGCGGAGCGCCTCGGTGTCTCAGACCGCGTGAAGATCGACGTGGTCCGCGACATCGCCGACGTCGTGCACCGCTACATCGACTGGATCCTGCAGCTCGTGACGGGCGTGCACGAGCAGGAACGTCGGCGGTGGTGGAGCACCCGCGCAACGTTGAACGCGAGCATCATCCTCAAGGTGCTGCGCGGCGACTCCCTGCCGATCCGGGGGTTCGCCTCCGAGACCGGATACACGCTTGCGCAGACGCACCTCGGGGTCATGGCGTGGTCCGACATGGATGCCGATGACGCCGCGCGTCAGCACGAGATCGACGTGCTGCTGCGACGGCTGGCCACGGTGGTGCGCTCTCCCACACCCCCGCTGATCACGGTGGTGGACCGGTCGACGGCCTGGGCATGGTTCGGGGCGCCGCTGCTCGACGCGGGCGTGCTGGCGCAGATCGAGGAACACGTGGCGACCGTGCCGGGCGTGCGGACCGCCCTGGGCGAGCCGGGCCACGACGTCGACGGGTTCCGGCGCTCGCACGAACAGGCCGCGATCGCGCGGCTCGTGGCCTTGTCGTCGCCGCGTTACCGCGATCGCGCGGTGGTGTCGTACGCCGACCCCCAGGTCGCGCTGGTCCAGCTGCTGACGAAGGATGCCACGGCAACGGCGACGTGGGTGCACGAGGTACTGGGCGACTACGCCGGTGCCGGGGAGCACGCGCGCTCGATGCGCGAAACCGTCGCGGCATACTACGCCGCCGACAAGAATGCTGTCCGCGCGGCGGAGCAGCTCGGCGTCCACCGCAACACGGTACGTCAGCGCGTCGACCGGTTCGAAGGGGCGGTCGGGGCGCGTGGCGTCGATCCGCTGCAGGTCGCCCTGGCGCTGCGGATCTACGACGACCTTCTGCTCGACGGAGCCGACGCCCACCACACGTGACGGGCGTTGCGCCGCTCAGCGTGTCCGTGCGTCACCGATCTTCGCCGTGATGGTAGCCGCCCCCTGCGCGGAGGGTGCGTTCGCTGTCGTCGGTGTTGAGTGGGCTCGGCCGGGGGCGGGGCGCCGGATGCTTTGGCTCGCCGCGTGCATCGGCATCCTCGACGTGGTCGCCAACGCGCTGTACCTCGAGGCGGTGCGTAACGGGATGCTGTCGGTCGTCGCCGTGATCAGTTCGCTGTATCCCGCGAGCACCGTCGTCCTCGCCTTCGCGATCGATAGAGAGCGACCCACCCGCCGTCAGGTCGTCGGGTTCGTCGTGGCCATCGCAGCCTTGGGGATCATCACGTGGGGGAGAAGCTGAGGCGGCGGAGCTCTCACGACGTGGACGTCTCGTCACCGTCGGCCTCCTCTCGGTCGCCGCTCCACCCCGTCCCTGACGAAGGCTTGCCGGACGTTGCCGTAGCTGACGTCGAAGTGCGCAGCTATAGCCGCGAGCGAAACACCACTCTCATAGAGGGCCGCCGCCTCGCGCACCTGCTCGTCGGTCAGAGGCTGGCAACGGAGTCGGACGCCTTCGTCGCGGAGCAGCTTCAGCAAGCCGCCCTTCGAGAGGGAGTACTCGATGCAGAGCGATGGCGTGGTTGCGCCCGAGCAGTACTTGTCGACGATCTCAGCGATCAGAGTCGGTTGAAGACGTCTCCGAAGCGGCTGAGGCATCGGCGCGGGGCAAGCGGTTGAGGCGCCCGGAGCGGGCCTGAGGCCAGCCAGTTTTTGCAACTCCACCAGAGGTGGCGGCAGGAGCACTGATTTATTCGAGTAGCGGTGTACCGGCTCTACTTCTCGGACAGGTTAGCTGTCTTACTCGAACAAGTGCCGGGCCTAGATGTCGCAGCGACACGTCTCCGGCTCCTCCCTCGTTGGATGTCCGTCTCATCCTTCGGGTGAGCTTGCGCGAGGGCTACTCAGATCGTCCAGCCCAGAGGCGTGCTTGAGCGTGAGTATGGTCAGCGCAGTCTGGGTGGTCCAGACAACGCCCTAACTCGGAAGCGGCGGTCCTCGAGGGTGCTCAACGGCGCGCGCATTTTGCTGGTTCAGGTGTGTCGATAGTCGCGATGGTGGTGGGCGCTTCTGTTCCTGCCGAGGCGACGAGCTTCCCGGTGCCGGCTTCAGCTGCGCAGGCCGAAAAGCAGCCATCGCTTTCGTCAGAGCCAACACCCAATGTGGACTCTTCGGTACCGGAGAGTGAGTTCGATCCCCTCACCGACGAGCCCGTCACGCCCAAGCCTGTCTCGACGGTGGCGCCATCGCACCTGTGTCGACGTCGTTCGCGTCGAGGCAAGATCGACCACGACATTCTCGAGGCGCGAGTAGGCCTAACGACAAGTCTGATTGTTCATCAGCGTAGTACGCGGTCCCGACCTCAAGCGGCGTGATCATCACCAGATGGGGCGTCGTTGTGTGTCGATTCGTTGCTTGCGGGGGTATCGGAGCAGCCGGACCAGGTTTCCGATCGCGATGAAGGTGAAGACGACGCCAGTGAGATAGAACCAGGGGGTGTTGAACACCTCGGGCAGGGCGAGGACGAACATTCCGGTGGGGAGGAAGGTGTTGATCGTGCCGAAGACGATCACGATCCCCAGCCCCACGCTGGTGCCATCCCGGGAGCCGCGCCGCGCCCACAGAACGCCGGGGCCGGCAGCCATGACGACGTTGGTGAGCGCGAACCACTGGAGTACGCTGCCTTCGCCCATGAACACGATGAGCAGGTTCACCACCGCGTAGAACCCGGCGAGTTGAACCAGCAGGTTCAAAACCGCCTGGCGGATGGTGACTCGATCGCCGAAGTACGGGCCCCAGATCTCGACCCGTTCCAGGGTGACGGCCTTCCAAAGGTTGAAGATCTCGAATCCGGTCCACACGAACAGCGCGATCGACGCGACGGTGAGGAACCAGTTCCAGTTGTGTGCTGCGGCGGCGCTCAGCAGGATCACTGCCCAGGAGCTGTCGTGGGCAAGGTAGAAGGTGTGCATCCAGATCGGGAACGGGGCCTTCTTCTCCCGCGTCAACAGCCGGAAGCTATACAGGTACTCCCAGTAACCAAACGCGAAAGTGAGCCCCGCCGCGATCAGGAGAGGGATGTTGTCGAGAGTGAAGGCAGCGATGAGCTGGTCGTACATGGTGGGTTTCCTCTCTGGCTGCGCGAGCGGGACGCCTCATTGGAGAGGTCGGGCAGCCCCCCCCCCCCCCCCCCCCCCCCGGGGGGGGGGGGGGGGGGGGGGGTGTGTGTGTAAGTCGGTGGCGGGGGGGGGT
>NZ_JBFBJJ010000032.1:0-28221 GCF_040686055.1 Microbacterium sp. NPDC086615
CCAGAGGCTTCCGCAACCGCGACAACTACCGGCTACGCATGCTCCTCGCCGCCGGCGGACTCACACCATGACCCCCACCGAATGTCCGAAGAGCCCGTATGAGGTTGAGCCGTCAGGTCGCCTGAGGCTTCGGCGGCGTCCGCGGCGTCTTCGGCGCCGGTGTGGCGTCGAAGATGGCGGCGATGGCGTCGCGTTTGCCTGCTGCTTCGCGTTCGATCTCGTCACGGACATCCTTCGCGCGGCGTTGGATGTGCGGATCTGTTCGGGCCTTGTCGATCCAGGCTTCGATGGCGAGGCGGACTTCGTCGGTGACGGTCCGGTCGTTGAGCTGGGCGATGATGTCCAGCTGGGTGCGGGTGGACTCGTTGAGTCTGACCGCGAGGGGTTTGATCGGGCCGTAGCCGAGTCCGTTGGCGGACGCGGCCGAGGCGGGCGGGGTGGTGGTGTCGGACTCGCTCATGGGCGGGTCACCTTCCTTGACGGGTGCGGCCCGAGAACTCGAATGGTTCTCTCCAAGACCGCATACCGGCAACGAAGCTGTGGAGCGGGTGCCAGGACTGAACTGCAACACCCGCTGTCACCAGTGAACGATGTAACGTGCTCCGCGCCAACCGTCCGGTCGAACGAGTGACCCAGTGGGACCGAGCCAGCGAAAGCAAACGAGCACCGTGCCCCCACAGGGTTGGGGACACGGTGCTGTCGTTGATGCATTCTGAGCAAATCAGAGGTGCCGTCGGCACCGTGCTCTGCTCACGCGACCGGCCCGATTGGGCCTGCGTCAGTCGAGCCTCAGATGATTCTGTGCCCGCGGGGACGAGAGACGAAGAACTGCCGTTGTCTCCTCGTGCTCGATGGGCCACAGATGAACCACGTAGCTCTCAGCCAACTCGCTTTCGTCCGCAACGCCCTCACGGCCTCTGCCTGCCACCTGTATCCCGAAAGTGCCAGCGCGCACGAGGGCGAGTTCGCTGATGTCGCCAAGCCCGCCGACTGGGACGACATAGATGCGGTCAGCGCTGAGTGTGATTGAGGTGCGAACCACATCTTGCCACTCCTCCGACATGTCGGCCGGGGGTTCTAGGACGGCGTAGAGGGTGATGGGCACGAGACCTGTGTGGACTGCGGTGTCGATGAAGATGCCGTTGCCCTGCGGTGCACGCTCGAAAAGGCCGGCCTCGAGCGGCCCGCGCTCGTCGCTCCATTCCTCGTCGCCTACCCAGAAGGAATGGTACGAGGAGCCGACCTCTGCTTCTACGAGATCTCGATCTAGCGTCATGAGACGCGCACCTTGAACACGTCACCTTCGAGGATTCGAGCCTGGCGATAGAACGAATTGAGCAGATCCCCCGCCTTTTTATTGTCGTCCTTGGGGATGAGGCAGACGCTGACGCCCGCAGGACCGGTCTTAGTCACCGGGTTCCATCGGCATCCTTGGAAGATGCGGCGATCCTTGCTTCCGCCCTGCTGCGTTGAAGCAAACGGGTACTCGTCGCATTCGTAGTTCTCCTCGCGGGGCAGCGAGACAATGAACGCACACGAGCTTTGACGGTTCTTGACCGCTTGCGTCGGAGACGTGCGGCTCAGCGTGTTGGGGAGTCCTGACGCGAGCGCCTTAGCAATATGTTGGCCCGCGGCGGCCGTCACACCAGACGATGGAATGCGGACCGTTGAGATGTACTGCGGGTAGACACACCCTTGCCCGAGACCACTGATTGCGTTGTTGTCGCATCGCGGCTTTAGCGCCAGTCCCTGGATTTTGACGGGGTTGGATCCCGGAATTGTTAGCGTGAAGACCCAGTTCTCGGAGAGAGGTCGGGGGGTTGCGCTGGGTCCGAAGGTGAACTTGCTCGACCCCTGAGCCTTTTTCCATGATCCATTTAGGGACGTAGCGAAACTCGCGGGACCGTTCGTGCAGCCCGCCGTGTTGCAGCCGTAGACACCATTAGCTGAGATGGTGCGTCCAGCCGCATAACCCGTGGCGTTGGTGGCGCGAAGCCAGGTGTAGTTCGTCGCTTCCATGACGAGGCTTTTCTGGGTCACGGTGTGCGTAGCGACCTCAAGGAGAAAATTCCCGACTACTTGGCCCGTGCTGTTCGACACCACGTAGACGATGTGGCTGTTAGCGATGCACGCTTCGGCCCGGCTCACATACTTGACTTCCCACTGCATCTTGAGACACGGAGATGTCGTGGGCGGCGCCTCTGCCACGAGTGCTTCAACTGCTGTCGACGCATCTACCTCGTCATCTGCGATGTCATCGCCAGACTCCGCAGTTGCTTCGGATCGAGCCGCGTCCGCAGAGCTACGTAGCCCCTCGACATTGTTTTGTGCAGCGCACTCCTTTAGAGCACCGACGGCATCCTCGCCAAGACCAATGACGCAGGTACCCGCCTCATCGAGGAGCTCCTCGCTGATCTCTGAGGTGGGCTTCTCGGTCACCTGAGAATCAAGTTCAACCCCAGCTGAATCCAGTTCATCCTTCTGCTCGGCCGTCAGATCTGCTTCGTCGCCGTCCCAGTACGAGATCAGGACTGGACTGGTCGTGAACTCGGGTGTCAACGCCGGATCGATGGGCTGGACCGCCGCCTGTTCATCGACAGCGGAGGCTGCTGATGCATTCGCCGCAGATGGCGGGATAAGGGTGAGCGCCCCCAGGGAGACGACGCACGCCGACAGGGAAGCCAGCACCACCTGTCGTCTCGCGATACCTAAAATCATTTAATCACTTTCATCTGATGAGCCACTTGAACTCGTTTGACAACTAACACTAGAAACCTGGCTGCTCTACGCAGAGCAGCGAGGAACGTATGACGCAACTGTGTGCCACGCCTCACGCAGAGGATTGGGGCAGACGCGAGCTCGCGTATCGGGATATGCACGCGGATTAAGTCGGGAACTGGGAGGAGAGGGACTTTGGCACCATGACAGGCACCTTGATATCAAATTTCGAATACCAACTCAACGTCACCTTTGGTTACCGTAATGAGGCCCGTTTCTGAAGTCCATGTGGTCGTTCCGGAAAAGAACTCCGTCAACCAGGATTCGGATGCCGTCTCTTCTTGACTGCACAACTTCAACCCGGCAGCAACTTCGCTAGAAATAAAAATCTGACCATCTGCGTCGCCGGTAATACTCACGGTATTGCAGCCGGTGTCGATAACAAGCGAGTGTCCTTCAGTCCTCAGCGTGACCGGTTGCGAGGGGCTCCCCAGTTTCGGAGCCGTTTCGGGCACCTTCTCCAGGGAGTAAGTTCGACACGCTTCGACATTTGGGATCAGTTCCGCACATTTATCTTCACTGGATTGACCTCCATTTGCGCAGGAAGAAAGGAGGCTGACTGACGAGACGAGTGCGAGTGCAGCCGCCGCGACACGATGGCGGGGCCATCTTCTCGACATTTGGTTCCAATCGTGCGTTGATGCGCCCCACCTGTCGTGAGGTGGGACGCATCGACCGGTGCTACTGCTGAGGTCCGGTCAGCAGAGAGAGCCCAGGCAGCCCACCGTGCTTTATGACTGTGTTAACGCTTGTGAACAGAACTCGTCGAGCGCACTTGTCACTCGGGTAACGGCTGTTCGAGCAATTGGGTTGAGTCTCGCCCATACTTCTGACGCCAGCTTGGATGATTCCAACCGCACCCACGCTCTGCGAGAAGCTTCCGCCGTACGGCATGAAGACGGGACCGCCACTGTCTCCGCCTGTAGCGGCCATTTGCCCAGAAGTCTGCTGGGTGCCTTCGATTGTAGACAGACGCCCGTAGCCGTCATCCCACCAGTAACGCATGTTCGTAATTTTGACGTTGCAATGCACTCCCGAATTAGCGCCGCTCGTGCAAACAAGGTCGTTCAAACCGACATCGTATGCGTTATACACGTTCTTCGAGAAGCCCTGCGTGTTGTACCATTCATTGTCAAAAGTGCGATTCCCGCCGGTTCCCGAAAGGACCGTCATTCCACCGTCAGTTGACGTCACGAGGTGCGAGCCATAGTTGGCATTGTTATTTGGAGAGCGCCAGGTTCCAGACGGGGCGACACAATGACGTGCTGTCGTAGTGCGCGCAGTTCCACCATATTTCATCCCGAATGCCGAGGAGCAAATCATCCCCTTATCGGTGTCGCCGTTCGGATCCTTGGAAATCATCATTCCACCGGCGAAGAATGGGGCACTTGCGGCCCCGCGTGTTCCGTTCAAGGTCTCAACGCTACTAACTTCCTGCACGTCGATCGGAGTATCAACGAGGCTGGCGGCAAGGTCTTCCACGGAAGCCGACAGCGACTGCGTTGCCCGTCCTGCTGCTTGCGTGTCATCGACGAAGTTGCCGACCACTGTAACTGCTTCCGACTCAGCTGAGACTGCTGCCACTGCTTCGATCTGGAAACCTTGCTCAAGGAACTGGGGCGCTGCGTCTAGAAGCGCCATCGCTGCAGCGTCAATCTCTGGGAGAGAATGCTCGCGCTGCTCAACAGTCGCTGTGATTCCAAGTTCCTGCGCGTGTTCGAGAGCCTCGGTCTGCAAAGAATCGGACCCGTGCCACAGAAGGATTGTGGACAACGAAGCGGCGTCGTTCACCGACGCAATGTAGCCGCGCTCGGCATTACCGGGCTGGTCGAGGAGCCACGAGGTGAACTCTCCGAGCTTCTGCTGGTTCTGCAGATACTCCGAGCCAACCTCAGACGTGAAGGCGGACACGGAACTAGCCGCAGCGACGCCCCCCTCGGTGGAACCGGCCGCGTAAGCCGAATTCGTGGTGGCACCAACAGCGAGGATCGTCAAGGCCCCAACCGCAAGGCCCTTGACGAATTTTCGGTGATTCATATAATTTCCTGTTCCATTTCGCATCTCGCTGACAGCTTAGGGTGGGACGGCCAACAGGCGCTGTCCCCCTTTCGGTGGACCTTCGTTCCAGCGGCCAGTGGTCCCACGCCCGCACGACGACGACGATTGGAGCCGCCCGCTGAGCCGGGCGAGCACGGTCTCGGCTGCTCGAGAGGCGCGCTCGTCGATGAAAACCCGCCAGCTTCAGCCGCGTCAGACATGCACCCGCAGGCCGCTGACTCGCCAGTGTGGCTTTGGCGGATCCCGCCGCAACGAGCGGCCGTAGCGCCGATCAGCCGCATACCGCCTACGTCGCGATCTCGAGGGCGGCCGAGATAGCTGCGTGGAGTCGCTGTGCGCTGTCCAAGGTGACGGCGAAGAATCGGCGCCCGTCCTCGAGCGGCCCGACGTAGAGGTATGTGGCCTGAGCGTCCCGTTCGATCGCGACGACGAAATCCTCGGCGAAGAGCGGTGCCGCGTCACCGCCGAGGGGTGCGCGGCGTCGTTCAGTCACGCTCACGACAATGCCCTCGCTCCGGTGCCAGCGCGGCGGCGCGGGCTCCTGGGCGTCTTCGTGGCCCGCGCACCACACGGGGCACTCGGGAGAGGCGTCCGGGGCAGCGAGGGTCATGTGTGGCCTTTCTGTTCCGGGGAGAGATGGGCTCAGGGCTCCCTGGGATGGGTGCGGTGGTGATCAGGTTTACCCGCGCTGAGCAGCGGGTGTCGAGATGTCTGACGACACGGGACTGGTGCGCGTCGAGCTTTCGGGTTCCGTCATCTTCCGGGAAAATCGAGCCTCTCGGTCAGGTTGGGACAAGGTGAGACACCGGTGAGCGATAGCCCGAACCCTCTGGCGTCGATTCCGTCGACGTGGGCTCAGTTCGGCGCGGGGTTACGGCAGCTTCGAACGATCAGCCTGCGGGCGATAGAGCACCAGCAGCACGTGAGTCCGGCGGGCATCGTCCTGTCCCGTTCGCAGCTTCAGCGGTACGAGGCCGGAACGTCTCGGCCCAAGCTTGCCTTCGCGGACCATCTGGACGAGTTGTACGGTGCGGGCGGCTGGGTGTCCCTGGCGGTGCGTTCGCTCTATGGGGCGATCTGGGATCCGTGGCACGAGGCGCACGGTGTCGCCCGAACCCACCACGCACACAAGTGGCCGGCGCGATACGACGGCCTCGTCTGGATCGCCGTCAGGCCACTTCCGGAACATGTGGGCCACGACCACGGCCTGACGCTCTTTTGGGGACCGTGGCAACTTGAGCTCGCGCTGAGCCTTCCGGTCTCTGGTGCCGTGCTTGTGACGGGCAAAGCCGAAGACCCGTCGGGTGGAGCGGTGACGCTCAACCTGGACTGTGCCGTACCGGTGTTCTCCCTGCGCGGGGCGGGGCCTGCACCGGCCGGGACGAAGGTCGTCGACATTCGTCGGCGGTGGCGGCATATGAACATCGAGCCGCGCGAGGGTCGACCTCGATTACGAGAACTCGGTCGCGGCCCTCGACAGATCGAGTCGGCGCTCACTCGCGCCCGACGACGGAGACGGCGGACGGCCACCTAAGCCGTCGATTGGGGCGCGCGGGCATTCGTTCCGTGGATACCCGCAGTTCGAAGAAGCCGCCGCTGTCACGTCAGAAGAGGCTCACCTGGACGGGTGAGCCTCTTCTGAATGGTGGGTTGTATCGGCGCTGCGGCCTAAGCGTTCGCGCCTTTGTACGCGTCGACGATGGTCGCGGGCACCCGGCCGCGGTCACTCACGGTGTGACCGTTCTCTCGAGCCCACTGCCGGACCGCTGCAAGATCCACGTCGCTCCTGGCCCGTGTCGTGCGGCGCCCTGCGCGCGGAGCGGCGGCGGATCCGGCGGGGCGGGCGGCATTCACGAACTGGGCGAGTGCCGTGTAGAACTTGTCGGCGTTTTCTTCGGAGAGGTCGATCTCGTATGCACGTCCCTCGACGGAGAAGGTGATCTGCTTGACTTTTCCGGTCTCGAGGACGGTGCCGTCGAGATCGTCGACCATTTGAGTAACGCGTCGAATTGCCATGTAGGAAACGCTATACCGCTATGACCTACATCGTTAGTTGCACACGCGTTAATCCATCCCGATCGGGTATCAGTTCTTTCGTTTGGGAGCGAAACTGACACATTGCGTGCTTCCTGTCGGTACGCAGTCGGTGTGTAGAGAAGGACGACGCCCCCACCTCGGATCAGAAGTGGGGCGTCCTGGTGCGCGGTGCTTACGAGCGCCTGCGTGCGGCACGAGACATACGCGCTCCCGTCCCGGTGAACGGGAGCATTGCGGTGCCAGCCCCACTCCCCATGGGGCGCTGAAAACCTGGCAGAACGAAAAGCCAGCCCTTCCCTTAGGAAGGGCTGGCTTCCGCGCGGGAAAGAGCATCAGACCTGCTGTCGACGCGTTCGACGGGCGATGATGAGGGCGGTGATGCCACCGAGGATCAGGATGCTCGCTCCGACCCCGGTAGCCGCGGTACTGGTGGCGTCGAAGCCGGTGATTGCTAGACCGTCGCTGACGGTAAGTGCCGCGTACGCGGAACCGCTTGTCGCGCCGCGTACCTCGACATTGTGTGCACCGACTGTCGTCGCGGAGGGGATGGTCACGGTCTTTGAGATCGTGCCTTCTGCGCTGGCCGCAGTCGACAGCAGCTTGACCGGCGTGGAATGCAGCCAGATTTCGACGGACTCGCCGGGCGCGAGGCCAGCTGCGTTGACCGTGACCTGATTCCCCCGCACGACCGTACTCGGCGAGAGCGAGATAGCGATCGGCGTCGAGGTAGCGGTGGGTGAGGGGGAAGGGGCGTCAGTCGGCTGCGGTGTCGGTGTTGCTGTTGGGGTGGCCGTGGGCTCAGGTGTCGGGGTCGGCGTAGGCGTCGGGGTGGGAGTGGGGTCGACCTTCTCGGGCACGGTGAAGGTATACGGCTCGATGATGTCTTTGGTGCCGAAGCAGTCGCAGTGCTGGACGAACGAGCTGGTGATGTGGCGCGTGTAGGTGCCGGGGGCGAGGGTGATGGTGTCCGTGAAGATTCCGGGGCCGTCGACGTTCGTCCACTGCGAACCGCTCGGCGGGTGGAACCACGTGCGGTTACCGGCTTCGTCATCGACGTAGGACTCCAGGAGCGCGCTGGCTCCCGTTTGTTCCACGTTGGGCCGGAGGTCGTATCCAAGGGTGAGGGTGACGTCGCCGTTGTCGTTCACGGTCTGCTCGGGACCGCTCGTGATCATGACGAACGTGTCGCCGTAAGGTACGGCGATGACTGTGAAAGCCCCTTCATAGAGGGGCCGGACGTCGGAGCAGTCCACGCCACATTCAAACGAACCCTCAATCTTCAAGGGGTACGTTCCGGCGGGCAGGGACACTGTTTCGGAGAAGGTGCCGTCCTTAGCGAAGTGGACGTCCCAGGACTTCAGGGGCGGGCCGTCAGTCGTGGGGATCTGAACGAACAGGTTGGTCTCGTCCACGCCCGGCGTGATCTCGTAGTCGAAGCTGATCGTGGCCGTCAGTGGCGTGTCGATGTCGACTCCCACGTGGGAGATCGACGACCACGGGGTTCCGTTCGGTAGTCGAGCCTGGTCAGGCGACGCAGCCTCCACGGCTGTCGGGCTGGAAGTGGTCGACGCCTGAGCGGCTCCTCCTAGGCCGAGAACAATTAGCCCGGAAGTGATGAGGACGGCGGCCACAGCGTGGCCTGCCCGTCTGGCATGGCGAGTGAGTGCGGGTCGGGTCAAGGCGGTGCTCCCAGGGTGTGAGTGAGCGCCGGACGGGCTGGCCGGCGAACGCCTGTCCAGGACGGCAGGCAGGGTACGTCCGGAGATTACCAATTTCTATTGGTTACAGCCAACTCTTCTTGGTTTCAGGGTTGAGTAGTGAGTACCAACCCCGCGAGCACGCCCGAATGGGCCGATTTCGCGCGGGAGCTCGGGATGAACCTGCGGCGGCGACGTGACGCGCTCGGGCTGACGCAGGAGGCTGTGGCCGAGCGGGCGGGGATCTCGCTGTACGCGTATCAGCAGTATGAGCGGGGAGCAGTGACCAAGGGTGGCACGGCAACCAACCCCAGGCTTGCCACTGTGCTCGTTCTCTGCGAGGTGCTCGGAGTGGCTGTGCACAATCTTCTTCCGCCCGTTCCTGAGCTGCGAGTCAACGTGTAGCCGGTTCGCTGGACGACAGTCGGATTGTCGTGGAGGCTACCAATAGACCCAGCGCTCCCTGTGTCACGGTGTCTGGGGTCAAGCAAGCGAGTACAGGAATCGGTAAAACCCATGGATCCACGCGACCTTCTTGGCGAGCTGCTTCGCTTGAGAAAGGGACGCGGGATGACCGCGGCACGACTTCAACGTGAGGCGCTCGTGAAGCAGCTGCTTCAGCAAGAGTCGTCCGATTCGTTTGAGCGGATGCGGTTTCGATTTGTTTCAGCAATCCACTCTCTCGAGAACATCGAGGCCGGCCTCTTGCTTGACATCTACGGCTTGAGCGACGAGACACGAGATCTAGAAACCCTTGCGGACCGGCGCGTCGTCTATGGAAACCGGATCCGTCGCAAGCCGGACACCGTTGCAGATCTTGAGGAGGCGGCCGTTCGCCGGCTGATGGAAAAACTTCTTCGAGGAACCTATCGACAGTCTCCGGTAACCCTCGATGTGCCCGATATGCACAACGGGCTCATTTGCGACACCATCAGCGCGGAGTTCGTCGTTGAAGACCGCCTATGGAAACGAACGACCGAGCGGTGGCGGTTCGTTGCCACATTCGATGAGGCAGACCACCTGGACATAGATCGAAGCTATCCCGCGAATGTTCGAACCAGTCCCAGCGGCGCGTTCCGCGTCCACTCCGAGAGGCTCCGATCAGTAGGCCCCGAGATCATCACCAGGGACAAGTTTTGGCACTTTGGCACTGAAGCCGAGCCGGTGCCGATGAAGCGCGGTAATCCTTACGAACTCCTCTTCGAACTCACCCCTGACGATCACCCTGTTCAATCCCGGCCACTGCTGCTGGCAACCCGTGCCTACCATCACCGGTCTTTGCTCTCGACCTTTAGTGTGACCTTCCTCGGCGAAACGCCCGCCGACGTCTGGCGGATCAAAGAAGTCACCCACTTCGCGCTCGGCCGCGTGCCAGGCGTTTCCGTCGAACCTTCGGGCCCCGGTAGGTACGAATTCTCGATGCGTGACACGCATGGCGGACTTCACAATGGTTTCGGATGGTCATGGGGCGGGGCATGATGGCACTAGGTGGTGCCCCGGCCCTTGGTGCGGCTTCCATCTTTTTTCCAGTTTGATCCGCGTCTGTGGGCTGGTTCCTAGCGTCGAGCTACTCGATGAAAGGACCAGTTCATGGCCACCCGAAACAAGAAGGTTCGCAACGAGGAGATCACTCCGCCGGTCCGTGCAGACGTGTTCAAGGGACACGCCTCGTGCCGGTTCGCACTGATCTCCCTCGGGTGCGGCCTCAAATCCAACCCCGTCTACTCGTCGTACCTTGATCTGCGAACCGGCGTTTACACCGTCCAGACCGGAATGCTCGACCAGGCCGCACTCCCATACGGTGTGGACCTTGACGACGACGACGACCGTTCCGTTGCGTTTGTCGTGGTGGAGAACCGAGCCGCACAGCCGGTCGCGGTGGCGTGCGTGCGCGTCATTGAGCGGATCGGGAACGACAACCGCCCGTTGCCCGTCGATTCGCTCTACGGCCTGGAGCTCGGCACCGAAGGTGTCGAAGTCTCCCGCTACATCGGACGGCTCGACGAATCGGCTAGCCAAGCGCTCGCGCTCCGTGAACTGCTGCGTTCGGTGATCGCGCACATCCGCCAGATCGGCGCTGACGACAAAGTGTTTGCCATCGTCGAGCGTCCGCTCGAACGCGTGCTGCGCGTCATGGGTATCGGAGTTTCGCGCATCTCCGAGCCTGTCTGGCTCGACGAGTACCAGGGGGTCAACGTGGCGATCAAGCTCGACCCCATCGTGTCGGCGGCGAACCTCGGCGGCCTCGCCGAAATCGACGCCCTGGACGTCTCAGAGGGTGCTATCCGCTTCTGGGGGAAGGTCGAGGCATGAGCGCCCACGACATGACCCCGTCGGACGCGGTTCCTCTCGAGTTTCGCCGCAACCTCGGGTTCTGGCGGCGCAGCGAGCAGCAGCTCCTGCAGAACTCGACCATTGCCATCGCAGGTGCCGGCGGCGACGGCTTTGACCTCGCCATGGCCCTGGTCATGATGACGGGCGCGAAGGAGGTACGGCTCGCGGACCCTGAAACCTTCGTTCCGGAAAACTCCAACCGCGTCGCCTGGGCCACCGTCGACACGTACGGGCGACCGAAAGTTGAAGCGCTCCAGGAAGCCATCGCGAAGATCCGTCCGGAGACCCGCGTCGTCGCGTTCCCCGAGGGAATCACCGTCGACAACGCCGATGCATTTGTCGCCGGGGCCGACCTCGTCCTCGATGAAACCGAACTGCACTACCTTCACGTCGGTACCGCGTTGGCGCGAGCCGCTCGTCGTCACGGGGTACCGAATCTCCTCGTCATGAACATCGGGTTCGGCGCGATCGCGACGTCCTTCGCGCCGGGAAGTCGATACACCTTCGAGCGGATGATGGGGCTCCCGCCCAACATCACGCTCGACGAAGCCGCGACGAGAACGGCCGACTTGAGTCGGTGCGTCCCGTATGTGCCTGCTTACGGGGATTTGGCGACGTTTCAGGCAGCACTTGCCGGCGCACCGTTGCCCTCCGTCGTGCAGGGGGTGAAAGCCGCGGTGAGTCTCGGAGCGACGGAAGCACTCCTCCATCTCACCCGAGGCGACCGTAACCATCGTCGATCGCCCGTCTTTGCGCCGCGGTGGGCGTACACCGACCCCATGGCATTGGCTTCGGGGCGTATTCGATTCGCTCGCACGCGTCACTGGGCGGGGGCAGCTGTACTGACTGGCCGGTCACTTCTCGGGCGGAACCCGAAGGCGTCCTACGCCCAAGAAACCCCGCTGTAGTCCTGTAGGCCGACGCCAGCCGAATCACATTCGGGCGCACCGGGAGTCAAATGTCTCATTCTCGGTGCGCCTGAAGGTCGACAAGTCCTTCGAGGATTCCCCAGAAGCCGATGGCGGCCGGATGCCATTCGACCGGCTCTCCGTCGATGCCCGGCTTCATGATGATGGTGTCCGCCAGATCCGGGTTGACGAGGCGGCGTTGGGCGAGGCCCTCTACGACGGCTGCGCCAAGACCAGCCAGGAGCTCAGCTGACGCACCTTCATGAAAGCCGAACCCAAGTCTTTGCAATGCCCCACCGTAGAACTCGGCCGTCCGCGCGATGAACCGTCGCTCGGTCTCCTGCAGCGTGGCGGCGAGTCGTTCTCGGTCATTGCTGTAGGCCAGGCTACTAGCCGACGCAATGAGTGTGACGTGGGACCGCCAAGCCACCGATGCGCTGAAGTGATCAAAGTTGGCGCGAGTCGCCACACGCACCGCCTCACGGAGCACAGCGACTCGACCTTCCTGCGTACCCAACAGATGTTGATACGCCGCGATGACGCCGAAGGCTGCGTCTTGCGTGCCCGGGTAGAACATCGCGTCGTGCGATTCAGACGACGTCGCGAGCTCGACCAGCAGATCTGAGTAGAAGCTCTCCTTGGCGGACCACAGCCGATAGAACGAACTTCGCGGCACCCCCGCGGTGCGGATCAACTCCTCCAACGGCAGATGCTCAAGGCTGACCGTCAGACCGGTCTTGCCGAGCTCTGAGATGGCGGTCTGCATAACCTTCGAGCGCACCTCGTCGCTACTAAGGCGCGCGGGCCGACTCGGTAGGCCCCACGTCGGTTCATCGTCAAGATGCGGCATCGACTGAGACAACTCCTCTGAGAGCGGGCGGAACACAACGAGCGTATGTCACTCGAATCAACACGGTCCTGAGGCAAGTGACGCGCGGCTCTCGAGATGGCCGGAAAACGGGACATGCAACTTGCGACACCATGTCCCAAACGGATACGTTTACGTCTGATCATCGGAAGTGTTCCGAAACCGGGACCCACTTCTACTGTCGCGACAGGCTCTGGGGTGACGTCGGGATCGAATCGAAAGGGAAAGTATGAAGCACGAGGAAAGCGTCTACCGTTCTCGGTTGGACGTTGGGGCGCTCAAGCAGATCGTGCGCGGGGCGGTTGGTAACGCGGAGATCAGCCCGGTGCAATTTGATGCACTCGATGATCCTCCGGACCTCGCCGTGCTCGTAGAGAAGGGCAGCCTCCTCGGAGGCTCCTCGGCCATCCAGATTCACGTAAACGACGAAGGCGACCACCGCCTGGTGTCTGTCGTCGCTCTCGGCAACTCGGGATTTGAGCGTGCGTGGAGTGGGGCGCGCAACACCGTGAGCCTGGGTGGTTCTAAGAAGCTTGCCGCTGTGGTGGCGCTCGCAATTCAGCAACGCGACACGACGCTGCAACAAGTTGGCTGAATTTGGACTTGCGCCTGAGTTCGTGTCTCCAATGAACGCGGGCACAGGCGCCCTAACTGACAACCGTCGTTGGAGAAGGAATCGCAATCGATGCCTGCAATCGGGATAGACCTCGGCACGACTTACTCTGCGGTAGCCGTCCTGCGCGATTCAGGCGAGGCAGAGATTTTGACGAACCGTGATGGTGAAGACATCACCCCTTCGGTCGTGCTGTTCCAAGCGTTCAACAACTCTGACGAGCCACTGGTCGGCACCATGGCGAAGCACTCGGCGGCGAGCGCCCCCGACGACGTGGTTCAGTTCGTCAAGCGGCAGATGGGTGACCCCGACTGGCGGTTTACGTCGACAAGCGGCAGCAGCTACTCCGCTGAGGAGATCTCAGCCATTGTCCTCAGGCGGCTGAAGGAGGATGCCGAGCTTGCGCTCGGCGCGCCTGTAACGGATGCCGTCATCACGGTGCCCGCCTATTTCGATGACGCTCGCCGCACAGCGACCAAGCATGCCGGAGCCATAGCAGGGCTGAATGTCCTGCGAGTGCTGAACGAGCCCACCGCCGCGGCGCTCTCTTTCGGCGTCGACACGTCGGCGCAGGGACTTGTGCTCGTTTATGACCTCGGTGGTGGCACGTTTGATGTGACTTTGATGCGCATTACAGACGTTGGTTTCGACGTGCTGGGCACCAATGGTGATCGGATGCTTGGCGGTTTCGATTTCGACAACAAGCTCATCGAGTACATTGCCGAGAAGGTCGAGGCGCAAGGCGGGCCGAGCGACCTGCTCGACGATCTGGCGCAAGTTGCGTCCCTTCGCGAGAAGGCCGAGATGGCGAAGCGGAGCCTCACGACCGTCGCCACGACGACGGTGCACGTCTCCGCTGGCGGCGGCCAGTATCGGATCCCTGTCCAACGCGCGGAGTTCGAGCGCATCACCAAGGACCTGGTGAACCGCACGAAGGACTTGACCGAGTTCGTGTTAAGCGAAGCCGGAGTGACATGGGCGAGCATCGACCACCTGCTACTTGTCGGCGGTTCGACTCGGATGCCGATGGTGCGGGAACTTATTGAGCGCCTCGCCGGGAAATCTGCCGACCGTTCCGTACGCCCCGACGAGGCCGTCGCTTTGGGAGCGGCGATCCAGGCAGCGATGGAGCAATCTACTACCGCTGGTCCGGGCCTCGCCATCTTCGATGGCAAGGCCCCGATCATCTCCGACGTGACTTCACAAGGTCTTGGCGTGATCTTCCTCGACAGTGAGACGAACCGTGATGTAAATGAGGTCATCATTCCGCGCAACACGAAGATCCCTGCCAAGTTCAGCACTTCGGGGTCGACCGTGCAGGACAACCAGAAGACGGTGCTCGTGCAGGTCACACAGGGCGATGACACCCACCCGGATTATGTCGTCGAGATCGGCTCCAAGGAGATTCCCCTTCCGCCCTACCCAAAGGGGGCTCCACTCGGCATCACCTATGCCTACGACATCGACCAGACCGTGTTCGTCGAGGTCACTGACCTGACGACGAGCCAGTCCCTCGGGACCTTCGAGGTTGACCGCCTCGCGAATCTCACAGACGAGCAGCTCAAAGCTGCTACCACCAAGGTCTCCTCGCTCTCCGTTCAGTGATGTCAGACGATTTCAGCGAGGAGAAGCCAACGAATGGCTCTTGATAACTACTACGACATCCTCGGCATTGCGCCCAGCGCCAGCTCAGTGGACGTGCAGAAAGCGATCGCCGAGAAACGACGCGAATGGACGCCGCGCACCGGCCACCCGAAGCTGGAAACCCGACAGCTCGCCGAGCAGACGATCAGAAACATTGCGGAGGCCGAGACGATCCTGCTCGACACGTCGAAGCGTCGCGACTACGATCAGCAGCTCGCTGCTCGGGTCGTCGCTCCCGAACTGCCCCGTACCGGCTCGACGCAGGAACGCGACTGGTTGCAGATCGCCCGTGACTACCTTGTGCAGGGCAACAGTGCACAAGCCAACTACGCTGCACGTGAGGCGACCAACCAGCAGACCGAGAACCCCGAGGCGTGGTTTGTCCGCGGACTGAGCTCGGCCCAGCTGGGTGCCTATGCAGATGCCGAGTTCGAACTAAACGAAGCGGTCCGCCTCAACCCAAACGATGCCTCCTACCACGCGGAACTCGGCGACCTCTATAAAAGCAATGGGCTCTGGGCGAAGGCGCTGGCCCAGTACACCCGCGCCAGCCAGCTTGAACCCAGCAACGTCTACTACTCGGCGTTCGTCGGACTTTCTGAGGGGGCGCTTGGCAACGTCGAGAAGGCCCACGACATCCTCAAGAAAGCGTTCGAGAAGCTACCCGGGGACGACACGATCCGATACTTCTACGGCCTAACGCTCCAAGAGATCATCACCCGCACGTGGTCCACCTACCACGACGGTTCGCAGAGCATCCTGACGGAGAACCAGCTCAACCACAGCAAGGAAAAGCTCGCAGTCATCGACGCGTTGAAGATCTCTGACATCGACTTCCGCAACGACGTGAACGAGATCCGTGTGAACGTGGAACGGGCAGAGCAAGTGAAGCTATGGTCTCGCGATGGCTTGGGCGGTCTCGTCGCCGGGGAGATCCTCACGGTCGTTGCGATGCTCAATTTCTTCTGGATCGGCCAGGGATTCGTCGTCCTCGGCCTGCTCTGCCTCGGCCTCGCGGTCCTGTGGATATTCCTCTGGGTTCGATCTCATCGAATCCCCGGATGGAAGTGGAACTGGAAGCAGTCATCCGCGTTCGTCCGCCAAACCGGGCTCCAGTGAGGTGTTCGATCGTGAGTGACCAGGATGCGGCGACAGTTGAAGAGGCGATCAGCGGACTGCGGGAGGAAGTTCGGCAACTCCGTGATCTGTTTCAGCGACGACTGATCGAGGACAAGGGCAAAAATACGCTCATCGAGAGCCTGCAGGAGCAGTCTCGAACCGTAGCCGATACCCTCCGCTATCGTCAGTTGGAGACGCTGTTCAAGGAAGCGTTGCTCGCCGTTGACAGATTGCAGACGGAGCCAGCTTCGCCAGAGTTGATCGAATCCGTGGCGGAGGAACTGTTGGAAGTGTTCCTCCGCCGGGATCTCGTCGAGGTCGACGACTCTGGCGACTTTGACGCTCGCGTTCATCAGGTTATCAACACCGTGCGCGCCAGCGATCAGTTCCCAGCGAACAGCATCGTGGCGATCTCACGGAAGGGCTATCTGCTGGGTGATCGCCTGCTGCGACCCGCTCAGGTGACCGTCGCGGTGCATGCCAATGACGACATCGCTTGACGCCGCGGCTCAGGAGCTCCGCTTCGCTCATGCGAGGCTGATGGGCGTCTTCGACGCCGCACATACAGTTGCGGAAGTTGCTCGTGCCAACACCTACCAGCAGGCTCAGTCCGAACTGACGAAGCAGCAGGCGCTCGTCCGCAATATGGCTGCGCAGGCTGTCTCAGAGCACAGCCTGCGTGCACGTGACATCTCAGAGGTGATGCTCAAGAGGGGCAATGGCCTGCTCGACGTGGCGGAGTACGTCACTCTCGGACAGCTCTCCATGGACGGGTTCGCATCGGGTGTGAACTCGGAGGTGAGAGCGCCCCTTCTGCTGCCGTTGATCGGACGCGGCAACGTAGTTGTAGACGCCTCAGTGGGTCGGCGAAATGAGTTGATCGAGAGCGTCGTCTGGGGTGCGCTCCAGGGAACTGCGCCGGGACAGCTCGATGTCATCGCTTACGACCCCAACCTGTCGTCGGTGATGGCCCCATTCAGCACGCTTCGGAACATCTCGGACGACTCCTTGCGTGTGCTGAACTCCACACCCGACTTCGAGCGCACGATCCGTGAGGTCGTTGCGGATGTGCAGCGTGTCAAAGAGATGCTGCGCGGAGTCTCACGATCGTTGATTGACTTTCGCGCCAGGGTCGACCACCCGGTCGAGAGGTTCAGGCTCGTCGTACTCGCGGATTATCCCGTGGGAATCGACGAGCCACTGCACCGTCAGGTGCTCGCGCTCGCCCAAGCCGGTGTCGCTGCCGGTGTCGCGTTTGTGTTCGCTATGTCGCCCGACGACGTAGAGAAGCCAAATTGGTGGCGCGAGGGTCAGCTCGACACGCTGGGCTCGACGATCCGGGAACACAATAGGACCCTGCGATGGACGCGCCACCCTGAGTTCACGCTAATGCCCCTTGTGCACGACCGCGCCGCGCTCGCCCATGATGTCGACACTCTCGCCGCGCGGGCAGCTTCGGTCTCCGCCCCATCTGTGCCGTTCGAGCGGGTGCAGTCGCTTGAGTCTCAGTGGACAGAGAACAGCGCCGAACAGTTGCGGTTCACTCTCGGGCTCGCGGGACCAAAAGTCGTTGAGGTGACCCTTGGCGACGAGAAAGACCAACGGCACAACATCCTCATCACCGGCGCTGTCGGTCAAGGCAAGTCCAACCTTCTCAAGGTCATTATTCACAGCCTCGCGCAACGATACTCACCTGACGAGTTGGAGTTCTACCTCATGGACTACAAGGAGGGGGTCACCCTCTATCCGATGGCGCCGACGCCCGGCTCGCCAGAATTCCTGCCGCATGCGCGTGTACTCGGCCTCGAGAGCGATCGAGAATTCGGACTGGCAGTGCTCATGCACATCGAGACGGAGTTCTCTCGCCGCGCCAAGCTGTTTCGCCCATACGGCGACAACATCGCGCGATACCGCGCCGCCTGTCCTAGTGAGCGCATGCCAAGAATCATCGTGATGGTCGACGAGTTCCACATGATGTTCGACCCCAACGACAAGATCGCCGACGAAGCAGCACAACTACTCGAAGGCATCGCACGTCGCGGGCGTTCGTATGGCATTCACCTCATCCTCGCGTCGCAGACCGTCTCCGGAATCTCAGCGCTCATGACGCGCGAGGGCGGAATCTTCGCGCAGTTCCCGATCCGATTGGCCCTCAAGAACGCCCTCCAGGAGTCGTTCGCAACGCTCGGTCAGGGCAACGACGCCGCGGCCCGACTGCGAGCTCGCGGCGAGGCGATCCTCAACCTCGACTACGGCCTCGTCGACTCCAACCAGCAGATCACCGTCGCAGTAGCCAAGGACGACGAACTCGCTGCCTTGCGACGCGAATGGTGGCTACAAGTACGCGACGAAACCGAACGGCCGTTGGTCTTCGACGGCAGCCGCCAGATCCGCATCGGCGACGCGACCGAATCGCTCCGCCGCTCCCGCTCCCGATCTGCCACGAGAGGCGGCACTGCGGTAGCCCTGCTCGGCTACCCCATCGATGTCAGCGGCGAACCCCAAGGCATTCCTCTGGCGGCGGAACCTGGTCGCCACCTCGCCATCCTGGGAGCCGGCGAACCGAGCGGGCCCGAGGCGGAGGACGGGCCCGTGAACAATGCGGTAGGTACCTTGCAGTCGGCTGCTGTCTCGCTGGCGCTCCAGCACCCTGCCGGAGACGCCGAGTTCGTAAGCCTCGACATGCTCGATGAGCACACGTTCGCACGAAACAACCATCACCAATGGCTGGCAGTCATGGAGTCCATCGACTACCCGGTTCGCCGTGTGTCGCGCGCCGAGGTTGCAAGCTACCTGCGGGAACTCGTCGCCGAAATCAGCTCCAGAGAGGTCGAGTCCGCACCGCGCTACATCTTCGGCTTCGGGCTCGACCGAGCCACAGTGCTCGACGTCCCCGACATGTTCGCGCATAAGCCCTCCGAGGATCTTCAGCACGTTCTCCGCATGGGGTCGGCCAAGCACATCCACATGCTTTGCTGGTGGGCGAACGCAGCAACCTTCAGCTCGCACATCGGCTTCGGCGGTGAAGGCTTCATCGACGCGCTGCTCATGCTGCGGATCGACCAAAGCACCGTGCAGGAGTTCCTCGGGCCGTTCGTCAGTTGGTCGGTGCGGGACAACAGGGGGTTGATCTCTGATCGGACGCAGTTGCCAAAGCCCGTGACGATAGTACCGTTCGCGCCCGTCACAGCACGCGACGTGACGACGGTCGTAAACACCAATTGGGAGGTGTAAGGGTCATGGCAGCACCAACCTCCTCGGACGCCGAGTCGAGGTACGAAGAGTACGAAGCGGCGCTCGCATCGCTGCTAAAGATCCCCGCACAGCTGAGGTCCGGCCTGGCCAATGCGGACAAGGCCGCTGGACACGCGAAGCAGGCGGCAGACGGGGCGTTCGAGCAATCCACGACGCGGATCGCCGGACTACGTCGCACCGCAGACTCGCGCTACTCATCGACTGTCGACTCACTCAAAGCGCATAACGTCCTTCTCCCCGCACGGGTGCGCCCTGAGGTCGCGTCCAGCGGGGACGAGGATGCTATACGAAGGGCGGTGGACGCACACAACCGAGTCGCTGCCGCGGTCGAGGCGGCAATCACGGCGACCGCGCTACCCGCCGCACAGGAGAGGCAAGATGCCGCAAGTCGCGTTCGCGCGGCGCAGCAAGCGGCGCTCGCGCTGAAGCTCCGTCAAGAACGCGTTCGCGAGGAGCAGAGGGTAGCCCGCAATGCGGCGGCGAAGGCTCAGTCGGAGGCGGAAGCTCAGCGGCGGAAACGTGTTCTGATCATCTCCTCAGTAGTCGCGGCT
Organism: Microbacterium sp. NPDC086615; assembly: GCF_040686055.1. NCBI lineage: Bacteria > Bacillati > Actinomycetota > Actinomycetes > Micrococcales > Microbacteriaceae > Microbacterium > Microbacterium sp. NPDC086615. Next base: position 19,863 of record NZ_JBFBJJ010000032.1, read on the forward strand.
GGAGTGGTCGCTGTTGCTGTCGTGGTCATCTTTCTTTTTGTTACTCAGTAGAGAAAACCCGAAGGGTAGGAAATGTCTCAACTCAGTGGTGTGAAGCAGCAACTAACCGCCATCGCCAGCGATGCGAAGTCAACCGCGGGTGGCTTAACGGGATTCAAGACCAAGTTCTCGCAGGCGGTGAATCAAGTGCAGGCGACCATCGGCGGTAGTGCGCAAAGGGTCGATAAGGACATGATCCAGACTCTGCAGGCCGCCGAGAAGCAGCTCGACGCGGCGATCGCCGCCTTGCAGCAGGCATCGCACGCAGCGAGCAAGTTCGCAGCGTCGCTCTGACGAACCCGGGTAGGGACAGGTACTGATGAGCGCACTACAGGACCTCCTGCTCGCGCTCGATGCGGTGACCAAGGGGGCTGAGTACCAAGCCGCCCAACTGGCGCAGCACGCCCGACGGCTTGGGCAGGCCGCATCGTGCGCAGCGAACGCGACGCGGGCCTCAGGGCGTGCCGACAGCATGCAGACCGCGGCGGCACTTCAGTCGGCCCAGCGTTCCATCTCTCAAGCGGCCCAACACCTTCATCAAGCCGCGCTCGCGGGCAGGGGCTTCGTCGTGCGCCACGCGGATGGAGGCCTAGGCTTTCCAGACCGTGGCCCCGAGCCCACGCCCGGCGCGAACCCGGAGCCGCGCCCATCATGGGCGACCCCGAGGTACATCGCGCCGACAGCGGTCCAACAAGCGACCTTCGCGCAAGCTGTTTCCGACCTCGGCGATCACGGGATCGGCGGGTGGATAGGCACTACTAACCCCAACTACTCCACGGGCATCGAAGCATGGACAAACAACTGCGGTCCGTGCTCACGTGCAGTCGCGGATGCGTATCAAGGTGTAGGCGTATCCGCCGCGTTCGGAGACGGCCATCAGCCTCCGGGTGAGTACGTTGAGATGTGGGCAGCGCTTGGAGTCAGGTCGACCACACGGCTCTCCAATCCGGGCCGACTCATCGAGCCGGCGAAGTTCTCCGCCAAGGTGTACACCTCGTTAGAGGAGCAGTTGCGCCAAGAGGGACCGGGAGCAGTCGCGATTGTCGGTATCGATTGGGACGATCCAAGAGTCCCTCAAGGACAGGCCGGCGGTCATTGGTTCAACGCCTATGTCGACGATAAGGGCGTTGTGCGCTGGGCTGACGGTCAGATCGGCAGGGACGACGACTGGCCCCCCGGATACGCGGCACCAATCTGGAACGTAGAAGCCGTCGTCAGGCCATCTGGCGGTCGGCCCTGGAAGGAGGTTCTACTTTGACGATTGACCAGCAGAACGCCCTCGCCACGAAGGAGCTGAACGCGTGGCTCGCTGAGCACGAGGTCCCGAACGCGCATACGACCCCGGACGACTGGAACATCAGTCGGTTCGAGGACGCGCTCTTGTTCGCGCCCGCCGGGCACCGCCGATCGAACCGGCTCTACTTCGTACGAGACGGTGTCGTGTGTGCGTTCTCACCGTCGACCACCTCGTTTGATGAGGCTTATGCCCGACTCGATCATCCCGGAGGCCCCCTTGCGTCTCCGTAAGCCGGCGTCGTCGCTATATCTCTGGATTCTAATTTGAGAATGAGGCGCATCCGTGAGCGATGAAATTGCCCGGTTCAGTCTGAATCGGGGGTTCCTTGAATAGGACACCTGGTGGCTACATCCGTGGCCTCCTAAGGAAATCGCTAAGACTGCCTAGCGAAGCCACTTCTTACCTTCAAATCGTCCCCGAACCCGAGACCGCGAACGGACATCACATGACCTTGCCTCCGCCTCCGCCCGCTCAGCCTTCCGAACCGACCGGTTCGCAGCCATTGAGAATGCCACCGCTTCCGCCTGGGCTGCCGTCCCAAGCGCAGGTCACACGACAGACCCCACCGCCGCCGGCCGCCTGGAATCCATATGGTGGACCCCCGCCGGGCAGGAAGCGGGCAGGCTTGGCACTGGCGTACGGGTTAGTCGGCCTCATCCCTGTCGTTGGCGCGGTCCCTGCGCTGTTCGCCGTGTTCATGGGGCTCAGCTCTCAGAAGGCGTCTCGAGCCGCCGGTCTCAACCCCTATGGCACTTCCAAGGCGGGGGTGATCCTCGGCCTAGTCGGCATTGCCATCACCGTCCTCCTAGTAATCGTGTTGGCCGTAGGTGCCGGCGTCACCGCCGGGAGCTGAATAGAGTGATCAACTCTGAAGCATCCCTCTACGAGGTCATCGAAGTCGGGAATACTGCCAACGAACTCGAAATTCAAACGGCTATCCCAATCGCGCGTCGAAAGTGGCAGCCCCGGTGCAACCACCCGAGCCTCAGCCAGCGACAGGTCGCGGAGCAGCGCATCGCCGCCATCGCTGAGGCGGAACGAGTCTTGCTCGATCCTGCAGCGCGCGTCCAGTACGACCAGATGCGGGCCGAGAAGCAGTTCAGGCCCGGCGGAAGTACGCCACGGCTGGTGATCCCAGCGAACGGTCCGACCACCAACGCGAAGATCGACCTGCTTCGAGTGGTAGATGTGACCAAGCCCTCTCCCGGGCCCTTTGTCCCTCTACTCAACTCCGATAAGAGCCCGGTGATGGCAGAAGGGGAGAGTTATCTCCAGCACCTCACAGGAGAGGGCGGGTGCTTCTACCAGCCCTGGCCTTCCGCGCCGATTCAGGACGTTAGCCCCGCATGGGGCAACACCACCCTGTATTTCACCAATCATCGCCTCATCTTTGTCTGCCCGAACTTCATTCGGCCCGCGGAGTCTGGCGTGGACGTCGACACCGACTTTGGGCTGGGCGTCGCCATACTGGCGGCGGGTATTCGAAGTGTCTCGCAGGCGGGTAAAAATGCCGCCGCGGCGCGAGCCGTCGCCGGAAGGGCGCTGGCTGCCAGCATTCCATGGGAGTACATCGTCGAAGTCAAGGTCTTACCGGATCACGAGTATGGAGGTGCGGTGCTTGTCTTCGGAATGGTTGGCGGCGAAGCAACGTACTCAATCGGCCTCGGACTCGAGGTTCGGGACCTGAGCTGGTTCCGTGAACAGGCAGAGTGGGCCATTCAACTGGCCCTGTATAGACGGCTGGAAGTATTTGGCGATGGCATCCTCGCGAGCGAGCGCGCCGCGTTAGAAGCCATTCAGGCGCACCCGCGCCCTGAGTATGGGCAGAACGGTTCGCTCTCATATTTCGCGCCGGTCGCACTGGACGCGGGGAATGCTCTGACCCGGCTGTGAAGGCGATAGCGTGCAGCGGCGCAGAGGGTGCATCTGCCGCGTGATCGACCTGTTGCCGATCAACGGGGGCGGCACCCGGGTGGTACGGGCTAGCCAACCAGACGGTCACCGCGTAGCCGCTTCCTCGCCTATCAGACCCGATCTCAGCCGCGACTCGGAGAACAATCTGGCTATCACGCTGACCTTGCACTCATCTCCAGCCCACGATTCGTTCGGCTATCCGATCGAATCGTTCGAGGAGTCCGGGCGCGATGTCGGGTGCGAGTGGGACGGTGTCGGCGATCCGTCTGGCTATTTGACCGTCCGTTGCAGGGTCACCTGTAAGTGATATCTCCACGGGCGCGCGTCCGTCACGGGGGCGGAGGGTGATGCGGGTGATGGCGGGGTTGAGGCGGTCTGCGGGGATCTCGCTGATTTTGTAGGTGGCGTATTCGCTCAGGTTTCGGTCGACGATGGTGTGACGTCGGGCAGCGAACTCGATCGTGAGGTGGTTGCGGTCGAGGCGGACGTGGTAGGTGCGGGCTGGTGCGAGCGCGGTGGCGAGCATCATGCAGAGCCAGACGATCATCCAGCCGCCTGCGCCCCATTCGTTGCGGAGTGTGAGGAAGAAGAGCCCGGCGAGACCGAGTCCGATCGCGAAGACGACGGCGAACCATCTCCAGGAGCGTCGGGGTGGCCCGAACTGGTAGCTCCATTCGAGCACGCGGGTGGTGTCGGGGACGCGGGCCATCATCAGCGGATCTTCCCGTCGGTTTGGATGGCGGCGAGTCCGGTCAGGTGGGTGTTGGCGTAGGTCTGGAATGCTGGTGTGGCGGTGCCGATGGTGCGGGTGACGGCGCGTCCGGTGTCGCCGGTGTATTTGGCTTGCAGGGTTTGGTCGCGGGTGATGTCTTCGACGGCGCCGTTGAATGAGGTGACGGCTTCGTCGAGGTCGCGTTGCGCGTCGGCGCGTTCGGCGGCGGTGCGGGTTATGTCGTTGGCTTGGATGTGCAGGCGTTGAAGGTATTCCATGTGGGCGGCGGCGGTTCCGGCGCTGTGTGCGGCCATGTCGGCTCCGGCGACGGAGCTGAAGGCGGGTTTGTCGCCTTTGACGATGTCGGGTGCTTTGCCGACGAGGTTGCCGGCGTTGGCGGTGATGGCGCGTTGGAGGGCTTCTTGGTTGACGCTGGTGTTTCGTCCAAGTCGGCGGACGACGCCGTCTCTTCCGAGGGCGGCGGCGTGGTGCATGGCGGCTTCGCGTTCGGTGGTGCTGCGGGTGGTGTCGGTGGCGCGGTGCTCGAGGAACTGATCGACGTCCATGCCTGCGTAGGCGGGGTTGGTGTGGGTTCCGGCGCGGATCGCGGCAACTTCTTGCTGGAGGGGAGCCTGCGCAGTCTTGAGTTCTTCCGCTTCGGCGCGAGCTCCGGCCCCGCGGATGAAGGCTTGGGCTGCATCGCCCGTGACCCTTCCGGCCCAGTCGTCGGCGTGTTCGGCGAGTTGGGTGTTGAAGTCGGCACCGGATTGAGCTTGGAGTGCTTTCGTTTCCAGTTCGCGGCGTCGGCTGCGTCGTTGGAATCCATGCCTGAGGCGGGCACCGACGTTCCACTTCGCGGGGGTGCGTGCGTCTGCTGCAGCCATCGCTCGACTCCGGTGACTGTCAGCCCAGGCTTTGGTCGGTTTCTCCACGGCGCCCATCTTGCCGCGGACAGCGGATTGGAGCTTCCCGAGCATGGGGCCTGCTTGACGGGCGAGGAACGGCAGCATGAAAAGGGGCGCGCCGATGACGACGAGGGCGGTGAGGGTCGCCCACCATTGCCCACTGCTGTTGATGATGTAGCCGGCCATCTTCATCCCGGAGAACAGCAGCGCCGCGAGCGGGAACAGCATCAACATCGAGATGAACATGCCCTTCCACTTGTCGAACCACGACTTCGTGTTCGGCAGCAGATAGGCAATGAACGCCAACGGGGCGAGCACGGCGAGCAATGGGATCATGGCCTGACGGAACATCAGGGTGACGACCGCGGCGAGAAAGCCCAGCAGGGCCCCGAGCGCCAGGGGGAGTGCGAGCATGAGTGCGGCCATCGGTGAGATGGCGATCGCTCCCGCAGCGATGCCTCCGGCAACTCCGAGGGTGGCGAGTGTCCCGACGAATGATTCCCAGGTCGGCAGGGTGGCGTCTTTGACGACGCCGTTGACGATGTCGTACAGCCCTGTACCGGCGACGTTGGCGACATCGACAGCGAGTTGCATGGCGATGAAGGAGACGTTGATCATGATCGCGGCGATCACGAGACGGGGCAGGAGCTTCTTGACACCGTAGTTAGACAGCCCAGCGCTGGTGAGTTGAGAGAAGATCATGACGAGGAACACGACGATCAGCGCCACGTTCGCCAGAGCTTGGAACCCCTGCCACACCTGATACGCCAGCGTGACCTTCCCGGACTGATCAACGCGCTGCAGCGGCGAAACGGTGAGGAGTCCTTCCGTGAACGCCCACATCCCATCGTTCAGGGCGGCAATGCCCTCCAGCACGGGGCAGACGATCCACCCAATACCGGTCACAGTGTTCCCGCAAGTTGGCTGAGTCTCCGGACAGGAGCCGTCAGCAGAGCAGTCTCTCGAACCACCGCTGTTGTCGACGTAGTCGCGGTTCTGATACAGATATGCGCCGTACGCGTCTGCGAGGCCGTTGTTCTGGCCGTCGTCGCCGGTGATGGCTTTCGCGAGGGCACCGCAGGTGCTGCCTTCGGCGTCACCGTCGTAGCGGTCGAAGCTCGGCCCGGCGAAGAGGGCGACGCCGTTGTCGGGTGACTTGTTGTTCTGGCTGAGGTAGTACGTCGGGGTGTACACCACGGTGTCGCCACTTCGTGAAGGGATCCGCAGGAGGTAGTCCTTCTCCGTCGTCCCCGCGGGTTTGGTCGTCGTGATCGCTGCGGTCGGGGTACAGATACTGGTGAACGCCTTCAAATACAGGAGGTACTTTCCGGCGTCGGCGAGTTTCTCGTTGGCTGTGATGGTCGGCTCTTTCCCGCCGTAAATGCGGTCGCTGACGGCCTTTCTATACGCGGCGGCGACGTTGTCGCCTCGGCGGAACTCGTCACTCCCGCCCTGACTGTTGGTACAGCGACCGGCGTTGTATTCGCTGTCGTTGGCGCTGCGCATGCCCATCGCGCAGAGCGCCTCGTCCGGCTTCCATCCGTCCCAGAGGCTCAGAGCACCGGTGACGAGACTGGACTGGGCGCACTCCACTGCCCCGGACGTGTCGACCTTGGTACGTACACCGTTCACGCCGTCGAGGAGGAGTCCGCCGGGTGCTTGGCCTTGTCCGAACCACTCACCGGATCCGGCGTGGGAACGGTTGATGCGTTCACCGCCGTCGAACCAGGCGCCGTCCTTGAGGTTCGGGCCACCATTCGCGAGACACTTTCCGAGCGTGCGGTAGTAGAGGAAGGACTGCACCTGCTTCTCCAGTGACATTCCGACGGCTGGCACCGCACCTGTACAGCTCGTCTCTTGACCACCGCCCGGCGCAGCCCGTGTCGCCCAGGTTCCTCCGGCAGCCTCGCAGGCCTCTTTCGTCGTCGGAGCCGCCCCTACGGGCCGAGCAGCCGCTAGCAGACTCACTACGGCAACCGTCACAACCAGCACCGCGAACACGATGACGATTGGCCGAGCAAACAAAGAAAGCCAAGCCCCGAAGGGGCTGGGCTTCATTAGTACTAATGAAGAATGCCGAAACTGACGCGAGTGTCGATTTTGTCTCATGCCTGCGCTTATTAAAGCATAAGTGCTATCTCTTGAGAAGTGCTCGACTTAACTGCGAGCGGTCCATTCAATATCGGAGACGCGCCACGTATTCTCGACTTTCTGGATCGCGATAGTGCCGGTCGACTTTTTACCCTCGATAACCTGTGCAGCAGTGCGAGTTATCCGCTCGTCGACCGTGTTCTTATCAGCGTTGTCATGCTCGGCGACATCAACAGACAGGACAGCCGAGTCGCCCTCGTCGCTGATGACAGTGACATCTTCGACGGTCACGCTTCTTGTGTATGGCTCACGATCCTGGGGTAATCCACTTTCGCTCGTGAGGTACCACATTTCGAGTGCGCCAGCGTTGTTCCGCTGCTCGAAAGCGACATAGTTGCGAAGCTTTTCGTTGGATTGCCACCCGGGCACGAAAAGGGCGTCGGCAATTACTTTGGCATTCTCAGCAGCGATCGCTTTGGTGTACTCATCCGAGAGATTGGTGGCGTGGCCTTCAATAGTCTCTTGCGTCGCGCCCGCCATTGACCACGGACTCAGACGGTCGTTCACAAAAGTCGTGACGGCCTGCTCTGGGGAGAGTTCACCGGAGATCTCGTAGGCCTCGGTCGTGATCGGTAAGGCTTCGGGGTTGGCGGCTGCATCTGGGGATGCTTCGCCGTTTGGGGACGGTGCAGTGTCTGAAGGATTGGCAGGAGCAGCAGCAGTCGGTTCGGACTTTGGGGCTGTATTCAGGGCATTGACTCCGAAGACAGCGCCGGCGGCGACAGCGAGTCCGGCTGCACCGGCACCGAGCCCGACGACAAGTCCTCTGCGGCGTTTCGGTGATGAGTGGTGGTCGACGAGCGGTGCAGGAGAGTCGGGTGTCGCCAGATGGCCTTGCTCGAAGGCTTCGGGGAGGGTGGTGTTGTCGAACTCGTTGACGGGGTGCTCCCGCAGCGCGTCAGGCAGCTTCCCTGAGTGGGGAACGGGTTGTTCACTCACGAGGCCACCGCCTCGTTTTGGCTCGTCAGTACGGCGGTGATCGTTGGTGTCCTTGAACTGCTCGGACATAATGATGATTCCTTGCCGCGTCTAACGGCGGTTACTTCTTCCGAACCCGGCACCGGGAGGCTTTCGCCTGCAACCATGAGCATGTCGGGTCGATGTTCATACATTAGCATATTTGTTCGATTTTGTAAAGAAGTACTCATGGAGGCCTCGCTTCTGGCAGTCAAGGATGCTGTGCCGAAAGTACAGCATCCTGTGCTGTGGATCGAGTCCACCTCGCATGGGCTTGAGGGGTGTCCGTGAGCGTGTCAAATGGTGTGTGTAAGGGGTGGGTCTCCTTACGAAAGGAATCACACTGTTGGCTATCGACAAGGCGTCGCGTGAAGAGCGGCGTAA
>NZ_JBFBJJ010000033.1:0-27878 GCF_040686055.1 Microbacterium sp. NPDC086615
CTCGCCCGAGCCGACCGATCATTACAAAGACACAAAGTCAGTCGGTGGCTGAGTCAGACCCGAACGAAGCACTATCAGTCTCAACGTCGGAGGTCCCCGATAGCGTTTCGACATGGACACCTCCGCCCCACCCGCCGACCGGCCGTCGCCGGCGATGCGGTCGTGCGATGGAGTCCCGTGGCCCGACGAAGACGAGCTCGAGAACGAGGCGGCGTGGGCGCGTCTGTTGGATCTCGAGTTGCAGATTCCCTCCGATGCAGCGAGCCACGTAGACGACGTGTTCACGGCGGAGCCTGCGTTCACCGGCGGCAGCGTCGACCCCTCCGACGCCGCGGCTGCCTCGGTCTCCGATCTCGACGCCGTCCTCGGCCATCTCGAACTGATCGCCGCCGAACGGCACCGCCTCGCGGCCGAGGAGGGCCGCATCATCGCCGCCGTTCTCCGCGACGCCGCAGCCGACCCGACGCCCTGGGTCGGCCCCGACCCGACCCTCGACCTGGCGTGGAGCGATCCGCGAGGGCGCACCGTCCGCGCTGTCCGACGCGACCGCGTCGATCTCGCTCAGCGGGCCGCGGCAGCCGAGATGGCCGTGCGTCTGCGCGTATCCGAGCAGACCATCCGGACGCGCGCCACGCACGTCGAGGTGCTGCAAGAGCGCTGCCCCCGGCTGTGGGACGAGTTCGCCGACGGACGCACGTCCGAGCGTCACGCCGTCGAGACGGCCCGCCTCGCGACCTCTCTTCCCGAGGATGTCGGAGCCTGGAGCGCGTTCGACGAGGGCGTCGCCGACAGAGCGACGCAGCTGACCCCCACGAAGTTCGCCGTCTCTGCACGCGCCCTCCGTGAACGCGTCCACGCCGAGTCGATCGATGCCCGACACCGACGCGCCGCACGTGATCGCGGTGTGTGGATGACGCCCGAACTCGACGGCATGGCCTCGCTCACCGCACTCCTGCCCGCCGACCGGGCGCGCAGCATCATGTCGCGCCTGGATCGCGCGGCCCGACATCTCCACGCCGCGCCCGACGAGGAGCGCACCTTGGCGCAGCTACGGGCGGACGTCCTCGCGGATCTCGTGACCTCTCCCGAGCCCGACATGCCGGCTTCGGCGTCACTCCACGCCCCGTCCGCCGTCGCCGACGAGCGAACTGCCCCGCCCGCCGCAGCGGAGCACCGCTCCCCGGCACCGCCCACCTCGCCCACCGTCGTCGTCACCATCCCCGCCCTGACTCTTCTCGGCGCCGACGCCGAACCCGCCACGCTCGAGGGGTACGGTCCGATCGACCTCGACACCGCGCGCCGCCTCGCCGGCGAAGCACGCTCATGGGTCCGCCTGCTCACGCACCCCGTGTCCGGCGCTCCCCTCGTGCTGGATCGACAGACCTATCGGGTTCCCGCTGCGCTTCGTCGCTGGCTGGGGGTCACCTCACCCACCTGCATCTTCCCCGGATGCAACCGCACCGCTCGCGATTGCGACCTCGACCATCTCACCGCCTGGGAAGACGGCGGAACCACGGATGCCGACAACCTCGAGCCGGAATGCCGACACCACCATCGCCTCCGCCACGAGACCCGATGGACACCGACGCGCGATCCCGCCACGGGTCAGATGAGCTGGCATTCACCGCTCGGCGGAGCCTACGACGCCGATCCACCCCCGTTCTGAGCCCGCAGCACCCTCGCCCGCATGTCCGTGTCGCCGGCCCGCATGACCGATGGCCTCTGCGCCTCTTGGCGCACCTGTGGACGCGCAGCGACCCTTCGAGGAGACGCGCAAGACTCACGCGCGGCCGCGCCGTGCGCAGCCTTCCGCAGCTCTCCACACGCTCGAAGGAGCAGCAGACAGAGCAACGAAACAGAGCAGCAAAACAGAGCGGCGAAACCACACTTAAACGCTCCGTCAGCCCTCGACTGCCAGACTGATCCAGTGACCTGCCGCATCGCCACCGTCCAAATGGAGGCCGTTCCGAACGCCATCGACGGAAACGTCGCGCGCATCGCGCGCCTGGTCGAGGAGGCAGCGGCGGGAGGAGCCGACCTCGTGCTCTTCCCGGAAGCGGCCGTCACGGGTTATGACGACGGCACCTTCGCGCGACCACTGCCCGAGCTCGCCGATCCCACCTGGTGGGCTCGCCTTCAAGACGCCGTCGACCACGGCGGCGTCACCGCCATCGTCAACACCGCGATCCAGCGGGACGGATGCCGCTTCCTCGGCAACGTGATCCTGAGCCCGGGACGCGACCCGCTCCCCGCCTACGACAAGCAGCACCTGTACGACAGCGAGCGTTCCGTTTTCACGCCTGGCGCTCACGGCGCCTCCTTCACTCTCAAAGGCCTCCGGTTCGCGCTCTCCGTCTGTTATGACGCGAACTTCCCCGAGCACGCGGCCGCCGCGGCGCGAGCCGGCGCGCACGTGTACCTCAACAGCGGCGCCTACTTCCCCGGCGGTGAGCATCGCCGGGACCTCCACTACGCCGCGCGCGCCCTCGACAACGGCATGTACGTGGTCTTCAGCGGGCTCGTCGGCGCACCACACGACTTCATCGGTGGCGCCGCTGTCTTCGATCCGCTCGGTCGACGCATCACCGTCCCCGGTGAAGGCGAACACATCGCTTTCGCCGACCTCGATCCGGATGCCGTTGACGACGCGCGCCAGCACCAGCGCATGTGGGCGCAGCGTCGCGAGTCCCTCGGTGGCCATGAGCACGTGGGTTCGTTCGACAAGCCCGGCACCCGCCTCTGATCGCGAGCAACATCCGCACGAGGGGGCAAACACCCGCTCGACACGGTGCGGCGCCGTGCGCGTGGCCTTCGAGAGCATCCCTCACGCCCGAACAAGGCCGCCGAGCACCGCTCTCCCCCATGCCCACTCCCCGAGACCGCTCGCGGCGTTCAGGTGTCCGAGCGCACCGGCGTTCCGCAAGGTGCTCCCCCACCCGGAGGCGAGACCCTGCGCGACCTCCACCGAGCAGTACGGGTCGTCGGAACTCGCCACCACCGTGGTTGGACACGCCAGCGGCCGCACCGCGAGGCCGACGAAGCTCGGTGCCGCAGCTCGAGGAAAGGCATCGCCAGTCGGATCCGGAGGCGCCACGAGCAGCATCCCCGTCACCGGCGCGCGTTCGACCTGCTCGACTCGCTCGGGCTGCCTCTGGTCCCCGGTCCGCGCGTCCCACTCGGTCGCCGCCCAACACCCCAGACTGTGCGCGACGACGATCACCCGATCGGCCTGTCGCGCGAGGTCGGTCACGCATCGATCCACCGCGTCGACCCAGTCGTCGAGGTCGGGCTCATCCCACGATCGGGGCTCTACTCGCCGCGCATCACGGCCCCACCGCCGCTCCCAGTGCGTCTGCCAATGCTGCTCGCCCGACCCCCCGATGCCGGGAACGATCACATACGCCGCCATCGACGACCACCTCTCGACTCTTGCGTCTTCACTCGCGCTCTCCGTGAGCGCGCGACGCCGCTTCGGCGAGCATGATGGACTCACTCGCTCCGCGCATCTCGCGCGAGCGATCCATAAGCAAAGGGAACGGAACACGATGGAACCACTCGACGCGATCGACCGGCGCATCCTCGAACTCCTGCAGCACGACGGTCGACTGTCGGGTGCCGAGGTGGGGCGGAGAGTCGGCCTGTCGCAGCCCGCCGCGAGCGCGCGCATCCTGCGGCTCAAGCGCGCGGGCGTCATCGCCGGCTACCGCGCGGTGATCGACCCGGCCGCGGTGGGACTCGTCATCCACGCCGTCATCCGACTGCGCACGACCCACGCGCAGCTCTCGCCGGCCCGCGAACTCGCCGAACGCCTCCCGGAGGTCACGGCGATGGTCCGCGTGACGGGCGAGGACTGTCTCCTCTTCGACGTCAACTGCCCCGATGCCGCGCGGCTGGAGAAGGTGGTCGACGCGCTGGCGCGATTCGGCCCGGTGACGACGTCGCTCGTGCTCAGCACCTACCCACCGAAGCCGCTGCTTCCCACCCAGCACGGGTGATCAACACGTCCGCGCACACACCGATCGAAGCCGCTGCTTCCCTCGCAGCACGGCTGATCGACAACGTTCGCACACACCTACCCGCCGGGCCACCCCGCGCACGCACCCGTCGCTGACGGCCCCTCCGAAAGCAAAAGCCCCCATCCCGAAGGATGAGGGCTTTCGAAGCGAAACCGCTGAGGATCAACGACCGCCGAAGTTCTTGAAGCGCTGGTTGAACTTCTCGACACGACCGGCCGAGTCCATGATGCGCTGCTTGCCCGTGTAGAACGGGTGCGAAGCCGACGAGATTTCCACGTCGATGACGGGGTACTCCACGCCGTCCAGCTCGATCGTCTTGTCGCTCGAGACGGTCGAACGGGTGAGGAACGTGTCGCCCGAACCGAGGTCGCGGAACACGACGGCCTTGTACGTGGGGTGGATGTCAGTCTTCATGGGAGGTCCTTTGAGAAGTGGTGCCCTGGATTCTGCCAGGACGTCAAAGTCTGCGGCGCCGAAGGCACCAACAGGAGAGTCTACCAGGCGTGCGGAATGATTCGCGCGCAGTGATTCCCGCGCGACGTCAGACCGCGCGAGCGGCGTAGCGCCCCGCTTCGTGCGTGAGCGTGATCTCGAGGCCGAACGTCTTCGACAGGTTCTCGGCCGTGAGGGCCTCGCCGAGGGGCCCGGATGCCACGATCTCGCCGTCGCGGAGCAGGAGCACGTGCGTGAACCCGACGGGGATCTCCTCCACGTGGTGCGTCACCATCACCATGGCGGGCGTCGTGGGCGCCTGGGCGTACCCCGAGAGCAGCGCGAGCAGCTCTTCCCGGGCGCCGAGGTCGAGGCTGGCGGTGGGCTCGTCGAGCAGCAGCAGCTCGGGGTCGGTCATCACGGCCCGGGCGATCTGGACGCGCTTCTGCTCGCCGTCGCTCAGCGTGCCGAACGTGCGGTCCGCCAGGTGATCGAGTCGCCACTCCGCGAGCACGCGCAGCGCGCGACGCTCGTCGATGTCGTCGTACTGCTCGCGCCACCGACCCGTCACCGAGTACGCGGCGGTCAGCACGACGTCGAGCACCGTCTCCTCGGGCGGAACGCGTCGCGCCATCGCCGACGACGCGAAGCCGATACGCGGGCGCAGTTCGAAGACGTCGGTACGACCGAGCTGCTCGCCGAGGATCGTCACCGTGCCCGATGTGGGGTGCAGGAGGGTGTCCGCGAGCTGCAGAACCGTCGTCTTCCCCGCGCCGTTGGGGCCGAGCACGACCCAGCGCTCGTCATCGGCGACGCTCCAGTCGAGATGGGACACGATGTCCCGCGTGTTCCGGCGGACGACGACGTCGGAGAACTCGAGAACCTGCGGCATGGAACTAGCCTAGCCGCGACAAGACCGCGCCCCCGCGCGACGCGACGACCTGGGGAGAACCGCGCGACTACTTCCCCGAGACCTCCGCGTACAGCGCCGCCGTGGTCTGCGCGATCGCCGCCCAGCTGAAGTCGTCGATGGCGCGCTGACGACCGGCCTCACCGAAGGCGCGGGCCGTCTCGGCATCCGTCACGACCTCCGTCAGCACGCGGGCCAGGTCGGCGACGAAACGCTCGGGGTCGACGGGCGTCCCGGTGCCGTCCTGCACCTGCTCGATCGGCACGAGTCGTCCCGTGACGCCGTCGACGACGACCTCCGGGATGCCGCCGGTCGCCGTCCCCACGACCGCCGCGCCGCACGCCATCGCCTCGAGGTTGACGATGCCGAGCGGCTCATACACCGACGGGCAGACGAACGTGGTCGCGGCGGTGAGGATCGCGCACAGCTCGTTGCGAGGGAGCAGACGATCGATCCAGACGACACCGTCACGCGTCGCCTGAAGCCCGCGGACGAGCTCTTCCACCTCGGCCATGATCTGCGGTGTGTCGGGCGCCCCCGCGCACAGGATCAGCTGCACGTCCGCCGGCAACAGCTCCGCCGCACGGAGCAGGTAAGGAAGCCCCTTCTGGCGGGTGATGCGACCGACGAAAACCACCGACGGCCGCGACGGGTCGATGCCCACGGAGGCGAGGAAGGCGTCGTCCGACACCGGATGCCACGCCTCGGTGTCGATGCCGTTGTAGATCACGCGCACCTTGGCGGGATCCAGCGACGGGTAGCTGCGCAGGATGTCGTCGCGCATGCCCGAGCTCACCGCGACGACGGCCGCGGCGCCCTCGTAGGCCGTCTTCTCGATGTAGCTCGACACGGCATAGCCCCCGCCGAGCTGCTCCGCCTTCCAGGGGCGAAGCGGCTCGAGGCTGTGCGCGGTGACGACGTGCGGGATGCCGTGGAGAAGGGATGCCAGGTGCCCGGCGAAGTTCGCGTACCAGGTGTGCGAGTGCACGACGTCCGCGCCGGCGACGTCGGAGACGATCTCGAGGTCGGTGCCGAGCGTCTGGATCGCGCCGTTCGCGGAGGCGAGCTCTACGGGCACACCGTACGAGGTCGTGTCGGCTTCGTCACGCGCCGCACCGAACGCGCGGACCTGCACCTCGGTGCCCTCGGCGCGCAGTGCCTTGACCAGTTCGGTGGCGTGGACCCCGGCTCCCCCGTAGATCTCCGGCGGGTACTCCTTGGTCACGATGTCGACGCGCATGAGACGAACCGTAGTACAGCGCACGGCGCGCCGAGAACGTGTTTCCGCAACCCGATGCGACCCCTAGTGTGGTGCCATGCCTGCAGCGCCGAAGGTCTTCGGAATCATCCTCGCCGGCGGCGAGGGAAAGCGACTCATGCCCCTCACGGCCGATCGCGCGAAACCCGCCGTCCCGTTCGGCGGTCAGTACCGCCTGATCGACTTCGCGATCTCGAATCTCATCAACTCGGGCCTGCGTCAGCTCGTCGTGCTCACGCAGTACAAGTCGCACAGCCTCGATCGCCACATCTCGCAGACCTGGCGGATGTCGCCCATGCTCGGCTCGTACGTGGCATCCGTCCCCGCTCAGCAGCGCCTCGGCAAACGATGGTTCTCGGGCTCCGCCGACGCGATCCTCCAGTCGATGAACCTGATCCGCGACGAGAAGCCCGACATCGTCGTCGTCATCGGTGCCGACCACGTGTACCGCATGGACTTCAACCAGATGCTCGACGCGCACATCGCCTCGGACGCACGTGCCACCGTCGCCGGCATCCGCCAGCCCATTTCGCTGGCGAACCAGTTCGGCGTCATCGACACCGACCCCACCGACCCGACGAAGATCCGCGAGTTCCTCGAGAAGCCCCAGAGCCCGGCCGGCCTGGTCGACTCGCCGCACGAGGTGCTCGCCTCGATGGGCAACTACATCTTCGACGCCGACGCCCTCGTCGAGGCCGTCACTCACGACGGAGAGCTGCCGACCTCGGCGCACGACATGGGCGGCGACATCGTGCCCTACTTCGTCAATCGGGGCGAGGCGGCGGTGTACGACTTCCAGCGCAACGACGTTCCCGGCTCCACTCCGCGCGACCGGTCGTACTGGCGCGACGTGGGCACGATCGAGTCGTTCTACGACGCCCACATGGACCTGATCTCGACGCTGCCGGTCTTCAACCTGTACAACAACGACTGGCCGATCTACTCGCAGATCGTCAACGCGCCGCCCGCGAAGTTCGTGCGCGACTCGGTGGGTCGCATCGGCAACGCGATCGACTCCATCGTCTCCCTCGGCTCGGTCCTGTCGGGGACCCACCTCGAACGCAGCGTCGTGGGCCCCTGGGCCCTCGCCGGCGGCGGATCGACGATCACGGACTCGGTGCTGTTCGACGGCGTCCGGGTCGGGGCGGGAGCGCGCATCCACCGCGCCATTCTCGACAAGAACGTCGTCCTCGAACCCGGCGCGACCATCGGCGTCGACCGCGAGCGCGACATCGCGCGCGGCTTCACCGTCACCGAGACGGGCATCACCGTCGTCGGCAAGGACGTGCACGTCCACGCGTGAACCCGGATTCCGGATGCCAGAGGGGGCGGTGACCATCACGGTCACCGCCCCTTCCGTCTTCCTGTCTTCCTGCTTGTCAGACCCCGACGCGCTGGAACGCGTCGCGCGAGATCCCCTTCTCGAGGACGACCTTCGACCACTCGCGCGCGCTGTGCAGGCTGTGGTCGCGGTAGTTGCCGCAGCTGAAGGCGTCGGTTCCGGGAACGTCGTCCCAGGTGACGTCCTCGGCGATCGCGCGGAGGGAGTCGGTGATTGCGTCGACCAACGTGGCGACCTCGGGCTCGCCCCACATGATGACGTGGAAACCGGTCCGGCATCCGAAGGGCGAGATGTCGATCAGCCCGTCGATGCGGTCGCGCACGAGGCTCGCGAGAAGGTGCTCGATGGTGTGCAGACCGGCGGTGGGGATCTCTCCCTCGTTGGGCTGGACGAGGCGCAGATCGAAGTTCGTGATGACGTCGCCGCGGGGGCCCGTCTCGGTGCCGATTCGGCGCACGTAGGGGGCCAGCACGGCGGTGTGGTCCAGGGTGAAGCTCTCGACGTCGGCCATGGGTGTGGTCCCTTCAGTGGAGTCGGCGGTACCCGAAGAGCCTACGCGCGGCGGGTCGGCGCGAAGCTCCGCATGACGCCGCGCGACAGGCACGCGACCCGCTAGCGTGGATCGCGTGCCAGCGCCCGCCCGTTTCCTCGTCGTGCTCGATGCCGACTCCACACTGATCCGCAACGAGGTCATCGAATTGCTCGCCGACGAAGCGGGTCGAGGACCCGAGGTCGCCGCTGCCACGGAGGCCGCGATGCGCGGCGAGGTCGACTTCGCGACCAGCCTGCGCTCCCGGGTGAAGGCCCTCGCCGGGGTGCCCACCGAGGCGTTCGCCCGGGCGATCGCGCGCATCGAGCCGACCCCCGGGGTGCGCGACCTCGTCGCCGCCGTGCACGATCGCGGCGGCGTCGTGGGCGTCGTGTCGGGCGGGTTCCACGAGGTCCTCGACACCGTCGCCCCCGATCTCGGCGTCGACGCCTGGCGCGCCAACCGGCTCGTCGCCGTCGACGACGTGCTCACCGGCGACGTCGACGGGGAGATCGTGGATGCCACGGCCAAGGCCGACACTCTCCGGTCGTGGGCCGCGGAGCACGGCGTCCCCCTCTCGGCGACCTTCGCGATCGGCGACGGCGCCAACGACCTCGAGATGATGGCGGTCGCGGGCCTCGGACTCGCGTTCAACGCCAAGCCCGCCGTCCGCGAGCGGGCGGATCTCGTGATCGGTCCGGTCGACCTGTCCCAGGTCATCGCGCTGCTCCCCCGCTGAAGGTCCCTGAGCCCGCCGGAAGGGACCACTCTCGACCCCACGGCTCCGACAGGTCCCTGAGCCTGTCGAAGGGACCCTCGACCCCACGGCGCCGACAGATCCCTGAGCCCGCCGAAGGGACCACCCTCGACCCCACGGCGCCGACAGATCCCTGAGCCTGTCGAAGGGACCCTCGACCCGACCCTCGCGAATGTCGGAGCCCCGTCCTACCCTCGACGCATGAAGGTCATCCTCGTTCCCGGTCTCTGGCTCACGGCGTCATCGTGGGACGCGGTTGTCCCCGCCCTGCTCGCCGCCGGGCATCATCCCGAACCGCTGAGCATGCCGGGCATCGGCGTTCCCGCGGCCGGCTCCGCGCAGGTCGGCATCGCGGACTGGATCGCCGAGGTCATCCGCGTCATCGACCGCGACGACGAGCCCGTCGTACTGATCGGCCATTCCGGCGGAGCCAACGTCGTCTGGGGTGCCGCCGACGCGCGACCCGACCGCGTCGCGCGGGTCGTCTTCGTCGACGCCGTTCCTCCCCTCGACGGAGCGGGCATCTGGGAGTTCCCGATCGTCGACGGCGTGGTCCCGTTCCCCGGGTGGGACTCCTTCGACGACGAGGAGGTCGCCGACCTCGACGCGCCCACGCGTCAGCGGGTCGAGGAGCAGGTCACCTGGATCCCCGCGCGGATCCCCACCGATCCGATCTCGCTGGGCGACGACCGCCGCCACGGCATCCCGATCACGGTGATCACGTGCCTCATGCCGTCCACTGACGTGCGGAGCATGATCGACGGCGGTGCGCCCTGGGTCGGCGAGCTCGCCGCGGCGGACGAGCTCGAGATCGTCGATCTACCCGGAGGACACTGGCCGCAGTTCGCTCAGCCCGAGGCTCTCGGGAAGGCGCTCGTCGCGGCGATCCGGTCCGAGCCGGTCGCCGAGAACTGAGCGTTCGTCTCGACGGGGCGCTCAGTGCCCCATGCCGAGGCCACCGTCGACCGGGATCACGGCGCCCGAGATGTATGCCGCGTCATCGCCCGCGAGCCACGTCACGACACCCGCGACCTCGTCAGGCGAGGCGAAGCGCCCCGCCGGGATGTTCTTCTTGTACTCGGCCTGCGTGTCGGCGGGAAGCTCGGCCGTCATGTCGGTCTCGATGAAGCCCGGCGCGACCACGTTGGCGGTGATTCCGCGGCCACCCAGCTCGCGGGTGAGCGAGCGGGCAAACCCGACCAGGGCGCTCTTCGACGCGGCGTAGTTGATCTGTCCCGCCGAGCCATACAGGCCGACGACGCTCGAGATGAGGATGACGCGACCCCAGCGCGCCTTGAGCATGCCCTTCGACGCACGCTTGACGACGCGGAACGCGCCGCCGAGGTTCGTGTTCACGACGCTGTCGAAGTCGTCCTCGCTCATGCGCAGCAGCAGGGTGTCCTTCGTGACGCCGGCGTTGGCCACGACGACCGCGATCGGGCCGAGCTCGGCCTCGACCTGGGTGAACGCGGCGTCGACGGCTGCGGCGTCCGTCACGTCTGCGCGGACGGTCAGCGTGCCCGCGGGGCCCTCGCCCGAGCGTGCCGTCACGGCGACGCGCCACCCCTCGGCGACGAACCGCTCGGCGATGGCGCGCCCGATGCCGCGGTTTCCTCCGGTGACGACGACGACGCGGTCCTGCGACATGTGAACTCCTGCGATACGGCGGAATGGAACCGGCCCAGCCTATCCGGCGCTCGCCCTGCAGCCGTGGCCTCGCACGCCTTCGCACGCCCTCGAACGGCTTCGCACCGTGCCACGCGAGGTTTGACACGACCCTCGCGGCGCTGGAAACCTGGAGCGGCGCGGGCAGACCACCGGGCGAGAAGAGGGAACGCCGTGAGCGACAACAGCACCCAGGACCCGAACACCGGCGAGACGGGCGCGACGTCGGGAATCGACGCTCCCTCCACCCCCGAGGCCTCCCCGAGCTCGACCAGCACGGACACGCCGCAGCCGGACGCATCGAGCACCTCCGCCTCGAACGCGGATGCCGCCGCGGCGGGCACCTCCACCGCGCCGCCGCTCCCGCCCGCGTACGGCGCTCCGACACCCGGCGACGCCGCCGCGACGCCCGCGCCCCCGGCATATCCGGCGCCCGCGACCGACGCCCCTCCCGCATCCGGTTCGACCGGTTACGGGGCCCCCGCGACCGACGCCGCCCCTGCCTATGGCGCGACGCCCTACGGAACCCGGGGCTACCCGGCTCCGGCCTACGGCACAGCGGCCTACGGGGCGCAGGGCTACGCCGGCTACGGCACCCAGGGGTACGGCTCGTACGCGGCGACCGCGCGGACGAATGTCCTCGCGATCATCTCGCTCGTGGCATCCATCGCCGGTTTCGTCATGCTGCCGTTCGTCGGTCCGCTCGTCGGCGTCATCACCGGACACATCGGACTCGCTCAGATCAAGCGCAGCGGCGAGAAGGGGCGCGGCCTCGCTCTGACGGGTGTGATCCTCGGGTGGGTGAACATCGCGCTGATCGTGATCTCCATCGCTCTTTTCTTCACCTTCTTTCTCGCGACCAGCTCGAGCTACCGTTACTGAACGGTCAGCGTTCCTCAACGGTCCGCACTGTGCGCGAACGGGCGTACCCTGGGGGGACCGTGAAGATATCGTCCCGTGCCCAATCCGCGACGTCTCTCCCGCAGGCCCCGCGGGAAGACGCCGGCTCCCGTTTCACCAAGTACATGGTGATGATGGGGATCCGTATCGCGTGCTTCGTGCTCATGGCCGTGGTGCAGCCCTACGGGTGGTACACCTTCGTCTTCGCCGCGGGGGCGATCTTCCTCCCCTACCTCGCCGTGATCGTGGCGAACGTGGGCGCCGACGTGGGTGCACGTGCGGCCGAGGCACCCGAGCGGTCTCTCGAGGCGTCCGCCCCGGCTGCGCCGACGCCAGCGCCGGCCGCCCCCACCGTGATCCGTATCGCCGAGACGTCGCGACTCGACGCCGCTCGCGACGACCGCTCGTGACCGCCGAGGCCGCGGAGTGCTCGCGAGCCGGATGCCGAGACACCGCCGTGTGGGCGATCCTCTGGCGCAATCCGCGCATCCACACCGCCGAGCGCCGTAAGACGTGGGTGGCGTGCGAAGCGCACGTGTCGTATCTCCGCGAGTTCTTGAGCGCGCGCGACTTCCCCGTTGAGGTGCAGGCTCTGTCCGCGGTCGCCCGAGCAGGCGAGGCCCTGTGAGCGCGCGCGAGATGCCCACGGGTGCACGCTGGGCGATGTACGTCGGCATCGCGATCCTCTTCGCGATCGCGTGTGCGTACCTGTCGAACTGGCAGTTCTCGCGCAACGCCGAGCGCAGCGAGCAGCTGCAGCTCGTCACCGACAATTACGACGCGACACCGGTCGCGCTGGGTGATCTCCTCGCTCCCGGCGCCGACCTGGCGCCCTCCGACGAGTGGCGACCGGTCCGGCTCGAGGGCCAGTACCTCGCCGACGAGCAGTTGCTGGTGCGCAACCGGGCGCACAACGG
Source organism: Microbacterium sp. NPDC086615 (assembly GCF_040686055.1). Taxonomy (NCBI): domain Bacteria; kingdom Bacillati; phylum Actinomycetota; class Actinomycetes; order Micrococcales; family Microbacteriaceae; genus Microbacterium; species Microbacterium sp. NPDC086615. The sequence continues at coordinate 12,727 of NZ_JBFBJJ010000033.1, forward strand.
CTCCGCCGCCTACGAGCAGCTCGTGCCGTTCCGCCTCACCGACGGCCGCGTCTTCCTCATCGACCGCGGCTGGCTTCCGCCGGGGAACAGTCAGTCGTTGCCCGACGAGATCCCCGCTCCCCCCGCGGGCACGGTAACGGTCGAGGCGCGGTTGCGCCCCGGCGAGGCCGCGCCGACCTCGGGACGCACCGCTGAGGCGGGTCAGGTGCCGACGATTAATCTCGGCCTCGTCGCCGAGCAGACGGGCCCCATCGAACCCGGCGCCTACGGACTGCTCATGTCGGAGGACCCGGCTCCCACTGACGCCCCGCTGCCCGTCGATCCGCCGAGCGACGACCCCGGTCCGTACCTGTCGTACGCGATCCAGTGGATCCTGTTCGCTCTCATGGGCTTCGGCTTCATCACCTACGTGATCGTCAGCGAGCGCAAGCTCCGCCGCGAGGAAGCCGACGACGATGACGACGAGCTCGCACCTGTTGCGCTGCCCGCGAGCGAGAGCGCCGAACCCCGCCGTCGCGTCGCCCCGGTCGCCCTGCATCGCGCACGCAAGCGCCCGAAGGATCGCGACGCCGACGACGAGGACGCCCTTCTCGACGCACGCTGAACGGGAACGGATGCCGGATTCTTGGCATCCGTGGTCCGATCAGGCCAGCGTGACCAGGCGAGCGTGATCAACCCGGCGTGCCCGTCCAGCGAGACCGATCCGACACGCCAGGCCTGCGCGAGCAGGCCGGCGTCAAGCCAGCGTGATCAGATCCGCGTAGTCACGACCCCAGATGTCCTCGACACCGTCGGGGAGGATCAGCACGCGCTCGGGGTTGAGCGCCTCGACGGCTCCCTCGTCGTGCGAGACGAGCACCACGGCGCCCTCGTAGTGCGCGAGCGCGCCCAGGATCTCTTCGCGTGAGGCGGGGTCGAGGTTGTTCGTCGGCTCGTCGAGCAGCAGCATGTTCGCCGACGACACCACGAGCGTCGCGAGCGACAGGCGCGTCTTCTCACCGCCCGAGAGAACGCCGGCCGGCTTGAGCACGTCGTCGCCGACGAACAGGAACGAACCGAGCACCTTGCGCGCCTCGGTGGCGGTGATGTGCGGGGCCGACGACATCATGTTCTCGAGCACCGAGCGGTTGACGTCGAGGTTCTCGTGCTCCTGGGCGTAGTAGCCGATCTTCAGGCCGTGGCCGGGCTCGAGCTGACCCGTGTCGGGCTGGTCGACGCCGGCGAGGATGCGCAACAGCGTCGTCTTACCGGCACCGTTGAGGCCCAGGATCACCACGCGCGAGCCGCGGTCGATCGCGAGGTCGACGTCGGTGAAGATCTCCAGCGAGCCGTACGACTTCGACAGTCCTGACGCCATGAGCGGCGTCTTGCCGCAGGGCGCGGGCTTGGGGAACCGGAGCTTCGCGACCCGCTCGTCCTGGCGCACCTCATCGAGGCCGGACAGCATCTTCTCGGCGCGCGCGACCATCTGGTGAGCGGCGGCGGCCTTCGAGGCCTTGGCGCCGAACCGCGCCGCCTGCAGCTGCAGGGCGGTGGCCTTCTTCTCGACGTTGACGCGCTCCTTCTTGCGTCGCTCCTCGTCGGCCACCCGCTGGCGCAGGTAGTTCTTCCAGTTCATGTTGTAGACGTCGATGACCTGGCGGTTCGCATCCAGGTAGAAGACGCGGTTGACCGTCTCGCCCACGAGCTCGACATCGTGCGAGATCACGATGAGCCCGCCCTTGTAGCCCTTGAGGAATTCGCGCAACCACACGACGCTGTCGGCGTCGAGGTGGTTGGTCGGCTCGTCGAGGATCATCGTCTGCGCGTCGGAGAAGAGGATGCGCGCGAGCTCGATACGGCGGCGCTGCCCACCCGAGAGGGTCTTCAGCGGCTGGTCGAGGATGCGGTCGGGCAACGAGAGGTTATGGGCGATGGATGCCGCCTCGGCCTCGGCCGCATAGCCGCCCGCCGCCTCGAACCGCTCGGTGAGGTTGCCGTACTTCTTCATCGCCTTCGCCGCGACGGCCGGGTCGTCGTCGCCCATCGCCATCGACGCCTCATGCATACCGAGGGCGAGCGAGCCGAGCCCGCGCGCGTCGAGGATTCGCGTGCGCGCGAGCATCTCGGGGTCGCCGGAGCGGGGATCCTGCGGGAGGTAGCCGAGCTCGCCCGAGCGGTCGACGCCGCCATTCGAGGGCAGGAGATCGCCCGCCAGCACCTTGGTCAGGGTGGTCTTTCCCGCACCGTTGCGCCCGACGAGTCCGATCTTGTCGCCATCGGAGACGCGGAACGACACGTCGGACATGAGCACGCGGGCGCCCACGCGGATCTCGAGGTCGTGCACGGCAAGCACAGCGAACGTCCGTTCTTCGGGGTCGGGGATCGGCCAGAGAAAGGCCAGCCACCCAGTATACGGCCGGGTCGCCGAACGTCCCCCGACAACGAGCGGGGCCGCCCCGAGCCTCGATACCTCGGCGTCGAGACGATCGCCCGGGTTCTCGGCATCCGGGTTTGCGTTGACACCCGAAGCCTGACCTAAACTAAGCCAATCCTTACCTAACACGCAGGAGGCTCTTCGTGTCCCGATTCCGCGCTCTGGCGGCTCTCGCCGTCGGTTCCGCCCTCGTCCTCTCCGGCTGCGCCGGCACCACGGCCGCCCCCGGCTCCTCGGAGGGATCCACCGGGGCGGACGGCGCCTTCCCCGTGACCCTCAGCAACGTGTTCGGTGAGACGACCATCTCCGCCAAGCCCGAGCGGGTCGTCACCGTCGACTGGGGCAACCAGGACGTCGCTCTGGCGCTCGGTGTCGTTCCGGTCGCCATGCCGAAGGTGACCTACGCGGACGAGGACGGCGACGGCCTGCTGCCCTGGACGAAGGACAAGCTCGCCGAGCTCGGCGCCGAGACCCCGGTGCTCATGGACGAGACCAACGGCTACGACTACGAGGCCATCGCCGACGCGCAGCCCGATGTCATCCTCGCCGCGTACTCCGGCATGACGCAGGAGCAGTACGACACACTCAGCAAGATCGCGCCGGTCGTGACCTTCCAGAATGTCGCGTGGGGCACCACCTGGCAGGACATGACCGTCCTGGACGGCACCGCGCTCGGCCTGAAGGACGAGGCCGAGGCACTCGTCGCCGACAAGGAGAAGCACATCACCGACGAAGCGGCGAAATATCCCGCCATCGCCGACAAGAAGTCGCTCCTCACGTACTACGACCCGACCAACCTGTCGACGCTCGGCTTCTACAACACGCTGGACCCGCGCATGGGCTACCTCGAGGAGCTCGGGCTCGCGCCGTCCTCCTACGTCGCCTCGCAGTCGGCGGCATCGGACACCTTCTGGTTCACCCCCTCCACCGAGCAGATCGAGAACTTCGCCGACGTCCAGGTCATGGTGGCCTACGGAGCCGACGGCATGATCGCCGCGATGCAGGCCGACCCGCTGCTGTCGAAGATCCCGGCCGTGGCGAACGGGGCGATCGCTGTGATCGAGAGCGGCTCGACCCTCTCGTCGGCCATCACCCCGACGCCGCTCAACATCGGCACGAGCTACGGCGATGAGTACATCGGCCTCGTCGGGGCCGCCGCGGAGAAGGCCGCGTCCTGATGCGGCTCACCCGCCCGTCGGCCCGATGACCGCTGTCTCCCCGACACTCGCCGCCCCCGGCGACGCCCGCGCGCGTCACTGGGGGCGGCGGCGTGCCGTCGGCGTCACGGCGCTCGTCGTCGTGCTCGTCATCGCCGCGGTCCTGTCGGTGACCTTCGGCGCGCGCGACGTCACAGCCGTGGACGTCTGGGCCGGGCTCACCGGTTCCACCGACACCGCTTCGGCGGCCGCGGTCGCCAAGCGCGTTCCGCGCACGCTGCTGGCGATCCTCGTCGGCGCGGCTCTCGCGGTCTCTGGCGCGGTCCTGCAGGGGGCCACGCGCAATCCCCTCGCCGACCCGCAGATCCTGGGCATCAACGGCGGAGCGGGACTCGCGATCGTCGTGGGGATCGCCTTCTTCGGCCTCGGATCTGCCACGTCATACATCTGGGTCGGCATGATCGGTGCCGCCGCGGCCGCGGTCCTCGTCTATGCGATCGGCTCGCTCGGCCGCGGTGGAGCCACGCCGCTGCGTCTTGCGCTCGCCGGCGCCGTGAGTGCCGTGGCCTTCAGCTCTCTCACCAGCGCCGTCCTCCTTCCGCGCATCAACGTCATGAACGATTTCCGTTTCTGGCAGATCGGCGGCGTCGGCGGCGCGACGTTCGAAACCATCCTTCAGGTGTTTCCTTTTCTCCTCGCCGGGCTGGTGATCTGCCTCGCCTGCGCATCGACGCTCAACACCCTGGCCCTCGGCGATGAGCTCGCCGCGGGGCTCGGTGCGCGCGTGCGCACGGCGCGGCTCGTCTCCACCGGTGGCGCCGTCATCCTGTGCGGAGCCGCGACCGCGGTCGCCGGGCCCATCGGCTTCGTCGGTCTCGTCGTCCCCCACATGATCCGCCTCGTCGTCGGTGTCGACCATCGCTGGCTGCTCCCCGTGTCGGCTCTCGGCGGAGCCACCCTGCTCACTCTCGGCGACATCGTCGGCCGCGTCGTCGCACGACCCGAGGAGATCGAGGTCGGCATCGTCACCGCCCTGGTCGGTGCCCCGTTCTTCATCGCCCTCGTCCGGCGCCAGAGGATGAGAGCGCTGTGACCGTCACCCTCGTCTCCCCCTCATCCCCCGCGCTGACCTCCGTCATCGCCGGGCGTCAGCGCCGCCGCCGCAGGTGGGCACTGATCACCGGCATCCTCGTGCTCCTCGTGATCGCCGCCTTCTCACTCTCCCTCATGCTCGGGCAGACGGCCTACTCCCCCGTTCAGGTGTGGGGGGTCCTCACCGGGCAACGCGTGTCCGGAGCGTCGTTCACGGTGGGCGAGCTGCGCCTTCCCCGCGCGGTGACCGGGCTGTTCACGGGTCTGTGCTTCGGAATGGGCGGCGTCATCTTCCAGTCGATGCTGCGCAACGCCCTCGCGAGCCCCGATGTGATCGGCATCAACACCGGCGCGAGCGCGGCAGCCGTGATCGGCATCGTCGTGCTCGGGCTCGGAGAGACGGCCGTGTCGTTTCTGGCGATGGCTGCCGCCCTCGCAGCCGCCCTCGCGATCTATCTCCTCGCCTACCGAAACGGCGGATCGGGCGCGCGGCTGATCCTCGTGGGCATCGGCGTCGCCGCGATGTGCCAGGCCGTGGTGTCCTACGTCATCGCGCGCGCCGCGGAGTACGACCTGCCCGCCGCCATGCGCTGGATCACGGGCAACCTCAACGATGCGACGTGGGATCGGACGCTGCCCGTGATGGTCGCTGTCCTCGTGCTCGGACCGGTGGTGCTCTCCCTCTCGGGCCGGCTCGAGATCCTGCGCATGGGCGACGAGACGGCCGCCGCGGTGGGGCTGCCCGTCGAACGTAGTCGCGTCCTGCTCATCGTCGCCGCCGTGGGGCTGCTCGCCTTCGGCACCGCCGCCGCCGGCCCCATCGCGTTCGTGTCTTTCCTCGCGGGCCCGATCGCGGTGCGACTCCTCGGGCCCGTCGGCTCCCCCATTCTCCCCGCGGGCCTCATCGGCGCGTTGCTGGTCCTCGTGGCCGACTTCTGCGGCCAGTACGCCTTCGGCACCCGCCTTCCCGTGGGCGTCATCACCGGCGTTCTCGGGGCGCCCTATCTCATCTACCTGCTCGTGCGCAGCAGCCGATCCGGAGGAACTTCGCTATGACCGTCGAGCGCTCCCTGGTGGCCGAGGGTGTCACCCTCGGCTACGGAGACAGGACCATCGTCGACACGCTCGACCTCCGGATCCCGCCTGGCCGGGTGACCACGATCGTCGGGGCGAACGCGTGCGGCAAGTCCACGCTACTGAAGGCCATGGCACGCCTGCTCACGCCCTCGGCGGGCCAGGTCCTTCTGGACGGCAAGGCGATCCACCGCCAACCCACCAAGCAGGTGGCGCGCGTGCTGGGACTGCTCCCGCAGTCCCCGATCGCCCCCGACGGCATCGCCGTTTCGGATCTCGTCAGCCGAGGCCGCCACCCTCATCAGGGTGCGCTGTCGAGGTGGACGAGCGCTGACGACGCCGCCGTGGCGCGCGCCCTCGAAGCGACCGACACCGCGCACCTCGCGGATCGTTCCGTCGACGAGCTCAGCGGCGGGCAGCGCCAGCGCGTCTGGATCGCCATGGCCCTCGCACAGGAGACCGACGTCCTACTGCTCGACGAGCCGACCACATTCCTCGACATCAGCCACCAGATCGATGTGCTCGATCTCCTCACCGATCTCAACCGCGAGCGCGGAACGACGGTGGCGATGGTGCTGCACGACCTGAACCTCGCTGCGCGCTACGCTGACCACCTGGTCGCGATGGCGCAGGGTCGCGTGGTCGCTGCGGGCGATCCGTCCGAGGTTCTCACCGAGGCGATCGTGCGCGAGGTGTTCGGTCTCGACAGTCGTGTGGTTCCCGACCCCCTGACCGGTCGACCGATGGTCATCCCGATCGGACGGCACCACACGGTGACCGAGCCGGAGCAGGCGCTGAGCTGAGCTGAGTCGAGCTGAGGGGCCGGGATGCCGACATCCCAGCCCCCGCGCTGTCACGGGCGTTCCTAGGCCGAGCGCTCCGTCTGCCCCTCGCGCCAGTACCCCATGAAGGCGACGCGCTTGCGGTCGACGCCGCATCCCTGCACGAGCATCCGGCGCAGCGTCTTGACGGTCGACGACTCCCCCGCGATCCACGCGTAGAACTCGCCCTCTCCGTCCTCCGGGCTGTCCCAGAGCAGCTCCTTCTCGAGGTCGATATCCTCGAGCTCCTGCGGCCGCGGGGCCGCAGCCCGGGCGAGCACGTCGCCGGACGCTCGCGTCCACCCCTCGACGGCTTCGATCAGGGCCTCGCCGTGCGAGCGGTCGTCGCGGGCGAGCCAGGTCACCCGCGCATCGCCGACCGCCAGTGGAAGAGCGTCGTCGATGGTCGGCACCTCGATGAACGCGTCGACGTCCATGTCGAGCTCGAGTCCCTCGAGCACCGCGCACATCGCCGGAGCGGCGGTCTCGTCGCCGGCCAGCAGAAGGCGCCGAGCCGTGCCCGGGTGGAAGTCGATCCCCTGCGCCGACTCGGGGCTGCGCGCGTCGGGACCGACGACGAGGATCGAGTCCCCCGGCGCCGCGGCCTCGGCCCACGCCCCCGCGGGCCCGGCGTCGTGGTGCAGCACGAAGTCGACGTCGAGCTCGCGCGCCTCGGGATCGATCCGCCGCACGGTGTACGTGCGGAACGGCATCCGCTCCGCGTCGGGCAGATCCCTCCAGCGGACGTACCACTCGCCGTTGTCGATCGCCGACGGATCGTTCTGACCGATGTCGCACAACTGTCCGTCCGGCCCGGGCAGCACGATCTTGATCCGCTGGTCACGTCGGTCGGTGCCGAAAACGTCGAAATCCGCGGAGGTGAACGTGATTCGCGCGAAGTGCGGCGACAGCCTGCGTGCCTCCTTCACCACGGCGACGTAAGGACGGTAGGCGGGGCGCGTGGCGGTGGCGGTCACCGGATAAGGATACCCTTACCTATTCCCGGATGCCAGGACCCCGGCATCCGTTACCCCACGGTCGAACGACCGGCCGTCACGCGCCGCGCGCGAGCCGGCCGATCCGCTCGATCGCCTCGCGCAGCACCTCGGGCGCACACCCGACGTTGATGCGGACGTGGCCCACACCCTCCGCCCCGAAGAGCGGACCGTGATGCAGGGCGACCTTCGCCTCGCGGCGGATGTGGGGCGCCGGGTTGTCGCCCCAGCCGTACGCCGACACGTCCACCCAGGCGAGGAACCCCGCCTCGGGCAGGCGGTAACGCGCGAGCGGCAGATGCTCAGCGAGCAGCTCCGCCAGAAGACGGCGGTTCTCGTCGAGGGCGACCAGCAGTTGATCGAGCCACGCGTCGCTCTCGGCCGCGAAGGCGGCGCGGTTGGCGATCACGCCGAAGAGCCCTGCCCGCCACTCCACCTCCCACGGTAGCCCCCGCACCACCGCCGCGGTCTCCTCCGAGCCGGTCACGATCACGGCGCACTTCAGGCCCGCCAGATTGTACGTCTTGCTCGCGCTCGTGACCGCGTAGCCCACAGCAGCCGCCTCGGGCCCGGCATCCAGGAACGGGGTGAAGACGGACGGTGCGTGGGTCAGGGGCGCATGGATCTCGTCGCTGACGACCGTGGCCCCGTAGCGGTGCACCAGCCGGGCGAGCTCCGCGAGCGACTCCCGCGTGTGGACGGTCCCGGTGGGGTTGTGCGGATTGCAGAGCAGCACCGAGCGGGCGCCGTCCGCCAGCGCGCGCTCGATCCCCTCGAGGTCGAGAGACCAACGCTCGCCGTCGTCGAGCAGCGGGACGCGTTCGACGACTGCGCCAGCTTCCTCCACGGTGTCGTAGAACGGGGGGTACACCGGCGGGGTGACGATCACGCGGTCGCCCGGCGAGGTGACCGCGCGCAGCACCTCGACGACCCCCATCATCACGTCCCCGGTCCAGCGGATTCGCGCGGGGTCGGGGCGCCATCCCCAGCGACGGTCGGCGTACGCGGCGAAGTCGAGATCGATGCCGGGTCGCGGGGGCGTGTAGCCGGTGTCGCCGATCTCGACGGCGCGGTGCAACGCCGCCGTGATGGCGGGCGCGAGAGCGAAGTCCGTTTCCGCCACGAACATCGGAATGACATCGTCGCGGTAGGAGCGCCACTTGGTGCTGCTGCGCTGGCGGAGAAGGTCGAGCGGCAGGGCTTTCAAGGGGGGAACGCTCATCCCGAAAGCCTAATGAGAGCCCAGGACGCCACGGAATCCCGGTGTCAGACGGAGAAACACGAACCGATGTCGATCCGGGGTGAAAGACGAATGCCCACCCCCGGAGGGATGGGCATTCGATGAAGTGTTCAGATCGCGAAGCCGAGGGCGCAGAACCATGGACTCCGGGATGAGGACGTCGTGTTCAGATCGTGTTCAGATCGCGAAGCCGAGGGCGCGCATCATGTCGCGGCCGTCGTCGGTGATCCGTTCGGGGCCCCACGGCGGCATCCACACCCAGTTGATGCGGAAGCGATCCACGACGTTGTCGAGGGCCTGGGCCGTCTGCTCTTCGAGCACGTCGGTCAGCGGGCAGCCGGCCGAGGTGAGGGTCATGTGGATGACGAGCGCGTCGTTCTCGTCGTCCCACGCGAGGTCGTAGATGAGGCCGAGGTCGACGACGTTGATCCCCAGTTCGGGGTCCATGACGTCTTTCAGGGCCTCGGTGACCTCGTCGTACTTCTCGGGAGCGAGGGTTGCGGTCATGTAACGATCTTACGCGTCGATCGGGGTACCGGCCTCGAGGAAGCGGTCGTAGCCCTCTTCCTCGAGTCGGTCGGCGAGCTCGGGACCGCCCTCTTCGACGATCCGGCCCTTCACGACCACGTGCACGTAATCGGGGCGGATGTAGCGCAGGATGCGGGTGTAGTGCGTGATGAGCAGCACACCGAGGTCGGTCTGCTCCTTGGCGCGGTTGACGCCCTCGGACACGATCTTGAGCGCGTCGACGTCGAGGCCGGAGTCGGTCTCGTCGAGGACGGCGATCTTCGGCTTCAGCAGCTCGAGCTGGAGGATCTCGTGACGCTTCTTCTCGCCACCCGAGAAGCCCTCGTTGACGTTGCGCGAGGCGAACTTCGCGTCCATGCGCAGGTTCTCCATGGCGCCCTTGACGTCCTTGGTCCAGCTGCGGATCGCCGGCGCCTCGCCGTCGATGGCCGTCTTGGCCGTGCGCAGGAAGTTGGTGACCGTGACACCGGGGATCTCGACGGGGTACTGCATCGCGAGGAAAAGGCCGGCGCGAGCGCGCTCGTCGACGCTCATCTCGAGCACGTCCTCACCGTCGAGGGTGATCGAACCGCTCGTCACGGTGTACTTCGGGTGACCGGCGATCGTGTACGCCAGGGTCGACTTGCCGGAGCCGTTGGGGCCCATGATGGCGTGGGTCTCACCGGTGCGCATGGTCAGCGTCACACCGTTGAGGATCGGGGTCGTACCGTTCTCCGTCTCGACCGTCACGTGGAGGTCGCGGATCTCGAGGACAGACATGGTGTTCCTTACTCGTAAAGTCTTCAGGTCGTGGGCGTCGTCGTGAGCGGCGTCGTGGGCGGCGCTCAGGCCGTCGCCTTGGTGACGGACGGATCGATGAGCACGTCGTCTCCGTCGATCACGACCTCGTACACGGGGACCGGCTCGTAGGCCGGGAGGTTCAGCGGGCGGCCGGTCTTCAACGAGAAGGCGGAGCCGTGTGCCCAGCACTCCAGCGTCTCTCCCTCGACGAAGCCGTCGGACAGCGAGATGTCGCCGTGCGTGCAGACGTCGCCGATCGCGTGGACATCGCCGTTACCGTCGAGCACGACGGCGATCGCGACGCCGTCGATCTCGACACGCCGCGCCTCGTCCTGGACGAGGTCGCTCAGCGCGCAGGCACGCGTCGCGCTCACGCGGCAGCCCCCTCGGCCAGCTCGCGCTCGATCGCCGCGATGAGCTCGCTCTCGAGCTCCGGGATGCCGATGCGCTGGACGATCTCGCTGAGGAAGCCGAGCACGACGAGACGCCGCGCCTCTTCCTCGGCGATGCCGCGGGCCTGGAGGTAGAACAGCTGCTCGTCGTCGAAGCGACCCGTGGCGCTGGCGTGGCCGGCGCCCTGGATGTCGCCCGTCTCGATCTCGAGGTTGGGGATCGAGTCGGCGCGCGCACCATCGGTGAGCACGAGGTTGCGGTTGGCCTCGTACGAGTCGGTGCCCGTGGCATCCGAACCGATGAGGACGTCGCCGATCCACACGCTCCGGGCGCTCTCACCCTGGAGCGCACCCTTGTAGAGCACGTCGCCGACGGTGTGCGGACCCTTGTGGTGCAGGTAGACCTGCGACTCGAGGTGCTGGCCGGCGTCCGAGAACGACAGGCCGTACAGGCGTCCCTCGCTGCCGGCGCCGGCGAGCTCGACCGACGGGTTGACGCGGACGACGCCGCCACCGAAGCTCACCACGACGTGGGTGAGCTTCGCGTCGCGGTCGACGCGAGCCTGATGCGAGGCGGCGTGAATCGCGTCGTCGTTCCAGTTCTGCACCGACACGACCGTGAGCTCTGCGCCGTCGCGGACGAGGATCTCGACGTTCTGAGCGTGCTGCGCGCTGCCCTCGTGCCGCAGCACGACGGTGCCGCGGGAGTTCGGCTGCGCCTCGATCACGACGTGGGCGTGCGCGAGGCCGCCCGTGCCGGTGAGCCGCACGACGATCGGCTCGTCGAGCTCGACGTTCGCCGGGATGCGCAGCAGCGGAGCCTCGGGCTCGTGCGTCCACGCCAGGGCGGCGGGCAGGTCCTCGGGGCGGAAGTGCTCACCGCGCGGGGCATCGCCCGCCGCGAGACGCAGCTGCTCGACCGCCGCGGGCGCCTGGACGTCGACCTCGATGACGCCGGTCGGGCCGGCCTCGTCGACGAAGAGCGGCGCGAGCCGATCGACCGGGCTCAGCTTCCAGTTGACCTCGCGGCCGGTGGGAACGCCGAAGTCGGCGGGGTCGAACGACGTGGGTCGCTCCGAGCGCGTCTGCACCGGGACGACGGATGCCACGAGGGCTGCCGGGTCGACATGACCGCTGGCGGCTGCGGGAGTTTCAGTCGCAGTCGTCACTTAACCAACACTGCCTTCCATGCCCATTTCGATGAGCTTGTTGAGTTCGAGCGCGTACTCCATGGGGAGCTCGCGGGCGATCGGCTCGATGAACCCGCGCACGATCATGGCCATGGCCTCGTCTTCGGGAAGGCCGCGGGACTGCAGATAGAAGAGCTGCTCCTCGCTGACCTTCGAGACGGTCGCCTCGTGGCCGAGCTGCACGTCGTCGACGCGGATGTCGATCGCCGGGTACGTGTCGGAACGCGAGATCGTGTCGACCAGGAGCGCGTCGCAGCGCACGGTGTTCGCGGAGTGGTGCGCGTTGGCATCCACCCGCACTTCACCGCGGTAGCCGGCGCGACCGCCGCCGCGGGCGATGGACTTCGAGACGATCGACGACTGCGTGTACGGCGCCATGTGGATCATCTTCGCGCCCGCGTCCTGGTGCTGACCGGGACCGGCGAACGCGACCGACAGGGTCTCGCCCTTGGCGTGCTCGCCCATGAGGTAGATGGACGGGTACTTCATCGTCACCTTGGAGCCGATGTTGCCGTCGACCCACTCCATGGTCGCGCCCTCGTGGGCGACGGCGCGCTTGGTGACGAGGTTGTAGACGTTGTTCGACCAGTTCTGGATCGTCGTGTAGCGCACGCGGGCGTTCTTCTTCACGATGATCTCGACCACGGCCGAGTGCAGGGAGTCCGACTTGTAGATCGGAGCCGTGCAGCCCTCGATGTAGTGGACGTAGCTGTCTTCGTCGGCGATGATCAGCGTCCGCTCGAACTGGCCCATGTTCTCCGTGTTGATGCGGAAGTACGCCTGCAGCGGGATCTCGACGTGCACGCCCTTCGGGACGTAGACGAACGAGCCGCCCGACCACACCGCCGTGTTCAGCGCCGCGAACTTGTTGTCGCCCGCGGGGATGACGGTGCCGAAGTACTCCTCGAAGAACTCGGGGTGCTCGCGCAGGGCCGTGTCGGTGTCCATGAAGATGACGCCCTGCTGCTCCAGGTCCTCGCGGATCTGGTGGTAGACGACCTCGGACTCGTACTGGGCGGCGACACCGGCGACGAGACGCTGGCGCTCGGCCTCGGGGATACCGAGCTTCTCGTACGTGTTGCGGATCTCCTCGGGGAGGTCCTCCCACGACTGCGCCTGCTTCTCGGTCGAGCGCACGAAGTACTTGATGTTGTCGAAGTCGATGTCGGAGAGGTCGGCGCCCCACGTCGGCATCGGCTTGCGACCGAAGAGCTGGTACCCCTTCAGACGGGTCTTCAGCATCCACTCGGGCTCGGACTTGAGAGCGGAGATGCCGCGCACCACGTCCTCGTTGATCCCGCGCTGGGCCACCGCGCCGGCGGCGTCGGTGTCGTGCCAGCCGAACTCGTATTGTCCCAGGCTCTCGAGCTCTGGTCGGTCGATGAGGACATCGGACATGGTGATCACTCTCCTTCTCGGGCTGCAACGGTGTCATCCGCCCCGACATTCCGGACTCCGGTCGAAGTCTCAGGAAGGTCGCTGGTGAGCCCGCTCGAAGGCGCTGGCTGCGCGCCTAGACTGTCTCTGGTGCCGAACGCGTGAGCGCTGCACCCGGACCCTTTGATTCTACAGGCAAGACCCGCTCCTGGCACGGCAGCACCACTGCCCCGACGGCCCCGAGCGGCCCGCTGCCAGGAAGCCCGACGCATGTCCTCCGCCTCGACCTCCCCCGCCCGCTCTCGCCTCGCCGGAGGGCTCCGCCGCTTCGTCGAATGGCTACCGGCCGACGTCGACCGCCGCGTGCGGGTCTTCGCGTGGCTCTCGTTCGTCGCGGAGGTCCTGATCATCGGCACCGGCGGCGCCGTCCGTCTGACCGGTTCGGGGCTCGGCTGCCCCACCTGGCCGCGTTGCACCGCCGACTCGATCGTCAACACCCCCGAAATGGGAATCCACGGGGTCATCGAGTTCGGAAACCGGACGCTGACGGGGCTCGTCGGCATCCTGGCCCTCGTCGTGGTCGTCCTCGTCTGGCGAATGCGACGCGAGCGCCGCGCGCTGTTCGTGCTCGCGCTGATCGTGCTCGGCGGCGTCGTCGCGCAGGCGCTCGTGGGCGGGGTCACCGTCCTCACGGGCCTCAATCCCTTCATCGTCGGCTTCCACTACATCGCCTCGGTGTCGCTGGTCGCCGTGTGCGCCGCCTTCCTGGTGCTGATGTCGGGTCCGGCCGGGAGCCGCGTCCTCGCCGTGCCGCGCTGGTTCGCCGGCCTCGTCCACGCGACCACGGGCGTCCTCGCCCTCACGATCGTGTTCGGCGTGCTCACCACCGGGGCCGGCCCCCACTCGGGCGACGCCGCGGCGGGTCGCAACGGGTTCGACGCAGAGGTGCTGGAGCACGTGCACTCCTGGCCGGGGTACGCCCTCTTCATCCTGACGCTGATCGTCGTCATCGCCGCGTGGCGTCTGCGACTGCCCGTACGTCGGTGGGCAACAGCCCTCCTGGCGGTCGAGCTCGTGCAGATCGCCGTCGGTCTGTACCAGGCGCGCAACGGCCTGCCCGAGATCGCCGTCGGCACCCACATGGTGCTCGCGGCCCTCGCCGCCGCCGCGATGACCGTCGTCGTGCTGCGGCTGAAGAAGCCCGCGGCATCCGTCGCCGCCGCCGACCGGCGCGAGGCGGCGTCCGCTCGCGGCTGACGAACGTCGAGATCGCGAAGGTCGCCCCGGATGCCGTGCGCAGGGGCGGCCTTCGCGTTTGGCGAGGAGTGCCCCTTATACGCTCATAGAGGATTCATCGGCGACCCCTAGCCACCGCCATGACGCGTGCGACACCGTGGACTGTCCGGTGCACCCCTGCGCCCGGATCCCCGGTGCCTCGCCACCGGAAACCGCATCCGCGCCTCCCCCGGGCGCGGAACGACAAGGAGTACATCTCATGCAGACCCGTCCCCGTCTGGTCACCAACGTCCCGTTCTGGGTTCTCGTGATCGCGTCGCTCGCCGCAGTGATCGGCGGACTCGTCCTCGTCCTGGCTCAGGTCAACGCGATCCAGGCCCTGGTCAACGACCCGAACGCCACGGTCGTCACCGTCTACGTCGCCCAGTCGTGGGTGTCGGTGGGCGCCGCCGTGCTCGCCGCGGGCGCGATCGGCCTCGCCTCGGCACTCGCCGTCGCCACCGTCGTCTCGACGCGCACGAACCCCGAGGTCGCCATCGAGACCATCGACTGGACCAGCGACGAAGAAACGGCGCCCGAGCAGGCTCCGGCCTTCGCGACCGCCCCTTCCGCGGCCCCGACCACCACGGCCCCGATCGCCGTCGAGGACGCCGACATCGAGACGCCCTCGACCGCTCCCGCCCCGCCGCAGGCGGCAGCCCAGAAGGACGACACCGACTCCGCCGCGCGCTGAGTCACATGAAGAAGGCGCCCGCCCCGCGCGGGTTCTAACGGTGGTCGCAACACCCCAGATTTTGGGAGGTTGCGACCACCGTGTCGTTTTCGGAGGAGAAGGATCGTCGTCGGGATGAGTT
>NZ_JBFBJJ010000034.1:0-26448 GCF_040686055.1 Microbacterium sp. NPDC086615
CGGTGTTCTCGTGCTGCGGGTCGAGCATGGTCAGCGCGGGCACGACGACCTGGACACGGCCGCGGATCGCGCCGAGGGTGCCGGGGCCGTCATCGGCGCGGGTGGGGTCGGCGTCGGGGGCGGCGGTGAGAAGGAGGTCGGCGAGGATGTCGGCGCGTACCTGCGCGGTGGTGCGCTCATCCGTGGCCGACGTCGGAGTATCGCCGCGCGAGTCGATCAGCGTGCGGGCCTGCTGCGTGAGGCGGTCGTAGATGCCGACGGCGAGGATCGTGGGGAGGGTCGCGATCAGGTCGGACATCCCGTCTCGCCCCGTGATGACCCTTACGCAGCGGGTGTCGCGGCCCCGCTGGTGGCGTTCGGTGATCGTCGTGGGTTGCAGGCTCTCGGCGAGCGCTGCCAGGCGGGTGCGCAACCGCCCCGGGCTGAGCCCGTCGGCGGCGGCGACTGCGAGGGTGTCGAACTCGGCGCGGACCTCGGTGGGCAGGGGCGCGCCGATGTCGAGGATTGTGTGCACGTGGGCGCGGGTGATCGCGCCCTGCTCCCACGCCGAGAGGGTGATGGGGTAGTCGTCGACGAGGGTCATGGCGCGGTTGATCTGCGTCTGCAGGGACCGGTCGGAGACGTGCTCGGCCGCCGCGATCTCCGACGCAACCTCGCGCAATGCCATCTCCGCGGCCCGCGAGGACGAGGGCCTTTCGGCCATCACATCCCGCGCGAGATGCCCCGCCTCCGCTAGGGCGCGGGTGCGCGCCACCTCCGCGGC
Organism: Microbacterium sp. NPDC086615; assembly: GCF_040686055.1. Taxonomy (NCBI): domain Bacteria; kingdom Bacillati; phylum Actinomycetota; class Actinomycetes; order Micrococcales; family Microbacteriaceae; genus Microbacterium; species Microbacterium sp. NPDC086615. Next base: position 764 of record NZ_JBFBJJ010000034.1, read on the forward strand.
GGCGACCGCGGCGCCCGTGCGGAGCACCTCGCCGAGCACCGCGGACAGGGCTCGCGGCCCGCCTTCCGGTGGTGTCGATGAGGCGTCGGTATGCATGTGTGCATGCTAGCGAGGGGGTCCGACATCGACGGGGGCTCGGGAGCCCCGGTGGGGATGGATCCGGATATTGCTCCGATGTGCAGAAGGGATCCCCGGGCGACGGTGTGCGCTGCGCGGGTGGCGGGCGAGGGATCGCCGGCATCGGGTGGCGGGAGCGGGGCCGTCGGGGTGGGCTGTCCGCGTTGGGGGTGGTCGGCGTCGATGGCCGCGCCCGCCGAACTGCCGCGGCATCCATAAACGCTGTTGGCGCGCAGAAACGCGGGGAGAGCGCGTTTATGTGAGCGGACGGCGTTTATCGGTGAGGTGGAGGGGCGTGAGAGCTCCCCCGATACGCCCTAGCGCCAGCCGAGCACCTCGCGCACGAAGGACTGCGAAGCCGGAGCTCCGTCATTCGGAATGCCGTGCATCGGCTCGCGCGACACCACCTCGCGGATGCCTCGACGCGGTCCAGAGCCGCCTTCAGCAGCGGAGCCGCGTCATTCGACGACGTCCAGCCTCGGACGCTCACGTGCGCGAAGATCACCACCTCCGAGCCCTGCTCGTGAGGACGCGCACTGGCGACGACCACCGTCGACGTGGCGTGCCGCCAGAGGCCCGGCACCACCGTCAGACCCGCACCACCGTCAGAAGCGTGTCCGACAGCATGGCATCCACGAATCCGGTGTTCCACGACGGATCCGGGTGGCCGATGCGCACGTCCTGAGCGATCCACTCCGAATCGCGCTCCCGGAGCGCCCAGGCCACACGCGATCGTCCCCGAGGTCGAAACGCTCCGCGCGCAGGGCGTCGAGCGCGAGGGACAGTGCAACCTCCGGCGTCTCGCGAAGAACAAGTCGTGCACCGCGCGCGATCCCGCCGACGGTGAACGGTCGCACGCACAGCGAAGCACCGCGGCCGCGCCAGGCCCCCACGCGCGTCAGGCGCTGCGGCGCTTCTGTGCCAGGACGATCGTCGGCTGCGCACCGTCTTCGACAGCCGCCCGCGTGATGACGACCTTCGCGATGTCGTCGGACGAAGGCACATCGAACATGATCGGCCCCAGGACGTCTTCGAGGATCGCGCGCAGGCCGCGCGCGCCGGTCTTCCGGGCGACAGCGAGGTCGGCGATCGCGCGAAGCGCGTCTTCGTCGAACTCCAGCTGCACCCCATCGAGCTCGAACATGCGCTGATACTGCTTGACGAGCGCATTGCGGGGAGCCGTGAGGATCTCCATCAGCGCGTCCTGATCGAGCGGCGAGACGGATGCCACGACGGGCAGGCGACCGATGAACTCGGGGATCAGACCGAACTTGTGCAGGTCTTCGGGCAGCGCCTCGCTGAACAGGTCGGGCGCATCTTCTTTGCGCTGCAGAGGAGCACCGAAGCCCACGCCGTGCTTGCCGACGCGCGCGGAGATGATCTCCTCGAGGCCCGCGAAGGCCCCGGCGACGATGAACAACACGTTGGTCGTGTCGATCTGGATGAACTCCTGGTGGGGGTGCTTCCGACCGCCCTGCGGGGGGACCGACGCCACGGTGCCCTCGAGGATCTTCAGGAGGGCCTGCTGGACGCCCTCCCCCGACACGTCGCGCGTAATCGAGGGGTTCTCGGCCTTGCGCGCGATCTTGTCGACCTCGTCGATGTAGATGATGCCCGTCTCGGCGCGCTTCACATCGAAGTCGGCTGCCTGCAGGAGCTTGAGCAGGATGTTCTCGACGTCTTCGCCGACGTACCCGGCCTCGGTCAGGGCAGTGGCATCCGCGACCGCGAAGGGCACGTTGAGACGCTTGGCGAGCGTCTGCGCGAGGTAGGTCTTACCGCAGCCGGTCGGCCCGAGCAGCAGGATGTTGCTCTTGGCGATGTCGATCTCTTCGGCGCGGGCCTCGGCCGGCTGCAGGGTCCCGTGCGCCCGGACGCGCTTGTAGTGGTTGTAGACGGCGACGGCGAGGGCGCGTTTCGCGGGCTCCTGCCCGACGACGTACTCCTCGAGGAACGAAAAGATCTCGCGAGGCTTGGGCAGGTCGAACTCGGCGACCTCGCCCGCAGAAGACTCGGCCATGCGCTCTTCGATGATCTCGTTGCAGAGCTCGACGCATTCATCGCAGATGTACACACCGGGACCGGCGATCAGCTGCTGCACCTGCTTCTGGCTCTTTCCGCAGAAGGAGCATTTGAACAGATCGGCGCTTTCTCCGATGCGTGCCATGCCTGTTCCTCCTCGTCACCCGGCGCCCTCACGCCTGTGTGCCACGAGCCTAACCCGTGCCCGAGCGAACAGAGGGCATTTGCGCGCACGGGGCCGGTGTGATCCTCGCAAGACGACGCCCCGCAGACCGAAACGGGTCTGCGGGGCGTCGAAGCGACGCGGGAGGCGTCAGGCGGTGAGTGCCGCCGGCTGACGCTTGCGCGTGGTCAGCACCTGGTCGACGATGCCGTACTCCATCGCCTCCTGGGCCGAGAGGATCTTGTCGCGATCGATGTCCTTGTTGACCTTCGCCGCGTCCTGACCCGTGTGGCGGGCCATGGTCTCTTCGAGCCAGGTGCGCATGCGCAGGATCTCGGCGGCCTGGATCTCGATGTCCGACGCCTGTCCGTGACCGGCCTCGCCCATCGCGGGCTGGTGGATCAGGATGCGGGCGTTGGGCAGGGCGAGACGCTTGCCGGGCGCGCCGGCGGCGAGCAGGACGGATGCCGCGGACGCGGCCTGTCCGAGCACGACCGTCTGGATCTGCGGCGAGACGTACTGCATCGTGTCGTAGATCGCCGTCATGGCCGTGAACGAGCCACCGGGCGAGTTGATGTACATGATGATGTCGCGGTCGGGGTCCTGCGACTCGAGAACGAGCAGCTGGGCCATGACGTCGTCGGCCGAGGCATCGTCGACCTGGACGCCCAGGAAGATGACGCGGTCCTCGAACAGCTTGTTGTACGGGTCCTGGCGCTTGTAGCCGTACGCCGTTCGCTCCTCGAACTGAGGAAGGACGTAGCGGCTCGAAGGCATGTGCGCCGCAGCGCCGCCGAAGGTGGGGATGTTCATATCGGTGTCCTTTTCCTCTCGACTCAGGCCGCGGTTCCGCCGCCGCCGGTGACGTCGGTGGCGTGTTCGCGCATGTGGTCGACGAAGCCGTACTCGAGGGCTTCCTGAGCGGTGAACCAGCGGTCGCGGTCACCGTCGGCGTTGATCTGCTCGACGCTCTTGCCGGTCTGCGAGGCGGTGATCTCGGCGAGGCGGCGCTTCATGTCGAGGATCAGCTGCGCCTGCGTCTGGATGTCGCTCGACGTTCCGCCGAACCCGCCGTGGGGCTGGTGGAGCAGCACACGGGCGTTGGGCGTGATGTAGCGCTTGCCCTTGGTGCCGCTCGTGAGCAGCAGCTGCCCCATCGAGGCCGCCATGCCGATACCGACGGTGACGATGTCGTTCGGCACGAACTGCATCGTGTCGTAGATCGCCATACCGGCCGTGATCGAGCCGCCGGGCGAGTTGATGTAGAGGTAGATGTCCTTCTGCGGGTCTTCTGCGGCGAGCAGGAGGATCTTCGCGCAGATCTCGTTGGCGTTCTCGTCACGCACCTCCGAACCGAGCCAGATGATGCGGTCCTTCAGCAGCCTGTCGAAGACGCTCGTTGCCATAAGGGGTTCGGGCATTTGTGCTCCTCTTCCGGTGATCTGCAACGAATCTACCGGCGCGTTCCGGGGCGGGATGCCGTGTTCGCCGCGGGCGGATCAGACGCGGTCGTCGGCGATTTCTCGCGCGTATCCGGTCACCGACCGGGTATAGCGCGGAAGGTGCGGGGCGAGGGCTTGGAGGGCGATGGATGCCGCCCGCTCGGGCTCGCCGCTCGACACCAGCGCGAGCGCGTAGAACGCCGCAGCCGCGTCGTGCAGGGGTCCGCGCGGTTCGCGCTCGTACTCCGCGCGCAGCATCGCGAGGGCTTCGGCGGTCTTGCCCAGGTTGCGGATGGTGCTGGCGAGCTGGATCGTCGCGCGCGTGCGGCGCTCGTCGTCGAGACCGAGCGCGAGGGCACGGCGGTAGAGGGCCTCCGCTTCGGCCTCGACGCCGGCGGAGTCGCGTGCACCCGCTCGCTCGAACAGGGCTACCGCGTCGTCCTCCGGCCGTTCGCTCGAGAGCGCGTCGATCCGCTCGATCACGTCACCGGGCGTGAGGGTCTCGTCCGCCCAGACGGCGTCCACTCGGTTCTGCCAGTCGTTCATGATGGGCCCGATCCTTCTCTGTGCGGTGCCCGCCGAGTGTCCAAGACACGCCGTTTCCCCACCGGGCATTGCGGCGTGTCTTGGACACTCGACGGTTCTGTTCGGGTGCGCGTTTCGGTAGCGCGGTCCCGGGAACGCGAAAGGGGGCGGATGCCATGGCATCCGCCCCCTCGTCACGACTCACTCGCTGTCCGCGGCCTTCTTCTTCGCGGGGGCGCGCTTCTTGGCCGGAGCCTTCTCGGGCGCTTCCTCGGCCGGGGCCTCGTCAGCGGCGGGCGCGTCGGCGGCCTTCTTCTTCGCGGGGGCGCGCTTCTTGGCCGGAGCCTTGGCGGGGGCCTCTTCGGCGTCGATGACGGCGTCGGCATCGGCCGCGGCATCCGCGATCTCCTGCGCCTCTTCGACGACCTCGTCCTCCGCGGCGGCCTCTTCGCCCTCAACCGCGACGAAGCCGGTGAGATCGACGGGCTTGCCGTTGGTGTCGACGACGGTGACCTTGCCCAGCGCGATCGCGAGCGCCTTGTTACGCGCGACCTCGCCGACGAGCGCGGGGAGCTGGTTGCCCTGCTGCAGCGCGTTCACGAAGTCCTGCGGCGCCATGTTGTACTGCGCGGCCGACTGGATGAGGTACTGGGTCAGCTCGTCCTGCGACACCTGCACGTCGGCGTCTTCCGCGATCTTGTCGAGCACCATCTGCGTGCGGAACTGCTTCTCGCTCGCCTCGGTGACCTCGGCGCGGTGGACGTCGTCCTCGAGACGGTTCTCGCCCTCGAGGTGGTTGTGCACCTCATCCTCGATGAGCTGCGGCGGGACCGGGATCTCGACGGCCTCGAGCAGCGCGTCGATGAACTTGTCGCGCGCGGCGGAGCCCTGCGTGAAGACGGCCTGCTGCGACACGCGCTCGCTGAGCGACTCACGGAGCTCGGCGATGGTGTCGAACTCGGATGCCATCTGCGCGAAGTCGTCGTCGGCTTCGGGGAGCTCGCGCTCCTTGACAGCCGTGATCTTGACCGAGACCTCGGCCTCGTCGCCGGCGTGGTCGCCGCCGACGAGCTTCGAGCGGAACGTGGTCTCTTCGTCGGCGGTGAGCGAGTCGATGGCCTCGTCGATGCCCTCGAGAAGCTCGCCGGAGCCGACCTCGTACGACACGCCCTCGGCGCGGTCGATCTCGGCGCCGTCGATCGTGGCGACGAGGTCGAGCTCGACGAAGTCGCCCTTCGCGGCGGGACGGTCGACCGTCACGAGCGTGCCGAAGCGCGCGCGCAGGCGGTCGAGTTCGGCGTCGATCCCCGCTTCGTCGGCCTCGACGGCGTCGACGGTCACGGTGATGCTGTCGTAAGCGGGAAGGTCGAACTCGGGGCGGACGTCAACCTCGACGTCGACGACCAGGTCACCCGAGAAGTCCTTGAGATCGGGGAGCTCGACGATCTCGGCGTTGGGGCGGCCGATGACACGCAGCTCCTGCGCCTCGACGGCCTCGCGGTAGAACCCGTCGAGACCCTCGTTGACGGCGTGCTCGATGACGGCGCCACGGCCCATGCGCTGGTCGATGATCGGCGCGGGGACCTTGCCCTTGCGGAAGCCGGGGATCTGCACGTCGCGGGCGATGTGCTCGTACGCGTGCGCGATGCTCGGCTTGAGCTCGTCGGGCGAGACCGTGATGTGGAGCTTGACCCGGGTCGGGCTGAGCTTCTCGACGGTGCTGTTGACCATGCGGTGTGTTCTCCTTGTGTGGCCCGCGCGCACGCGGGGGCCGGCTAGGCCTGTGGTCTGGGGGCCGTCACGTCGGGGCGACAGGATTTGAACCTGCGGCCTCCCGCTCCCAAAGCGGGCGCTCTACCAAGCTGAGCTACGCCCCGGGGCGACGCGCAGCGCGCGTTCGACGAAACGACCCCTGAGAGTCTAGACGATCAGGTCGCGGGGGCTGTCGCCCCCGGCATCCGGAGTTTCCCGCCGACAGGGGCGGCACGGAACGACTCGGGAACGACGCGGTGTTCATGGCACGTCCGCTCGTGAAGTAGAGTGGAGGACGCTGCGGTTCGCCGCCGCGGGGATGTAGCTCAATGGTAGAGCCTCAGTCTTCCAAACTGATGGTGCGGGTTCGATTCCCGTCATCCCCTCCACATCACCGGCCGTCCCACGTGCCGGGCCCCCAGACAGCGAGAAGCTGTCGGATCGTGGCCTCGTACTGAACGCGGTCGAACGTCAGGTCGATCCGATCGAAGGTCTCGAATGTCGGTGACTCCGAGAATTCGGTCTCGTAACCCAGCTGTCGCCAGCGCACCGTGGATTCGTCGAACTCGATGTGCGCGGTGACTGCCGGGCAACCGAGGTCCTGGCACTGAGGGCAGTACAGGACGGCGGTTCGTCCCGTGTCGTAACGGACCCGGCTGTCTCTGGTTTCGTGCTGATCCTCGAGAAGGGCGAGGAGGCTCGCAGACGCCCACGGGTGCCCCTCCTCCCCCGCGAGCACCCGCGTACGTTCGTCGGGAACCCGCCCCGACGGAAGGCGCAGCAGCGAACGAAGACGGCGCCCGTCGATCGTCCAGTCCAGGAATTCGACCGAGGCCCCGGCCTGACGAACCCGTCCACCCGACCGGCTGGTCAGATCCCGCGAGTAGTCCTCCGCGGTCGCCCACTCCGTGCCCAGCGACACCGTCCCGCTCGATTCCTGGTCGATGGCATCCACACCGCAAAAGTACCGGCGTCACGCCACGGCGCAGCTCCCCGCGCCGTCACCCCTCCAGGCTTGGTCACGGCTCCTGGGCCACCTGTCCCGCAGCTTTGTTGGCCGCGGCCGCGGCGATGATCATCCACAGCACGATCCACGCGCACCCTGCCATGGCGGCGTAGATCGCGAACTCTTCTCCCGCGAACACCGCGGCGGCCGCCGCGACGATCAGCCCGATGCCACCGACCGAGAACGCTGTCGCGGCGGCGGCATGTCCGATGGTCCAGGCCTCCTCGGAGCGCACGGTCGTCGACGTGCGCACTCCGATCCAGAAGTTCAGCGGCAGTGTCCGTCGGGAGGCGCGGTACGCGGTCCAGAGGACCAGGAGGCCTGCGGCGAGAAGCGGGAGGGCGGTGCTGATGGCGATGATCATGGATCTCCTGTCTGCGGGCGAAGCTCCCAGCCTGCCCGGCGTTAGGAGCACGCTTCAACCGACGCGCCGGATTCGCCGGTGTCGCCCTCACGAGCGCTCGTCAGTCCTCCCACTCGATCCGTTCCTCGACGGTTCGCGCGTCGGCATGCCGCGCCGCGTGCCCGAGGTACGTCTCCGCGTTGCGCCGGATCTTCTCTCGCTCCTCCTCGGTCAGGGCTCGCCGCACCTTCGCGGGGACGCCGGCGACCAGCGACCCGGCCGGAATCACCATCCCCTCCAGCACCACCGCTCCCCCGGCGACGAGGCATCCCGGCCCGATCTCGGCACCCGAGAGGATCACGCTCCCCATCCCGATGAGGGAGCCGTCGCCGATCGTGCAGCCGTGGACGACCGCGTTGTGCCCGATCGACACGTCAGCTCCGATCCTGACCGGGCGTCCGCTGTCGACGTGGATCGAAACGTTGTCCTGCACGTTCGACCGCGCCCCAACGACGATCGCGGCGCCGTCCCCGCGCAAGACGGCGTCGTACCAGACGCTCGCCCCTGGCCCCAGGACGACATCCCCGATCACTCGAGCGCCGGACGCCACGAAAGCGTCGTCGCTGATGTCGGGTGTCGCGTCGGGGAGCGCGAGGATCGAAGCATCCGGGGCGATGGTCATGAAGCTTCCTTTCGTCGGTCGTGCCGTCGGCTGCGCACCCAGCCCTCGATGGCCGGCCAGTGGGGCCCCGCCGGGTCGATGAGCAGCATGTGGTCGAGGTGCGCGTACTCGAAGAGGTCGACGGGAGCGTCGGTCTCGCGGGCGCGTTGCGCGAAATCGCGACCGTGGCTCACGGGAACGCGGTCGTCGTCGGCGCCGTGCACGACGAGTGTCGGCACCCGCGAGGGCCGAGGGGCCGCGGCGTCGTAAGCGGCGGGTCTCTCCGAGGGGGACGTCCCCATGAGCTCGGCGACCGCGTCGGAGCCGATACGGGCGGCGTACCCTCCGACGAGATCGGTCACCGGGGCCAGCGCCACGATGAGCTCGGCCTCGTCAGCGCACACCAGGGCGAGGTGGCCGCCGGCCGAATGTCCGACCACCACGCGAACGGCGTCGGGAAAGATCTGGCGGGCACGCCGCAGCGCTGTACGCACATCGCTCTGCATGGCGACGATGTCGCGCTCGCGTCGGTACTCGATGTTCATCGCGGCCACGCCACCCTCGCCGCGGGCGATGCGCTCGACGAGCGGCTCCATCAGCTCAGCCGTGTAACGCGGGCGCCAGTACCCTCCGTGGACGAAGCAGAAGACGAGCTCAGCGGAGGCGTCGCCGACGATCCGTACCCATTGGTCGGGATGATCTCCGTACGCCTCGGTGCGCGGGGTGTTGTGCGGCATGTGCCGATCCTCACACGAGCGCGTCGACGGGCGCAGACGACGCGACGAGTGAGGTGAGGATTGCCTATTCATCAGGTATTTAGCCGAGCCTCAACTTGCTTGCGGAATGCTCCTGCGTGAGTAGCGTTACATCCATCAGACTTCGTTCGCTGCGAGAAGGAGCAGAAAATGAGCACCGTTCAGACCCCCGCCGCCACCACCGTCGACCCCACGATGGCCGCCGGCACCGCCCAGTTCCTCTCCCCCGTCGTCATCGGCCTCGAGGCCCTCGTCGTCAACGGCAAGCAGGCGCACTGGCACGTCCGCGGCTCGAACTTCATCGGCGTGCACGAGCTCCTCGACTCCGTCGTCGCACACGCGCAGGACTGGGCCGACCTGGCCGCTGAGCGCATCGTCGCCCTGGGGCTCCCGATCGACTCCCGCCTGTCGACCGTTGCGGCCAAGGCGAAGGCCACCGAGGTTCCCGCCGGCTTCGCGCCGTCGGACGTCGTGATCCGCGCCGTCATCGCCGACATCGACGCCGTTCTGGTCGACATCGAGGCGGCGATCGAGGGCCTCGACGAGATCGACATGTCGAGCCAGGACGTCGCGATCGAGATCAAGCGCGGCCTCGACAAGGACCGCTGGTTCCTCTTCGCGCACCTCGCCGCGTAGGACCTCTCTCACGAAGGGGGCGATGCTTCCGCATCGCCCCCTTCGTCGTTCGTGCGCGGCGGGACTCAGGCGCCGTGGGTGACGCGGCCCGCGAGGAGCGTTGCGCGAACCGGCATCGAACGAAGGCCTCTTTCGTCGGCGGTGAGGGGGTCGGCTCCCACGACGACGAGGTCGGCCAGGGCCCCGGGCGCGATCTCGGCCGGTGCGGTCGACCCGCCGACGGTGGATGCCGCGATCGCCGTCTCGATGCTCACTCGCTCGTGAGGTTGCCAGGCATCGCGGCCGTCCCGCGTGCGGAACACCGCCGACGCCATGGCCGCCCACGGGTCGAGAGGGGCGACCGGCGCGTCCGATCCGAAGCGCAGGTTGGCTCCGCTGTCGGCCAGCGCCCGCAGGGGGTAGGGCTGCGCGGACTGCTCGGCCCAGATGGCATCCGTCATGTCGCGGTCATCGAGCGCGTGCTCGGGCTGCACGCTCGCGGCGACCCCGAGCCGCGCGAAGCGTGGAATGTCGCTGTGCGCGACGAGCTGGGCGTGCTCGATGGTGCCCACCGCGCCCGTCAGGGCGTAGGCGTCGAGCGCGTGCGCGTTCGCGATGTCGCCGATCGCGTGGATGGCGCACTCGAGACCCGCCGCCGTCGCCCTGGTCATCATCTCGACCAGTTCGTCGGGCGCGATCGTCAGCAGGCCGTGGTTGTCGACCTCGCCGGGGTAGTGATGAGCGCAGGCCGCCGTCCTCGTCCCCAGCGAACCGTCGGTGATGGCCTTCAACGGTCCCACGCGCACGAGATCGTGGGTCGCCCCGCGCACGCTGTCGCCCGTGCGCAGGCCCTCGGCGATCGCGCGGTCGAGGTGCTGCGGGTACGTGCCGTACGAGATGCGCAGGGTGTCGAATCCCCCGGCGACGCGCCTCTGCCACGGCTCGTCGTTCCAGGTCATGTCGAGGTCGACGAGGCCGACGATCCCCCGGGCGGCGGCTGCGTTCGCCATCCGCTCGACCGAACGATCGGCGATTCCGGGCTCCACCGCGTTCAGACGGCGTGAGATCTCGAACGCGTCCTCTTCGCGAAGAATCCCGGATGCCACGGGCTCGAAGCCCTCGCGCCGGAAGGCTGCGGAGTTCATCCAGACGCTGTGGACGTCGGCGTTGATGAGGTAGGTCGGAACCTCGCCGGTCGTGGCATCCAGCATCCGGAGGTTCGGGACATCGGGCCAGAGCCCGTCGCGGAATCCGGAGCCGATTCGGCGGCCGTCGCTCTCGGGAGCGAGTCCCATGATCGCGGCGGCGTCGCGGGCCGAGGCGACCTCGCCGAGCGGCACGCGGTCGGCGGCCAGCGCCCACTGGAGCACGTGGACGTGGTGATCCCACAGCCCGGGAAGGATCCATCCGCCCTCGCCGTCGAGGACCAGCCCCGTGGGCTTCAGGTTGCCGGTCGGCGCGATGTCGGCGATGAGACCGTTCTCGATGACGAGGTCGACGGGCTCGAGGGTCGGCAGCAGCTCGCGGCCCGAACCGGCGACGCGCACCGCGCGGACGAAGCCGACGCTCTCGCCGATCACGGTCGCACCCGAGCGGAGGCTGCGCGGCTCATCTCGGCCGCCAAGTCGGGGTTGTGCTCCGTGAGTCCCGCGATGATCGTGTCGACGACCTCGGGAGCCTTGTTCTGGCTCAGCTTGCGCTTGGCGGTCACCCGCGTGGGCGTGAGCCGGAAGCCCACGGTGCCCTGCTCGAGACGCTCGACGAAAGCCACGTCGTTCGGGAGCGTGTACAGGCCGCGCGCCTCGTCTCCGGTCCCCTCGAACCGCTCGACCAGGCGCTCGAGAACGCGCAGGTTTTCAGCCGGGCTCAACAGCTCCGGGATGCCGGAGAGGTGCGCCGACACGAAGTTCCAGGTCGGCACCGCCGGGACGTCGCCGTACCACCTCGGCGTGATGTAGCCGTGCGGTCCCTGGACGACGACGAGCAGCTCCCTTTCGCCCAGGCCGAGGATCGCGTCGTCGGGCTTGCCCACGTGGCCGACGATCGTGAGGTCGTCGCGTTCGTCGTCGAGCATGACGGCGTAGTGCGAGGCGACGAGACCCTCGTCGCCCTGGCTGACGAGGGTAACCCACGGGTGAAGTTGGATGAGACGGCGGAGTTCGCCGACGTCGGTCATCGCGAAGCTCGGGTTCTGACGCACCTTTCCAGCCTAGATCGCCGGTCCCGGTGGCTTCGACAGGCTCAGCCACCTCCGCCGCGCGTCTCCGGCGATGCCCCAGGCATCGGGGCCGCCGCCCAGGTCCCCGAGCCCGTGGATCAGGTCCCTGAGCCTGTCGAAGGGACCGGAATCCCCGTCACGCCTGACACCGCGGACACCAGTACAGCTTGCGCCCGGCAGCTTCCTCCATCAGAACCGTCGTCCCGCACACGCGGCACGGCAGCCCGGCGCGGTGGTACACCCAGTGCCGGTCGTCGCGATGCGCCATCGCGCGACGGTACGCCTCGGGGTCGAGGTCGTCCATCGTCATCATCTGACCGGTCTCGACCCCGATCGAGAGGAGCCGCACCCAGTCGCGCCACATCTCGCGCACGACCTCCTCGGGCACGTCGCGCCCCGGCGTGTGCGGGTTCTGCCGCGCGCGGAAGAGGATCTCGGCACGGTAGACGTTGCCGATCCCGCTGACCACGGACTGGTCCATCAGCAGCAGACCGATCGCGGTCGGCTTCTTCTTCACCGTCGCGACGAAACGCTCCTCACCCTCGGCCACGTCGTCGACGAGCGGATCCGGTCCGAGCTTCGCGATGGTCGCGGCGACCTCGTCCGGGGACTGCAGGACGCACGCCGTCGGGCCGCGCAGGTCAGCGCACGTGGTGTCGGTGAGCAACCGCAGCCGCACCGCCCCCACCACCGGGGGCGGCCATTCGACCTGCTCCTCGAGCCCCGTGGTCTGCTCCGACATTCGCACACGTGCGCGCCGCGGAGCACCGATCGAGCTTAGGGAGTTCTCGCCCGCGGCATCCAGGATCGGGTCCTCATCGAGAACGGTGCCGCGCTGGTTCGTGTGCCCCATGCGACCGTTGGCCGAGGCGATGGTCGCGTCGACGGCGATCTCGCCCGAGAAGTCCCAGGCGCCGTACATCCCGAGGTGCACGCGCAGCCACACGTCGCCGTCGAAGGCCAGGAACATCTGCTTGCCGACCGCGCGCACGTCGATCGCCTCGCGCCCGTCGATCACCGACGCGCCCTCGGCGAATCGCCCTTGCGGACTGGATGCCGACACGGTGCGGCCGACGATGTTCCGCGCGAACTGCCGAGCGATGCGATGGACGGAATGCCCTTCGGGCATCAGCCTGCCTCGGGGTCGAACGAGTCGCCCGCCGCGAGGACGTCGGCCTGCGCGCGTCCTTCGCGGGGGTCGGGCAGCAGGATGCCGTCCTGCTCGTACGCCGCGAGCTGCGCGATGCGACGGGCGTGGCGCTCCTCGCCCGAGAACGGGGTGGCGATGAAGCGGTCGATGAACGAGGACGCTTCTTCGAACGTGTGCTGACGGGCACCGATCGCGATCACGTTCGCGTCGTTGTGTTCGCGAGCGAGCTCCGCCGTCGCAATGCTCCACACCAGCGCCGCGCGCACCCCGAGGACTTTGTTGGCCGCGATCTGCTCGCCGTTGCCCGATCCGCCGAACACGACGCCGAGCGCTTCGACACCGTCGGCCTGATCGCGCACGACGGCCTGCGCGGCCCGGATGCAGAACGCGGGGTAGTCGTCGAGCGGGTCGTACTCGATCGGACCGTGGTCGACGACCTCGTGCCCCTGCGCGGCGAGGTGGTGCTGGATCTGGGTCGAGAATTCGAGACCGGCGTGGTCGGTGCCGAGGTGGATTCGCATGCGCTCATCCTATTGAGGGCCGACGACATTGGCGCCGGACATGACGACGCCGCCGCTCCCCGGGGAGAACGGCGGCATCGGAGGAATCGTCAGGGACGCAGACCCGCGGCGACGGGCTTGAACCCCGCGCGGATGTTCTCGCAGCACCCCGGCCGGCACACGTCGTACCAGGGACCGAGATCCGTCAGATGCGGACGCTCGGCCTTCGGGGTGCCCTTGAGGCGTTCCTCGACGAGGTCGATCAGGCCCGACACATACGCGGGGTCGATCCCCGGAGTGGGCGTGCGCACCGCGCGGATGCCGGCTTCCTCGGCGGCCTCCATCGCCTCGGTGTCGAGGTCCCAGAGCACCTCCATGTGGTCGCTCACGAAGCCGAGAGGCACGATCACGACGGCCTCCACCCCGCGGCCGGGAAGCTCCGCGATCACGTCGTTGACGTCGGGCTCGAGCCACGGCTGCGTCGGCGGGCCGGAGCGCGACTGGTAGACGAGTTCCCACTCGACGTCGGCGACGGCCGCGGCCACCTCGGCCATGACGAACGCCGCGACGGCCTTGTGTTGGGCCTCGTACGCACCGCCCTCGCCGAAGTCCACGTCGCGCGGGCCGGAACGCTGCGCGTCGGCGGTGGGGATCGAGTGGGTCGAGAAGAGGACGCGGATCTTCTCGGGGGCGATGCCGTCCGCCGTGAACTCGGACACGGCGGCCTTCACGCCCTCGACGAAGGTCGAGACGAAGCCCGGGTGGTCGAAGAACTGGCGGACCTTGTCGATGGTCACCGTCTCGCCGAGACCGGTGGCCTCGAGCACGCGGGCGTAATCCTCGCGGTACTGGCGGCAGCTCGAGAACGAGCTGTAGGCGCTCGTCGCGATGGCGAGAAGAGTGGTGTCGCCGGCCTCAGCGGCCTCGGTCACGGCCTCTTCGAGGTACGGCGCCCAGTTGCGGTTGCCCCAATAGACGGGGAGGGCCAAGCCGCGCCTCGCGATCTCCGCCTCGAGCGCAGCCTTCAGCTCGCGATTGTGCTGGTTGATGGGACTCACGCCGCCGAAGTGGCGGTAGTGGTGGGCGACCTCTTCGAGGCGCTCATCGGGGATGCCGCGCCCGCGCGTGACATTGCGCAGGAAGGGAATGACGTCGTCCTGGCCCTCCGGTCCGCCGAAGCCGGCGAGGAGGATACCGTCGTACGCCACGGGGGTCTCGACCCACTTGGGTCCGGACGCCGCGGCGGGCGACGCGTAGAGGACGGTCTCAGGGTTGGTGTCCGTGTCGGTCGTGCTCACCGTGACATCCTCCCACCTGCTCGACGGGGCAGGATGCGGGTTATCTCGTGACTAGGCTTATCTGGTTGTCATCGTCGCCGACGGCGTTCGTCGTCATCCGCGTGAGCGCTTTCTGCGACGATCCACCCTCATCCCAGGGAGTACGCCAGTGCCAGGAGAGAACCTCACCCGCATCGAAGCACAGGAGCGTCGCGCGATCGTCGACACGCGCGCCTACGACGTGCAGCTCGACCTCACCCGCGGCGACGAGGTCTTCTCCTCGCGCACCGTGGTCACCTTCGCCGCCACCGAGGGCGCATCGACGTTCATCGACCTCATCGCGCGAACGGTCCACTCCGTCACGCTGAACGGTCGCACCCTCGATCCCGCCGTCGTGTTCGCCGACTCGCGCATCGCGCTCGACGACCTGGCATCCGAGAACGAGCTCGTCGTCGAGGCCGATTGCGAGTACACGAACACGGGTGAGGGTCTGCACCGCTTCGTCGACCCCGTCGATGGCGAGGTCTACCTCTATTCGCAGTTCGAGGTGCCCGACTCCCGCCGCATGTACACGGTGTTCGAGCAGCCCGATCTGAAGGCCGAGTTCACGTTCTCGGTCACGGCGCCCGCGCGTTGGAAGGTCGTCTCGAACTCCCCCACCCCCGAGCCGGTGGCCGTCTCCGACGACGTTGCCCGCTGGGACTTCCCCGCGACGCCGCGCATCTCGTCGTACATCACCGCGCTCGTCGCCGGCCCCTACGAGGCGACCTACAGCGAGCTGACGAGTGCCGACGGCCGCGTCATCCCCCTCGGCGTCTTCGCGCGCAAGAGCCTCTGGCAGTACCTGGATGCCGACTACGTCTTCGAGAAGACCCGTCAGGGCTTCGCCTACTTCGAGGAGAAGTTCGGCTTCCCCTACCCCTTCGCCAAGTACGACCAGCTGTTCGTGCCCGAGTTCAACGCGGGCGCGATGGAGAACGCCGGTGCGGTGACGTTCACCGAGACCTACGTCTTCCGGAGCAAGGTGACGGATGCCGTGAAGGAGCGCCGCGTCGTCACGATCCTGCACGAGCTCGCCCACATGTGGTTCGGCGACCTCGTCACGATGAAGTGGTGGAACGACCTCTGGTTGAACGAGTCGTTCGCCGAGTGGGCGTCGACCATCGCGACGGCCGAGGCCACCGAGTGGGAGGCCGCCTGGACGACCTTCAACGCGATGGAGAAGACCTGGGCCTACCGCCAGGACCAGCTGCCGTCGACCCACCCCGTCGTCGCCGAGATCAACGACCTCGAGGACGTGCAGGTCAACTTCGACGGCATCACGTACGCGAAGGGTGGATCGGTGCTCAAGCAGCTCGCCGCCTGGGTCGGCATCGAGCAGTTCTTCGCCGGTGTCGCCGCGTACTTCCAGAAGCACCAGTGGTCGAACACCGAGGTGGGCGATCTTCTTGTCGAGCTCGAGGCCACCAGCGGTCGCGACCTCGGCGACTGGGCGAAGAAGTGGCTCGAGACCGCGGGCGTCAACACCCTCACCCCGCTCATCGAGGAAGGCGCGGACGGCACCGTCTCGCGCTTCGCGATCGTGCAGACCGCCCCCGCCGACTACCCCACCATCCGTCCCCACCGCCTGGGCGTCGGCTTCTACTCGTTGAACGATGCCGACGCCCTCAAGCGGGTGCACCACGTCGAGATCGATGTCGACGGCGACCGCACCGAGGTGCCCGAACTGCGCGGCATCCGTCGTCCCGACCTCGTCCTGCTGAACGACAACGACCTCGCCTACGCGAAGATCCGCCTCGACGAGCGGTCGCTCGCCACGGCCATCGCACACCTCAAGGACATCTCCGACCCCCTGGCGCGCTCGCTCGTCTGGGGCGCCGCGTGGGATCAGACTCGGGATGCCGAGGCCTCGGCGACCGACTACCTCGACCTCGTGCTGCGCAACATCGGCTCCGAGACCGAGTCGACCACCGTCCGCACGACGCTGGCCCAGCTGCAGCTCGCGGCGAACTCGTACGTCGCGCCCGAGAAGCGAGAGGCGTCGCGCGAGCGCGTCGCCGACGGTCTGTGGCAGCTCGCGCAAGCGGCTGAGGCCGGAAGCGACAGCCAGCTGCAGTTCGTCACGGCGTTCGCGTCGGCGGCATCCACTCCCGCGCACGCCGAGACCGTGAAAGCCCTGCGCGACGGGGAGATCACGCTCGAGGGTCTGACCATCGACACCGATCTGTCGTGGCAGCTGCTCGTGTCGCTCGCCTCGGCGGGCGCCGTCACCGCGGCCGAAATCGATGAGGCGCGCGCCGCCGACAACACGGCGAAGGGCGGAGAGTTCGCGGCGATGGCCAAGGCGTCGCTGCCGTCGCACGAGGCGAAGCAGGAGGCGTGGGACTCGCTCATCGAACGCACCGACGCTCCCAACACGATCGTGCGCTCCACCGCTGCGGGCTTCACCAACCCGGCGACCGTCGAAGTCCTGGCCGACTTCGTCGAGCCCTACTTCGCGATGCTGCTGCCGATCTGGGAGTCGCGTAGCTACCAGATCGCGCAGTACCTCATCGTGGGTCTGTATCCCGCCGCTCTCGCGAGCGCGGCTCTGCGCGACGCCACGCGTGGCTGGCTCGCCGAGCACGAGGACGCCGCGCCGGCGCTCCGCCGACTGGTGAGCGAGAACCTCGCCGGAGTGGAGCGCGCCCTGGCCGTTCAGGAGCACGACGCGGTGTAACGTCCGCCCTCAGCTCGGATGCCTCCGCCCCTTCGGGAGCGGGGGCATCCGTCGTTTCCAGGCCGCGCTGAGGAGCCGCTCGTTACGATGGGAGGGATGTCACTTCTCGCCGAAGTCCCCGAACCGTCCCCCACGCCGACCCCTTCTCCGTCGGTCGATCCGAGCAACCTGACGAGCCTCGACACCTGGACCTGGATCGGCGGCCAGCTGCTCGGGTTCGGAGGCGTGCTGCTGCGGATCCTGGCCATCATCGTCGGGATCGCCGTCGCCGCCTGGCTTCTGCGCGTGGTCATCCGACGCGTCGTCGACCGCATCGTCAACGGAGCGAAGAGCAAGGCCCGGGTCGACGACACGCAGGCGCTCGACAGATCGCCGCTGAGCGCCGTCCGGCTCGTCCAGCGCACGCGAACCCTCGGCACGATCCTCCAGAACATCGTCAACGTGATCCTGGTCGTCGTCGCCCTGGTGTGGATCGCCACCATCGTGGCTCCCGACGCCCTGGCATCCCTCACGCTGTTGACGGCCGCCGTCGGCGCCGGGCTCGGTTTCGGCGCACAGAACATCGTCAAGGACGTGCTCAACGGCATCTTCATCGTCGCCGAAGACCAGATCGGCATCGGCGACGTCGTCGACCTCGGCCTCGCGACCGGGATCGTGGAGTTCGTGAGCGTGCGCATCACCCACGTCCGCGACGTGAACGGCACCCTCTGGTACGTCCGCAACGGCGAGATCACGCGCATCGGCAACATGTCGCAGGGGTGGTCGCGCGTCATCATCGACCTCGCCGTTCCAACGGACGCCGATCTGGACGATGTCGAGACAGCGATGCTCACCGCTGCGAAGGCCATGGCGAAGGAGCCGAAGTGGCGCTCGCGCATCATCGAGCAGCCCGAGATCTGGGGGCTGGAGTCGATCAGTGGCGACGCCCTCGTCATCCGGCTCGTCATGAAGACCCGATCGAGTGCGAAAGACGACGTGGCCCGTGAGCTGCGCGCCCGGCTGAAGCGCGCGATCGACGCGATGGGGATCGCACTGCCGCAGCTCAACTCGATCATGCTCACCGGGCCCGAGGGCGCGCAGAGCGTTCGGGGCGCGCACCCGCCGAAGACCAAGGAGACGCAGGTGGCTCCCGGCGCGGAGCGGCCGCGGTGGCGCCCCCGCGGTCGGAAGCTCGAGGTGTCCGAGACGGTCGAGGACCACACGTCCGACGCGCCTCCCCGGGTCAAGAAGAAGAAGGCCGTGCGGGACGACACCCCGACGGCCGTCGTGAACCTGCCGGACGCGCCGGGCGTCGACCAGCCCAAGCCGACCCCGCCCGCTGTCCGGGCTGACGAGAAGGACACCCCGTGAGCGAGCCGGTCAGCTTCTACGACCAGGTCGGGGGGATGGACACCTTCCGCCGCCTGGTCGATGCGTTCTATCGCGGTGTCGCCACCGACGAGGTGCTCAAGCCGATGTACCCCGAGGAAGACCTCGGGCCCGCGGCCGAACGTCTCACGCTCTTCCTCGCCCAGTACTGGGGCGGCCCGACGACCTATGGCGCGACGCGCGGACACCCGCGCCTGCGCATGCGGCACATGCCGTTCCACGTCGACCCCGACGCGCGCGATCGATGGTTGCGACACATGCGTGCCGCGGTGGACGAGATCGCCCTCCCACCCGCGTTCGAGGCGCCCCTCTGGGACTACCTCGAGCGTGCCGCGTATGCGATGGTCAACACCTTCGAGGCGCGGGGCATCGGGCCTCAGCAGGGCGGTCGACCCGACACCGGGCTCCCCCTCCGCGCTGCAGACTGAGCGCGTCACCTGCCCTCTCCTGCGCGGCCGTCCCGTGCGGATCACCCACTCCGCGCGCCGCCTGAGCCTGCGCGCGCGGTGCGGGTGAGCGAACGGCGTCAGAGAATGTCGTCGAGGCCGGGAAGCTGGAAGCCCGACAGCTGCTCACCGAACCCGTTCACGGCGTCCTGAGCGCCACCCGCCCACTCGCCGATCCCGGATCCCTCGGCGAGCGAGGCGAGGTCGACACCGGATGCCAGCGCCTCGACGTCGACGCCCTCCGCGAGCCCCGCGAAGTCGACGCCCATCTGTCCCGCCTGAGCGAGCAGGGGCGCAGCGACGGCACTGACGACAGCGCCGCCGGCGACGGCCGCCAGCAGTCCTCCTGCGCCCACGACGCCGGCCCCGACGAGTCCTCCACGACCGGCCTTGGCCAGGAGGCCCGCCATCCGTCCCGGCCGGGTCGCCTCGGTCCGAGTCGCCGTGCGCGCGAGATCGTCCGGGGCGTCGGAGCGAGGCCGCTCGTGCGGCGCGAGCTCGGCGTCCATCCGCGCCCGCACATGCGCACGCTGCGCCGGTGTCAGGCGGGCGAAGGCCTCGCGGTGCATCTGCTCGATCCGGTCGGGGTCGGCCGTGCGCAGCAAGTAGTCGTAGCGGGCGATCGCTGCGCGATCCTCGGCTGACAGCGCCTCAGCCGAGACTCCGGGGGAAGCGGGTCCAGGGTGCGCGCTGCCCCCGGAGGCAGCTGCGGCCGGAGGGGGTGCGTAGCGGCCCGGCGTGGCGGGCGCGGGCGTCGCGGGCGCATCTCCGCGCCGGTCGCCGGTGACGGCATCCGCGGCGGAGCGGACCATGTCGCGCCAATCGCGACCACCGGGGGCGGGACGCGAACCCGCGCCGGACGACGACGCCTTGTCGACGGCCTTCGACGCGAGATCGAACAGGCGGGAGAACGAGACCATGAGGGCACCTCTCGACGGGCAGCACACAGATGCGACGTCAAGGTCTCCTCCGCCGAAACCGGCCCGACGCACCCGGAGGCCAACGGTGACCTCGTGATGACGGATGCATCGCGACGGGAGTACTCCCCTTGCTGCTTCCACCCTAGGGACGCAGCCTTTGCGTTGCCTGAATCAGCTCCCGGTCGCGCGCACGGCGGTGAGTCCCGAACGCACCGGTCCGCGGACGAGAACGTGTCCCCTCGTCAGGGTCACGCGCGTCCACGCGCCGCTCGTGCGCACGGGCGCCTGCTCTTCTCCGGCGATGAACCCGAGCGCGAACGCGGCGAAGGCCGTACCGAGGGGCAGTCCCCCGAGCGCCTCGTCGGGCTGTCCCCATACCTGCGCGCGAACCGCCCGGACGACGTCCTCGCCGGCATCCGTGGGAAGGGAATCCGCGACGGCGGCGACCCCGTACTGGGCACGGGATGCCAGAACGGCGGCGTCGATGGCATCCGTCTGCTCCCATCCACTCCGCGGAGGCGAGATACCGGCCCAGGCCGGCGAGGTCGCCGTCTCGGGCAGAACGACGGCGGACGCGTCGTCCGGGGCCGGCAGCAGCGCGGATGCCTCGACGACGAGGTCGCACTCGAGCTCCGGATCGATCGCGGAGACGCGCATCCCGAGCACCGTCGGCGTCGCGTCGAACAAGCCGCGCGGCGCGAGCGGAGCCGCGGTCGTGGCAAGGACGCCGCCGGCGGCACGCAGACGGACCGTCCCGTCGCCGAGACGGATGGCCCGGGAGGCGAAGGTGAGCAGGTCGGCTGCCGCCTGCGGGTCGGGGAACAACAGGCGCGCGGACACCCGCCCTAAACTATCAAGCGGTGCGGGTACGCCGCGCCGGAACGGGAGTCAGCGTGACCGACGCCAACGATCCCGTGGCGTCCCTCCTCGCGGTGCTCGATCTCCGCGACGCCGGCGCCCGGACGACCGAGGACATCTTCACGGGTGTGTCGCAGCCGATGCCCACCGGTCGTGTCTACGGCGGACAGGTGCTCGCGCAGACGATCGTGGCCGCCTCTCGCACGCTCCCGCCCGAGCGGACGGTGCACTCGATGCACGGTTACTTCCTCCGGCCGGGCGACCCGACGGACGGCATCACGTTCTCGGTGGACCGTATCCACGACGGTCGGTCCTTCTCCACACGGCGGACGCAGGCGTTCCAGTCCGGTGTGCCGATCTTCTCGATGATCGCGTCGTTCCAAGACGACGACCCGGGACTCGAGCACTTCGAGCCGATGCCCGCGGGCATCCCGGCCCCTGAGGCCATCCCTGCTCTCGAGGTCGACGCGCTGCATCCGATCAGCCGACGCCTGCTGTCCGCCAGCCCCGTCGAAGTACGCCATGTGACATCGCCGCTGTACTCGTCCGCCGAGGGTCCGCACGTCCCGCGGCAGGCGGTGTGGATGAAGCTGCGCCGCCCCATCAGCGACGATCGCGCCGTTCACCGCGCTGCGCTGGCCTACCTCAGCGACCTCACCATCCAGGAGTCGATCATGCGCGCGCACGGCGTCGCGTGGAACACTCCCGGGCTGCGCGTCGCGAGCCTCGATCACGCGATGTGGTGGCACCGTCCAGGCCGTGTCGACGACTGGCTCCTGTACGTGGAGGAGTCGCCGAACGCGCGCGGCGGGCGCGGCCTCTCGACGGGGCGGATCTACACGCGCGACGGCATTCTCGTCGCGAGCGTCGCGCAAGAGGTCATGGTGCGGGTGCCCCGCGACTGATCCGGATGCCGAGACCTCGGCATCCGTTCGCTTCGTCGTGGTCAGCTGCGGCCGGACCGACGGCGATACTCGATGGGCGCGCCGACGTAGGGCGCCCACGCCGAGCGCTCGGTCTCGCTCCAGCGGATCGGTCGTCCGCTGGCGGTGTCGACGAGGACGACGACCGCCGTGGCACGCGCGTACAGGATCGGCTCGGCGTCGCCGACGGGGCTGTACACCTCGAAGCAGATGTCGGCGCTCGAGCCGCCCATCGCTCCGATCCACATGCGCACGTCCAGGGGACGCTGGCTGTACGGGACCGGGCGGAGGTATTCGATCTCTTGGCGCGCGATGAGCGTGGCGCGGTCGCCCCCGCTGTCGAGCACGTCCATGTCGAACACCGCGGTCGGAAGGGGTTCACCCTCACCGTCGCTGAACCAGAATGCCCGCAAACGCGCCTCTTCGAGGAGCTTGAGCATCGAGGTGTTGTTGACGTGGCCCAGCGCGTCCAGATCGCCCCAGCGCAGGTGGATGGGGACATGAACCCGCGAGGGCCCGGCGGATGCCGGACCCTCGTCGGGGGTCACCGAAGCGACGTCGTCAGTCACGCGTGAGCTTGCGGTAAGTCGAGCGCGAGGGGTTCGCGGCGTCGGCACCGAGGCGCTCGATCTTGTTCGCCTCGTAGGCCTCGAAGTTGCCCTCGAACCAGTGCCACTGGTCGGGGTGCTCCTCGGTGCCCTCGTAGGCGAGGATGTGCGTGGCGATGCGATCGAGGAACCACCGGTCGTGCGTGATGACCACGGCGCAGCCGGGGAACTCGAGCAGCGCGTTCTCGAGCGAGCTCAGCGTCTCGACGTCGAGGTCGTTGGTCGGCTCGTCGAGGAGGAGCAGGTTGCCACCCTCTTTGAGCGTGAGCGCGAGGTTCAGGCGGTTGCGCTCACCACCCGAGAGCACGCCGGCCTTCTTCTGCTGGTCGGGTCCCTTGAAGCCGAACTTCGAGACGTAGGCGCGCGAGGGGATCTCGGTCTTGCCGACGGTGATGATGTCGAGGCCGTCGGACACCACCTCCCACAGCGTCTTCTCGGGGTCGATGTTGGCGCGCGACTGGTCGACGTAGCTGATCTTGACCGTCTCGCCCATCTTCAGGGTGCCGCCGTCGAGGGGCTCGAGGCCGACGATGGTCTTGAAGAGCGTGGTCTTTCCGACACCGTTGGGGCCGATCACGCCGACGATGCCGTTCGGCGGCAGGTTGAAGCTGAGGTTGCTGATGAGCGACCGGTCACCGAACCGCTTCTCGAGCTTCTTGGCATCGATGACGATGCTACCCAGGCGCGGACCCGCGGGGATCTGGATCTCGTCGAAGTCCAACTTCCGGGTGCGCTCGGCCTCGGCCGCCATCTCCTCGTAGCGCGCCAGACGCGCCTTCGACTTGACCTGGCGCCCCTTCGCGTTGGAGCGGACCCACTCGAGCTCTTCCTTCAGGCGCTTTTGGAGCTTCGCGTCCTTCTTGCCCTGGACGTCGAGACGCTGTGCCTTCTTCTCGAGGTAGGTGGAGTAGTTGCCCTCGTAGGGGTAGAGGTGACCGCGGTCGACCTCGGCGATCCACTCCGCGACGTTGTCGAGGAAGTACCGGTCGTGGGTGATGGCGATGACGGCGCCCTTGTAGGCCTTCAGGTGCTGCTCGAGCCAGAGCACGCTCTCGGCGTCCAGGTGGTTGGTGGGCTCGTCGAGGAGGAGCAGGTCGGGCTTCTGCAGCAACAGCTTCGCGAGCGCGACGCGACGGCGCTCGCCACCCGAGAGGGGGACGACGCTCGCATCCGCCGGCGGCGTACGCAGGGCGTCCATCGCCTGCTCGAGCTGGGAGTCGAGGTCCCAGCCGTCGGCCGCGTCGATCTCTTCCTGCAGCGTGCCCATCTCGGCGAGCAGCGCGTCGAAATCGGCATCCGGGTCGGCCATGAGGGCCGAGATCTCGTTGAACCGGTCGAGCTTCGGCTTGATGGCCACGCCGTCCTGGATGTTCTCGAGGACGGTCTTGCTGTCGTCGAGTTCGGGCTCCTGCATGAGGATGCCGACCGTGAAGCCCGGGCTCAGCCGGGCCTCTCCGTTGGAGGGGGTGTCGAGACCGGCCATGATCTTCAGGATCGTGGACTTACCGGCACCGTTCGGCCCGACCATGCCGATCTTGGCACCGGGGAGGAACGACATCGTGACGTCGTCGAGGATCAGCTTGTCGCCCACGGCCTTGCGCGCGCGGACCATGGAGTAGATGTATTCCGCCATAACCTGACCAGTCTATGGCCCGCGGGAGCGGCGGCCGGGCTCCCGCGCGTCTACGGGGCGCACGGACATCTGGCGCCCGTGCCGTTGCTCGCCTCCCCGATGTCGATCAGCGCCCGCGGTGGAGAGAGCCGCGCGAGAGGGCGTGCACGGCAGTGCGACGCTTCTCGACGGGACGGCTCGTCACCAGTCGATGGGACGGGTCTGACCGATCAGACATCCCCCGGAGCTGAGTCCCGGAAGGACTGTGCTCACGGGAGCGCCGATCGACGGCCCAACCTGCCCGACGAGGCATTGGTCTCCCCACCTCACCGAGAACTCGATGCTCTCGGCGGGGTTTCCGATCGTCGACTCGTCTTGCGTCACCTGCATCGCGGCCTTGTCGAAGCCGCCCTGAACGAGCGCATCGATGTACGCGCGACCGGAAACCGGATTCGGCCCCCCCGCGACGCCCGCGACGATCTGCGAGAAGTAAGGGAGGTTGTCGACCGCTGAGCCGTTCGGCTCCAATGTCGGCGCGGGGGCGGCCGTCGGCGACGAGGCGGGCGCCGACGAGCCCACCGGCGCGGTCGTCGCCGGAACCGGAGCGGGCTCGGGCGATGCCCCGGTGCATCCGCTCAAGGCCAGGAGAGCGACGAGCGCTGCGGGAGCGAGAAGACGACCAGAGGGGCGAGACACGTGCTCGATTCTACGGACCTTCTCCGACCGCGCTTCCCACGCCCACGGCGGGCGCCCGTGATGCGCACCCCACGGCCAGCGCTCATGATCGGCGGTCCGGGGTGGGCGCCCCTGGTGGGCGCTCGGGCGGCCGCCCGGGCTGATCGCCCTGGGCCGCGCGCCCAGCTGCTCACGGCTCACGCCGCCTCGCGGCATTCTGGTCAAAAGGGCGTGGCGTCCGCGACTTCGATCGCGGTTCGTTCACGCTCGGCCGTTTCCTCACCCGGCGGTGGGGCGACAGGCTCGCTCGGAGCGGTCGGAGCCGCCCATTCATCGTTCGACGCCGCCGGCGTCTCGTCGGGCTCGGAACGCGCCGTTTCGCCGCGGGGCGTTCGCTGGAACTGCGTGGTCCCCCAGCGAAGGTCGTGTCCGACCGCATCCGCTGTCACGTCGGCGCTCACACCGCGCTTCGTCTCGTTCTCCCATTCGCGGAGGCGGAGTCGTCCCGAGACCACGACGCGCTCGCCCTTTCGGATCGACGCGAGCGCATTCCGTCCGAGTTCGCCGAACGCCGACACGGCGTAGTAGCTGGTGTGCCCGTCGATCCACTGTCCGCGCTCGCGATCGAATCGGCGCTCGCTTACGGCCAGGCGGAAGGCCGCGATGGAGTCGCCTCCGCGGGTCGCGCGTTCTTCGGGGTCGCCGACGATGTTGCCGACGAGGGTGATGTGGTCGCTCATGGTGAATTCCTTTCCTCGGGGTGTGCGCTCCGGCATCCGTGTGCCCGACGGATACCGGAGCGAGGCCAGATTGCCCGTCGCCGCGCGTGCGTCATGCCGGGGAAGACCGGTTTTGTGGACGATCCGCGCATTTCGCGTCGTGGGGGTGAGGAGTGGAGACCTTCGTCCGTCCCGATGATGCTCCTATGGGTTGTCAAGTGGTGAGGAGCCATTGGCGGTAGGTGTGGGTGAAGTCGTCGTCGCGGCGTTTGCCGCGTTCGATGGTGGAGA
>NZ_JBFBJJ010000035.1:0-15759 GCF_040686055.1 Microbacterium sp. NPDC086615
CATGACACTCGACTGGGCCACACCCACCGAAGCCCTCGAACGGCTACTCTCAACCCCACCAGACAACGGTGTTGCACTGACCGCGTGAATCCGCCTGCGGTTTCAGCCTGTTTCCGTCGCCTTTCCTGTTCTCGTGGCTGCGAGGGTGCGCGAGGCGCGCCCGCGGCACGACCACGAGGACAGGCCGTGCGACGAGGACAGGCCGTTTGCTGAGGTTGCAGCCTGTTCTCGTCGCCTCCCCTGTCCTGGTGACCGCGATGGGTGCCGAATATGCAGAACAGGCCGGGATATCGGCATCCCGGCCTGTTCGCGGTCGCTCACGCGCCTACGGGCGCGACTTCTCCCACTCCTCGATCGTGGGGATCGAGCCGGTGGGCGTCTGCCGCGCCATCGGGATGCGCGTGCCGAGCACCTGCGCCACGACATCGTGGGCGATCTTGGATGCGGTAAGACCGGCATCCTCGAGGATCTGCTCGCGCGTGGCGTGGTCGATGAACTCGTCCGGGATGCCGAGCTCGTCGACCGCCGTGTCGACACCGGCCTCGCGCAGGACCTGGCGCACGCGGGTGCCCACTCCACCGACGCGGATGCCGTCTTCGATGGTGATGACGAGACGGTGTTCGCGCGCGAGGTCGACGATCGACGGCTGCACGGGAATGGCCCAGCGCGGGTCGATGACGGTCGCGCCGATGCCCTGCGCCTTCAGCCGCTCCGCGACCTCGAGAGCCAGGTGCACCATCGGGCCGATACCGACGAGGAGGACGTCGGGGCTCGAGCCTCGGCTGAGCACGTCGACACCGTCGTGCATGCGCTCGATCGCCTCGACGTCGGCGTTGACCTTGCCCTTGGGGTACCGCACGACCGTGGGAGCGTCCTCGATGGCCGTGGCCTCGCGGAACTCCTCGCGCAGGCGAGCCGCGTCGCGCGGCGCGGCGATGCGGATACCGGGGACGAGCTGCAGCATAGCGAGGTCCCAGATGCCGTGATGGCTCGGGCCGTCCGGGCCGGTGACCCCCGCGCGGTCCAGCACGAACGTGACGCCCGCCTTGTGCAGGGCGACGTCCATCATGACCTGGTCGAAAGCCCGGTTCATGAACGTGGCGTAGATCGCGACGACGGGGTGCAGGCCGCCGAAGGCCAGACCCGCGGCCGATGCGACCGCGTGCTGCTCGGCGATGCCGACGTCGTACACCCGCTCGGGGAAGCGTTCGGCGAACTGCTGCAGGCCGGTCGGGCGCAGCATTGCGGCGGTCATGGCGATCACGTCTTCGCGCTCGGCGCCCACCGCGACCAGCTCTTCGGCGAACACATCGGTCCACTGCGTACCACCGCCGGAGCCCACGGCCTCACCCGTGACCGGGTCGATCTTGCCCACGGCGTGGAACTGATCGGCCTCGTCGCTCATGGCGGGCGCATAGCCGCTGCCCTTGTCGGTGATCGCGTGGACGATCACGGGAGCGCCGTAGGACTTGGCGAGCTCGAGCGTCTCGATGAGCGACTCGAAGTCGTGGCCGTCGATCGGGCCGAGGTACTTGATGTCGAGGTTGCTGTAGAGCGCCTCGTTGTTGGTGAAGCGCGAGAGGAAGCCGTGGGTGCCGCCGCGGACGCCGCGGTAGACCGCGCGAGCGGCGGGCCCCAGACGGCGGAACAGGGTGTCGGAGCCGCGGTGCAGCGTGCGATAGGCGTCGTTCGTGCGCACACGGTTGAGGTAGCGCGCCATCCCTCCGATTGTCGGCGCGTACGAACGGCCGTTGTCGTTGACGACGATGACGAGGTTGCGATCGTTGTCGTCGCTGATGTTGTTCAGCGCCTCCCACGTCATGCCACCCGTGAGCGCGCCGTCACCGACGACGGCGACGACGTGACGATCGCGGCGCCCCGTGCGACTGAAGGCCCGTGAGACGCCGTCGGCCCAGCTGAGTGAGCTGGAGGCGTGGGAGGACTCGACGATGTCGTGTTCGCTCTCGGATCGTTGCGGGTATCCGGCGAGGCCGCCGCGCGAGCGCAGGTTCGCGAAGTCCTGACGACCGGTGAGCATCTTGTGCACGTAGGACTGGTGCCCCGTGTCGAAGATGATCGGATCGGCCGGAGAGTCGAACACCTTGTGGAGGGCGATCGTCAGCTCGACGACGCCGAGGTTCGGACCGAGATGTCCGCCGGTCCGCGAGACGTTCTCGACGAGGAAGGCACGGACCTCCGCGGCCAGTTGGCGCAAGTCGTCGGTGCTCAGGTCGTCGAGGTCACGGGGGCCGTGAATGCCGGGTAGGAGAGCCATAAGACTCCTCTCGTGCGGTGCGCGCGGGAACGCGCGAACGTGTTGATTCTAGTCTCGGGGGCTGGTGGGGGCCCGGCAACGGCTTGCGCCCGGGGTCCGCATGCTCTCTCGACGATGAGCGGCGGAGGGCGGTCGCCGTCGTCGCGGTCCGGTTCGCGGGCGCCGAGCCCGACGGATGCGAAGAGCGCCCACCCCGAAGGTTCGGGGTGGGCGCTCCTGGCCGGCGCGCGGTGGGTCAGACCAGCGAACGCAGCACGTACTGCAGGATGCCGCCGTTGCGGTAGTAGTCGGCCTCACCGGGGGTGTCGATGCGGACCACGGCGTCGAAGGTGACGGTCTGCTTGCCCTCGGGCGAGAACTCGCTCGGCTCGGCGGTGACCTTGACGGTCTTCGGCGTGACGCCCTCGTTGAGCTGCTCGAGGCCCTCGATCGAGACGATCTCGGTGCCGTCGAGGCCCAGCGACTTCCAGCTCTCGCCGGCCGGGAACTGCAGCGGCACGACGCCCATACCGATGAGGTTGGAGCGGTGGATGCGCTCGAAGCTCTCGGTGATGACGGCCTTCACGCCGAGGAGGTTGGTGCCCTTGGCCGCCCAGTCGCGCGACGAACCCGAGCCGTACTCCTTGCCGCCGAAGATCACCAGCGGGGTGCCCTGAGCCTGGTAGTTCTGGCTCGCGTCGTAGATGTACGCCTGAGGGCCGCCCTCCTGCGTGAAGTCGCGGGTGTAGCCACCCTCGATGATCTGGCCGTCGTTGACGGCGGCGACCATCTCGTTCTTCAGGCGGATGTTGGCGAACGTGCCGCGGATCATGACCTCGTGGTTGCCACGGCGCGACCCGTAGGAGTTGAAGTCCTTCTGGGCGACGCCGTGCTCGGTGAGGTACTGCGCGGCGGGGGTGCCCGCCTTGATGTTTCCGGCCGGGCTGATGTGGTCGGTCGTGACCGAGTCCCCGAGGGTCGCCATGACGCGCGCGCCGGTGATGTCGGTGACCGGCGAGGGCTCCATCGACATGCCGTCGAAGTAGGGCGCCTTGCGGACGTAGGTCGAGTCGGCATCCCATTCGAAGACCGGGCCGGTCGGGGTGGGCAGGTTCTTCCAGCGCTCATCGCCCTCGAAGACCGTGGCGTATTGCTGGATGAACTGCTCGCGCGAGATCGACGCGTCGATGATGGTCTGCACCTGGTCGGGAGCGGGCCAGATGTCCTTCAGGAAGACGTCGTTCCCGTTCTGGTCCTTGCCCAGTGCGTCGGTCTCGAAGTCGAAGTTCATCGAGCCGGCGAGAGCGTAGGCGACCACCAGCGGCGGGGAGGCCAGGTAGTTCATCTTCACGTCGGGGCTGATGCGACCCTCGAAGTTGCGGTTACCTGAGAGGACAGCCGTCACGGCGAGGTCGTTCTCGTTGATGGCCTCGGAGACCTCTTCGATGAGCGGTCCCGAGTTGCCGATGCAGATCGTGCAGCCATAGCCGACGGTGTAGAAGTCGAGGCCCTCGAGCGCCTTGTCGAGACCGGACTTCTCGTAGTAGTCGGTGACGACCTTGGAACCCGGGCCGAGCGTCGTCTTGACCCACGGCTTGCGCTTCAGGCCCTTGTCGACGGCGTTCTTGGCGAGCAGGCCCGCCGCGATCATGACCGACGGGTTCGACGTGTTCGTGCACGACGTGATCGCCGCGAGCGTCACGGCGCCGTTGTCGAGCAGGTACGACTGCCCATCGGGGGTGGTGACCTTGACCGGGTTCGACGCGTTCACCGGGTGGCCGGAGGAGATGAGCACATCGCTGCCGGTGACGTCCTCGGTCTCTTCGCCCGGGACGGCGCCCGGGTCGGATGCCGGGAAGGTGCCGTCGACCTCGAGGTCGACGATCGAGTCCGAGACCGAGGCATCCGCGTAGTTCAGGATGTCCTTCTCGAACTGCGACTTGGCCTCGGAGAGCAGGATGCGGTCCTGGGGACGCTTCGGGCCGGCGATCGAGGGGACGACCGTCGAGAGGTCGAGCTCCATGTACTCGCTGAAGACCAGCTCACGGTCGGGGTCGTGCCAGAGCTTCTGCTCCTTGGCGTACGCCTCGACGAGTGCGACGGTCTGCTCGTCGCGACCGGTCAGGCGCAGGTAGTCGAGGGTGACGTCGTCGATCGGGAACATCGCCGCGGTCGAGCCGAACTCGGGGCTCATGTTGCCGATGGTGGCGCGGTTCGCGAGCGGCACGGAGGCCACGCCCTCGCCGTAGAACTCGACGAACTTGCCGACGACGCCGTGCTTGCGGAGCATGTCGGTGATCGTGAGGACGACGTCGGTCGCGGTGACACCGGCGGGGATCTCGCCAGAGAGCTTGAAGCCGACGACGCGCGGGATCAGCATCGACACGGGCTGACCGAGCATGGCCGCCTCGGCCTCGATACCGCCCACGCCCCAGCCGAGCACGCCCAGGCCGTTGACCATCGTGGTGTGGGAGTCGGTGCCGACGCAGGTGTCGGGGTACGCGCGGAGCACGCCGTCGACGGTGCGGTCGTAGATGACCTTGGCCAGGTGCTCGATGTTGACCTGGTGCACGATGCCGGTGCCCGGGGGGACGACCTTGAAGTCGTCGAACGCCGTCTGGCCCCAGCGGAGGAACTGGTACCGCTCGCCGTTGCGCTCGTACTCGATCTCGACGTTGCGCTCGAGGGCGTTCTCGCTGCCGAACAGGTCGGCGATGACCGAGTGGTCGATGACCATCTCGGCGGGCGAGAGCGGGTTGATCTTGTTGGGGTCGCCGCCGAGGGCGGTGACGGCCTCGCGCATGGTGGCCAAGTCGACGATGCAGGGCACCCCGGTGAAGTCCTGCATGACCACGCGGGCGGGCGTGAACTGGATCTCGGTGTCGGGGTCGGCCGTGGGCACCCACGAACCGAGCGCCTCGATCTGCTCCTTGGTGACGTTGGCGCCATCCTCGGTGCGGAGAAGGTTCTCGAGCAGCACCTTGAGGCTGAACGGGAGCTTCTCGTGACCGGCGACCGTGTCGATGCGGAAGATCTCGTAGTCGGTGCTGCCGACCGTCAGGGTGCTCTTGGCACCGAAGCTGTCAACCGTGGACACGATCGTCTCCTTCGTCGGCGAATGCGCAGGCGTCAGCCCGCGAATCCCATCTTCCCCGCGCCGCCCGATCGCTGCCAGGAAGGCCGACCTAACCGCGCTGAAGACGGGTATTTATCTTGATATCAAGATAAATGTATCAGTCTTCGCGCGCAACGGAGCGAGCAGGCCCCAGGGCGCGGACCGTGAGCCAGGTCACGGCGAGCATCGGCGCGAACAGCGGCAGGCCCATCACGATCTTCAGCGTGCCGAGCGCCACGACGTCGCCGGCGAAGTACAGCGGCAGCTGCACGATGAGGCGCGCCGCGAACAGGGCGGCCCAGGCGATCGACAGCCACACGTAGGTCCGGCGTTTGCGACGGTCGGCGCGCCAGCTGGTGCCCTCCCCCGTCAGGTAGCCCGCCGCCAGACCGATGAGCGGCCAGCCCACCAGGGCGGAGACCAGGAACGCGGTGCCGTACGCGCCGTTCGTGAAGAACCCGAACACGAAGTTGTCCTGGCCCCGGCCCGTGACGAGCGCGAGGACGGCCGCCGCCACGGTCGCGAGTAGGCCGCCGATGGCGGCGCTCGGCGGCGACTTCGCGATCAGTCGCGCGATTGTGAAGACCAGGGCGATGCCCACCGACACGCCGAGGCTGAGCCACAGGTTCCCCTGGCGCGTCGTCGGATCGATGGTGACCGTGAAGAGCACGACGAACGCCAGCGATGGCAGGACCGATTCCAGGATGCCGCGCCACCCGCCCATCGCGGACCACACGGCCGAGCCGGTCGACGCGTGAGCAGACGGATCCAGGCCCGCGCGTCGAGCGGCGTTGCCGAGCGCGGCGCTCAGGCTGTCGGCCGCGGCGGGCGGTTCGAGGGGAACGTTCTCGCCCTCGCGCGTCGGGCGTACGGCGTCGTCGCTCATGCCGTGCCGGGGGTCGCCGGCATCCGGAGGGGGATCAGGTCGCGCGGGGGCATGGGCGAACCGCCCCGCACCACGACGATCGATCGGTAGAGATCTTCGACGGCCGCCGCGGCTTCGACGTCGATCGTGGCCGCTCCCCCGATGACGCCGCGCAGGAACCACCGCGGACCGTCGACGCCGACGAAGCGCGCGAGGCGCTTGCCCGCGCCTTCGGCGCCACCCATGACCGGGACCTCGGCGAGCAGTTCGGGACCCAGAGGGCCCTCGCGCTCCTCGACGCGACCGCCCTGCTGCTTGACCTGCTGACGGATCTGTTCGCGCGTCTCGCCCCACAGCCCGCTCGTGCGGGGGGCGGCGAACGGCTGCACCTGCAGGGTGGAGTCGGCGTAATCGAGGCCGACGGCCACGATCCGCTTCGTCTGCTCCTCGACCTCGAGCCGGAGGTTCAGGCCTTCGCGCGGAAGGATCTTGATGCCGCCGAGATCGATGTACGGGCGAACCGGGTTCGCCTCCGCCTCGTCGAACGGCCCGCTGCTTTCGCGATCAGCGGGAGCGCTTTTCGCGGAGATCGCCACCTCGAGGGCGGCGTCGTCGGTTTCGGAGGTGGGCTGAGCGTCGTCGGTCATCGGGTGCTCCCTTGAAGGTTCTGGTATCCGCTCGATCCGAATCCGCCCTCGCCGCGCACACTGTCGGGCAGGTCGTCGACGGGGACGAAGCGCACGGGCGGGACGGGCATCACGATGAGCTGGGCGATGCGGTCGCCCACGGAGATGTCGTAGGCCTCGTCGAGGTCTGTGTTGAGGAGGGCGACCTTGATCTCGCCGCGATAGCCCGCATCGATCGTCCCCGGAGAGTTGACGATCGTGATGCCGTGCTTGGCGGCCAGTCCGCTGCGCGGGACGACGAACGCCGCGTAACCCTCGGGCAGCGCTATGCGGACCCCGGTGGACACGAGCGCGCGTCGACCGGGTTCGAGACGCACGGCCTCCGCGGAGGTCAGGTCGGCTCCGGCGTCGCCCGGGTGGGCGAAGACCGGAGGCTCGGATGCGACAATGAGGACATCCACCGTTTCGGTCACCCCACGAGGGTAATGCAGAAGAGGGGGTGCGGCATCCGCACCGGAGTCGAGTACCGAGAGCGCCTCAGCCCGTCGCTGTGGGCGCTGGTCGCCGCCGCGGTCTGCGGCCCCATGGCCGCCGTCGTCTTCTCGCCTCTGAACACGACCCTCGCCCTGTTCATCGGGCTGGTCGTGTCGGTCGCGATCGTGGTCGGCCTCCTGGCGATCTCCCCTGTCGTGGAGATCCGTGAGGGAGAGCTGCACGCCGGCCGCGCGCACATTCCTGTCGAGATGCTCGGCGAGCCGTTCGGCGTCGAGGGCGATGCCGCTCGCACGGCCCGAGGGAGTGGTCTCGACCATCGGGCGTGGCATGTGATCCGGGGCGGCATCGACGGGGTCGTCACGGTTCCCGTGACCGACCCCGAGGATCCGACTCCTTCGTGGGTGGTATCCACCCGAACGCCGGATCGCCTCGTTGCGGCGATCCAGCGTGCTCAGCTCAGGCTGCGCACTCCGCGCAGATGAAGCCGTTGCCGCTCTCGTGGTCGATCTGCGAGCGGTGCTTGACGAGGAAGCAGTTCATGCACGTGAACTCGTCTTCCTGCGGCGGGAGGACGACGACGTCGAGTTCGATGTCGGACAGATCGGCCCCGGGCAGTTCGAAGCCCGAGGGGTTGTCGGCATCCTCGTTGTCGATCGATCCCGACGTCTTGTCAGGCACGCGCTCCTTGAGGGCCTCGATCGACTCGCTGTCGTCCTCGGTCTTGCGCGGTGCGTCGTAATCGGTGGCCATGCGTGCTGGTCTCTACTTCCGGTGATTGTGGTGCTGTGCGCCGTCGGGTACCCGATCGGGCGGCCATAGTTTGCATGACCCGACCTCGATAAGCAAATGCTCGCGAGGCGGGTTGCGTTTCGGGCGAGGCCTGAAACTCGCGGCGCGCCCGCGATATTCCCGGAACCGGGGAACGGCCGTGTCAGCATGGGCGTCGACCGCAGATCGGAGGGGTGTTTCGCATGGAGCAGCTCAAAGTCATCGGAACCGAAGATGACGTCCTCGTCGTCGCGACCGAATCGGGTGAACGATTCGCTCTCGCCCTCGACGAGGTGATGCGCGTGCAAGCGCGTCGGGCCCGTCGCGACCGTGAAGACGACGACCGTGGACCCCGCCCCAGCCCGCGCGAGATCCAGGCGCACATCCGCTCCGGCCTCACCGCCCGCGAGGTCGCGACCCTGCTGAACGCCCGCGTCGAGGACGTGGAGCGATTCGAGGGTCCGGTGCTGGCCGAGCGCGAGCACGTCGTGGCTCAGGCATTGGCCGTGCCCGTGCTTCTCGGGGGCGCTCTCGAACACGACTCCCCCATCACCTTCGGCACCGCCGTCCGCGCGAAGCTCGGTGAGGCCGGCGCGTCCGCGGAACGCTGGACCAGCTGGAAGGAATCGTCGGGCTGGATGGTCAAGCTCGAGTTCACGGCGAACGGCATCGACCACGATGCCCGCTGGAGCTTCGACCCCCGCCGCAGCACGCTCTCGCCCCAGAACGCCGACGCGATCCAGCTCTCGCGGCAGGGGTCGCTTCCCGAGGGACTCATCCCGCGGCTGCGCGCCCTGGACAGCCCTCTCCCGAAGGACGAGTCGCGCTTCGACAGCGGTTCCTTCGGCCCGCGGAAGATCGACATCGAGGACGAGCCGGGCGTCGAGGCCACCGGACCCGTGGCGGCAGCCGTGCAGGCAGCCGCGATCAAGCGGGCACCCGACGTGCCAGTCACCTCGTCGGAGACCGCCGACCTTCTCGAGGCCCTTCGCCGTCGGCGCGGTCAGCGGGAGCCGCTGCCCGGAACCACCGCGCCCGAGGCGCCGGCCACCCGCCCGGTCGGAGCACCGGTCGCACTCTTCGACGCCGTCGAACCCGGCTACAGCGACCCGGCCGTCGAGTCGGCGCCCGAGCCCGACAACGCCTCTTCGTCCGGCCCCTCGGCGTCGGGCAACGACGCGGGTCGCCGCGCCAAGGGTCGTCCGTCGATGCCCTCGTGGGACGAGATCGTGTTCGGGGCGCGGTCGGACGAGAGCTGAGCGGGCTCAGGCGAACGCGCCGAGGCGCAGGAGGGGGACCGTCCGCTCCTCGTCGGTGAGAGATCCGTGCTGTCCGACCATGCTCTGCGGGCGTTTGTCGTTCTCGCGGTCGTCGTAGTAGGCGTAGCGCCCTCGCGCGGCGACGACGACGTCGCCGATCCGCTCGCGGACGTCATCCGCCACGGCGCCGAAAAGGCCCGCCGCGATCGCCTCGTCACGGGTGAGCACCCAGGCCCGCGCGTGCTCGCGCTCTCGCCACGCCGTGGCCACGGCATCCTCTCGCCCGGGCTCCGCGTAGAGGTGCAACATGCGCGGTTCGCCGCCGAGGAGGGCGACCCCGTCGACCAGCGGGTCGCCGTCGCCGAGGAGGACGTGTCGACGGGCGGGGACGTCGACCATTCCGTGATCGGCGGTGATCAGGATGCCGGTGCTCGCGTCGGCGGCGGACGCGAGCAACTGGGCCGCGGCGTCGACGCGCTCGAGCGCCGTGATCCAGCGATCGGACTCGGTACCGTCGCGGTGTCCGGCGGTGTCGAGCTCCGGCGCATAGAGATAGACCAGCGCGCCGGGGTGGCGCGCCGCCAGATCCGCCGCCGTCGCGGCACGCTCGGCGAGATCGTTCGACGCGACGAACTCGGCTCCGCGAAGGGTGGCCGCGGTGAACCCCGTACCCGTGTACTCCGGTCGGGACACGACGAAGCAGGGCCGACCGCTCGCGACCTCGCGTTCGAACAGCGGCTCGCTACGCTGCCAGGCTCTCGGGTCGAGACCGTCGGTCTCCCAGCCGTGCAGTTGGTTCGGTGCCACGTCGGTGCCGGGAATGCGGACGCGATACCCGACGATCCCATGCGTGCCCGGGTCCGTGCCGGTGAGCAGGCTCGTCAGGGCCGCCGCCGTCGTGGAGGGGAAGACCGTGCGCGCGACGTCGCGGCGACCCCCGGTCGAACCGAGGAATCGCGCGTGCCCTCGCCGGGCGGCGAGGTTGTGGGCGCCGAGACCGTCGACGACGAAGACGACCGCGCTGCGCGCGGGGGCAAACCAGTCCGAGCGTCCCTCGAGGGCGGCGAGCGACTGCTCCACCACACCGGTGAGGCTCCGGGAACGCGGCGGGTCCGCCGGTAGGCTGAGTGACATCGGAGCAAGTCTTCCACACAGCTCCCGATCCCCGTCCTGACGTGACGCCCGCCCGACCCGAGGCCGCATCCATGCCCGATTCCCGTTCTTCCTCCCCCGTGTCCGAGCGCATCGAGAATGTCGATGTCTCCGCCGAGATGCAGGGGTCGTTCCTCGAGTACGCCTACTCGGTGATCTACTCGCGCGCTCTTCCCGATGCCCGCGACGGTCTGAAGCCGGTGCAGCGTCGCATCCTCTACCAGATGGCCGAGATGGGCCTGCGGCCCGACCGGGGGCACGTCAAGAGCGCCCGTGTCGTCGGCGAGGTGATGGGAAAGCTTCACCCGCACGGCGACGCCCCCATCTACGACGCGCTCGTGCGTCTCGCGCAGCACTTCTCGCTCCGGGTGCCGCTCGTCGACGGCCACGGCAACTTCGGCTCGCTCGACGACGGTCCTGCCGCGCCGCGGTACACGGAGGCGCGACTGGCCGCACCGGCTCTGGCCCTCACTGAGAATCTCGACGAAGACGTCGTGGACTTCATCCCGAACTACGACGGACAGTTCCAGCAGCCCGAGGTGCTCCCGGCCGCTTTCCCGAACCTCCTCGTCAACGGGGCGACCGGCATCGCGGTCGGCATGGCCACGAACATGGCGCCGCACAACCTGATCGAGGTGGTGGGCGCGGCGACGCACCTGCTGCAGAATCCGGATGCCACGGTCGAGGAGCTCATGGAGTTCGTCCCGGGCCCCGACCTCCCCTCGGGCGGCATCATCGTCGGTCTCGACGGCATCAAGGACGCGTACACGAACGGACGCGGAACGTTCCGCACCCGCGCGAAGGCGTCCATCGAGTCGCTGGGTCCCCGCCGGACCGGCATCGTCATCACCGAGCTCCCCTACCTCGTCGGCCCCGAGCGGGTCATCGAGAAGATCAAGGACGCCGTCCAGGCCAAGAAGCTCACGGGCATCGCCGACGTCACCGACCTCACGGACCGCAACAACGGTCTTCGCCTGGTCATCGGCATCAAGACGGGCTTCGACCCCAAGGCCGTCCTCGAGCAGCTCTACCGCCTCACGCCCCTCGAGGACTCGTTCGGCATCAACAACGTCGCCCTCGTCGACGGGCAGCCGCAGACCCTCGGCCTGCGCGAGATGCTGCGGGTCTACATCGACCACCGCATCCGCGTCGTCACGCGCCGCAGCGAGTACCGGCTCGCCCGTAAGCGTGAGCGTCTCCACCTCGTCGAGGGCCTGCTCATCGCGATCCTCGACATCGACGAGGTCATCCAGGTCATCCGTTCCTCCGACGACGGCGAGCAGGCCCGAACCAAGCTGCAAGAGGTCTTCGACCTCTCTCACCCGCAGGCCGAGTACATCCTCGAGCTGCGCCTGCGCCGTCTCACGAAGTTCTCGCGGATCGAACTGGAGGCCGAGCGCGATCAGTTGAACGCCGAGATCGCCCAGTTGGTCGAGCTGCTCGGCAGCGAGACGCTGCTCCGTCAGCAGGTCGCGAAAGAGCTCGACGCGGCCGCCGAGGCCTACGGAACCCCGCGTCGCACGCTGCTTCTGAACGGCGGACCGGTGCAGCCGCGTTCGGCGAAAGCCGCAGCCGCCGCCGATCTGCAGATCGCCGACGCGCCGTGCCGGGTCTTCCTGTCGGCCACCGGCCGGATGGTCCGCGCCGAACTCATCGCCGATGCTCCCGCGGGGGGCGTGGTCCCCCCCGCCCGCCGTTCGAAGCACGACGCCATCCGCTCCGCTGTCGACACGACGACGCGGGGCGACATCGGCGCCGTGACCTCCACCGGCCGCCTCGTGCGCTTCTCCCCCGTCGACCTCCCCTCCGTGCCCGCCAACTCGGTGCAGCTGGCGGCCGGTACCAAGGTCGAGCAGTACCTCACGCTGGCGAAGGGCGAGAGCGTCATCGCGCTCGTGCCGCTCACCGACGGACCGACCATCGCGCTGGGAACCGAGCAGGGCGTCGTCAAGCGCGTCGCGGCCAGCGAGCTCAGCACCAAGCCCGAGATCGAGATCATCGCTCTCCGTGACGGAGACCGCGTCGTGGGCGCCGCTCCGGCGGGCGACAACGCCGAGCTCGTCTTCGTCGCGAGCGACGCGCAGCTCTTGCGTTTCGACGCGTCCTCGGTGCGTCCGCAGGGTCGCTCCGCGAGTGGCATGGCGGGGATCCGCCTCTCCGACGGCGCTCGCGTCATCGCGTTCTCGGTCGTCGGAGCCGCGGCTTTCGACGCCGTGGTCGTCACCGTCGCGGGCTCCAGTGCCGCGCTTCCCGGAACCGACGCGGGCAGCGCGAAGGTCTCGGCGTTCACCGAGTACCCCGCCAAGGGACGCGCCACGGGTGGGGTGCGCGCGCAGCGGCTTCTGCGCGGGGAGGACGCCCTCGTGCTCGCCTGGGTCGGAACAGACCCGCGCGCGGTCGGCTCCGACGGCTCCGTGCGCACGCTGCCCGACAGCGGTGCGAAGCGCGACGCCTCGGGTCAGCATCTCGAGGCGGTCATCGGCGCGATCGGGACTTCGGTCCGCTGACGTCTCGCTGCTCACACCGGTGCGGGCCGTGAAAGCGGTTCGATCGGTCGTGCGGATCCGGCCGACGGCACCCGCCAGCGCGTCTCGGTATCAGACGTCGATGCGCTCGCGTGCCAGCCGGTCGCTCGAGTCGATGATGAACTCCCGGCGCGGAGCGACGTCGCTGCCCATGAGCAGGTCGAACACCTCGGCGGCCTGCTCGATGTGCTCGACCTGGACACGGCGCAGCATGCGACCCGCCCGGTCCATCGTGGTGGTCGCGAGCTGGTCGGCATCCATCTCTCCGAGGCCCTTGTACCGCTGGACGGGCTCCTGCCACCGCTTGTTGCTGCGCCGAAGCTTCGTGAGGAGGCCGTGCAGCTCCTGCTCGCTGTACGTGTAGATCGTCTCGTTGGGCTTGGTGCCGGGGTTCATCACCACGACGCGATGCAGGGGCGGCACGGCGGCATACACGCGCCCTTCTTCGACGAGCGGGCGCATGTAGCGGAAGAACAGTGTCAGCAGCAGTGTGCGGATGTGGGCGCCGTCGACGTCGGCGTCGCTCATCAGGATGATCTTGCCGTAGCGGGCCGCGCTGAGATCGAACGAGCGACCGGATCCGGCCCCGATGACCTGGATGATCGAGGCGCACTCGGCATTCGACAGCATGTCGCTGATCGACGCCTTCTGCGTGTTGAGGATCTTTCCGCGGATGGGCAGCAGAGCCTGGTACTCGCTGTTGCGCGCGAGCTTCGCCGTGCCGAGCGCGGAGTCGCCCTCGACGATGAACAGCTCCGAGTCGTTGACGTCGTTCGACCGGCAGTCGACGAGCTTCGCCGGCAGCGACGACGACTCGAGGGCGTTCTTGCGTCGCTGGGTTTCTTTGTGCGTGCGCGCAGAGATGCGCGCCTTCATCTCGGAAACGATCTTCTCGAGCAACTGCGCCGTCTGCGCCTTGTCGTCGCGCTTGGCCGACGCGAAGCGAGCCGCGAGCTCTTTCTGGACCACGGATGCCACGATCTGCCGCACCGCGGGAGTGCCCAGCACCTCTTTGGTCTGGCCCTCGAACTGCGGCTCGGGGAGGCGGACGGTCAGCACCGCCGTGAGACCGGCGAGAAGGTCGTCCTTCTCGATCTTGTCGTTGCCCACCTTGAGCTTGCGCGCGTTCTGCTCGACCTGCGCGCGCAGCACCTTCATGAGGCCCTGCTCGAAACCCTGCTGGTGCGTCCCGCCCTTGGGCGTGGCGATGATGTTGACGAACGACCGGGTCGTCGTGTCGTAGCCGGTGCCCCACCGAACCGCGATGTCGACCTCGCACTCGCGCTGCACCTCGGTCGGGATCATCGACCCGCCGGGCTGGAGCACGGGAACCGTCTCGGTGAACGTGCCGGTGCCCGTGAGGCGCCAGGTGTCGGTCACGGCCGCGTCGGGGGCGAGGAAGTCCGCGAACTCCGAGATCCCGCCGTCGAAGCGGTAGCTCGTCTCGACCTTCTCGTCACCGCGTTCGTCGAGCACGACGATCTCGAGTCCCGGCACGAGGAACGCCGTCTGGCGCACGCGCTGGACGAGTTCGTCGAGGCCGAACGTCGCGTCCTTGGTGAAGATCTGTCGGTCGGCCCAGTAACGGATGCGCGTACCGGTGACACCGCGGGGGGCTTTGCCGACGACGCGCAGCTCACTGCTGCGCTCGAACGGCGTGAAGGCAGAGTCGGGCGTGTCGCCGGCGAAGAGACCGGGCTCGCCACGGTGGAACGACATGGCGTAGGTCTTGCCGCCGCGGTCGACCTCGACGTCGAGGCGCTCCGACAGAGCATTCACGACGGACGCGCCGACACCGTGCAGACCGCCGGACGCCGCGTACGAACCGCCACCGAACTTGCCACCGGCATGGAGCTTGGTGAAGACGACCTCGACGCCGGTGAGCCCGGTCCGCGGCTCGACGTCGACCGGGATGCCGCGGGCGCGGTCGCGCACTTCGACGCTGCCGTCGGCGTGGAGGACGATGTCGATGCGGCTGCCGTGACCGGCGAGCGCTTCATCGACCGAGTTGTCGATGATCTCCCACAGGCAGTGCATCAGACCGCGCGAATCGGTGGAGCCGATGTACATGCCCGGGCGCTTGCGGACGGCTTCGAGGCCCTCGAGGACCTGGAGATGATGGGCGGAGTACTCGGACGTCACGATTTCCCAGCGTAATCGGGGCCGCCGACATCCCCTGCCAGACACACAGCACGGTCGGGTCACCGTACGCGCACAGCGAAATGTGATCAAGCCGCGGCATAGGGGAAACATCCGCGTGGTTGTATATGGAGACTCGCCCAACGACCACTTGAGGAGGGCACCCGAGATGACCACCACGACCGCACCCGAAGCGTCCGTTCTCGACCACCGCCTGACGGCGGCGGATCGCTGTGACTCCTGCGGCGCGCAGGCGTACATCGCTGCCGAGGTCAACGGCAGCGAGCTGCTGTTCTGCGCGCACCACGGCCGCAAGTACGAAGAGAAGCTGCGCAGCGTCGCCACCTCGTGGCACGACGAGACCGCGCGTCTCCACGCCGCCGACTGAGACTCCCCCAGAACGGGCCCCGGTTTCGCTCCGACAGGAGCGGACGGGGCCTTTTCTGTGCCGTCAGTCCACCTGCCCCGGGTTATAGGCAAGAACGTGTGGATGGGATGGTGATCTAGCCGCGCGATCACGCGGTGAAACGGGGTTGTGCATGGTCCGCGACGCTTAGGCGT
>NZ_JBFBJJ010000036.1:0-8433 GCF_040686055.1 Microbacterium sp. NPDC086615
ACGCCCGCGGAGGCTTCGACACGCTCAGCCACCACCGCACAACACAGGTCCCTGAGCCCGTCGAAGGGACCGGGCCCCCGCGCGACGCCCGCGGAAGCTTCGACCGGCTCAGCCACCGCTCGCCGCCCGACCACCGCTCGCCGCCCGGCCACCGCTCGCCGCCCGGCACCCACCCCGCAACGCGGATGCCGACCGCGCGGTACCGTGAAACGCGAGGAGGCCCCATGACGCGACGACTGCCGGTCGACCCCATCGCCGAGGCCAAACGCCAGTGGCTCGCGCACGGGTGGGACGACGCCGCCGACGGCATGACGGTCGTGACCTCGGTGATCCGGGCGCACCAGTTGCTCATGGCATCCATCGACCGGGCGCTGAAGCCCTTCGACCTGTCGTTCTCGCGCTTCGAGATGCTGCGGCTGCTCGCCTTCACGAGGGAGGGACGGATGCCGATGGCCAGCGCGATCGCCCGGTTGCAGGTGCATCCGACGAGCGTCACGAACACGGTCGACCGGCTGACCCGCGACGGCCTCGTCTCGCGCGAACCGCACCCCACCGACGGGCGCGCAGCGCTGCTCGCCCTGACCGAAGACGGGCGACGACGCGTGGACGAGGCTACCGCGGCGCTGAACACCGTCTTCGCGGATCTCGGACTCGCCGACGACGACGCGACCGCGCTCGTGCGGATCATCGCGCGCTTTCGCAAGGGAGCCGGCGACTTCGCCGACCCCG
Source organism: Microbacterium sp. NPDC086615 (assembly GCF_040686055.1). Taxonomy (NCBI): domain Bacteria; kingdom Bacillati; phylum Actinomycetota; class Actinomycetes; order Micrococcales; family Microbacteriaceae; genus Microbacterium; species Microbacterium sp. NPDC086615. The sequence continues at coordinate 730 of NZ_JBFBJJ010000036.1, forward strand.
CCCCGGTGCCCGACCCGCTCTGACACCCGCCCGTGGCCGCGCGTATCGCGGCCGATCGGGCGCGGGGCCGACCCGTCGTCGCGATCATCGGTGGGTGAACGACGGTGCCCGCTTCTCGCGGAACGCCGCCATCCCCTCCTTCTGATCGGCCGTGTCGAAAAGACCGGCGAACGCCTGGCGCTCGAAGCGGAGGCCCTCGGCGAGAGAGGTCTCGAGCGCGGCGTCGAGCGCGGCCTTCGCCGCGTAGAGGGCCGGGAGCGGCTTCGCGGCGATCGTCTCGGCGACCGTCTGCGCCTCCTCGAGCAGGTCGGCCCCGGGCACGACGCGCGACACCAGCCCGACCCGCTCCGCCTCGGCCGCGTCGATCATCCGGCCGGTCAAGACGAGTTCAGCCGCCTTGTAGTACCCCAGGGCACGCACGAGCCGCTGCGTCCCGCCCATGCCCGGGATCACGCCCAGCTGCACCTCGGGCTGGCCGAACCTCGCGCGGTCCGAGGCCAGGATCACGTCGCACATGAGCGCGAGCTCGCAGCCGCCGCCGAGGGCGTAACCCGAGACCGCGGCGACCACGGGCGTGCGGACCGCGGCGAAACGCGACCAGCCGCCGAAGTGATCGGTCAGGGTCATCTCGACGCTGGACTTACCCTCCATCTCTTTGATGTCGGCTCCGGCCGCGAACGCCTTCTCGCTTCCGGTCACGACGATCGCGCCGACGCCCTCATCGGCGTCGAACACCTCGGCCGCGGCGACCACCTCGTGCATGGTGCGTGTGTTCAACGCGTTCAGCGCCTCGGGGCGGTCGAGGGTGATCCACCCGACGCGAGCCCGCTGCTCGACGCGGATCGTCTCGTAACCGGCATCCTGATCCGTCATGTCACTCCCGTTCTGTCGGCGCGGACGACCCGCTCTGGCATGCTCCCACGCTCCCCCGACATCGCCGGGGGACTCGACGTCACGCGGCCAGAACGCTCCGACCGACGATGAGACGCATGATCTCGTTCGTGCCCTCGAGGATCTGGTGCACGCGTAGATCGCGCACGACCTTCTCGATGCCGTAGTCCTGCAGGTAGCCGTAGCCGCCGTGCAACTGCAGGGCCTCGTTCGCGACGCGGAACCCGACGTCCGTCGCGAATCGTTTGGCCATCGCGCAGCGGGTCGCGGTGTCGGGGTTCTTCGCGTCCAGCGCCGTCGCCGCATCGCGCACGAGCAGACGCGCCGCCTCGAGCTCGGTCGCCATGTCTGCCACGGCGAAGACGACGGACTGCTTCTCGGCGAGCGCCTCGCCGAACGTGAAGCGCTCGTGGACGTAGGTGATCGCGCGATCCAGCGCCCAGCGCGCCCCGCCGATCGAGCAGGTGGCGATGTTCAGTCGGCCGCCGTTGAGCGCCGTCATGGCGATCGAGAAGCCGCGGCCTTCCCCGCCCAGGAGGTTCTCGGCGGGAACGCGCACCTCGTCGAGGACGACCTGACGGGTCGGTTGGGCGTTCCAGCCCATCTTCTTCTCGAGGGGGCCGAAAGACAGCCCCGCAGCGTCGGCGGGAACGAGGAATGCACTGATCCCCCGCGCGCCCGGCTCGCCCGTGCGGGCCATGACGACGTAGACGGATGCCTCTCCGGCACCCGAGATGAACTGCTTCACGCCCGTGAGCACGTAGGTGTCACCGTGGCGGATCGCCGAGGTCGTGATCGCCGCCGCATCGGATCCCGCGCCGGGCTCGGTGAGGCAGTAGGCACCGAGGTCGTCCATCGCGACGAGGCCCGGCAGCCAGCGCTGACGCTGGGCGTCGGTGCCGTAGGCGTCGACCATCCAGGCGACCATGTTGTGGATCGTGATGTAGGCCGTCACGGTGGGGTCGCCGTAGGCGAGCTCCTCGAAGATGGCGACCGCGTCGGCGCGTGACAGGCCCGCGCCCCCGACGTCGTCCTGCACGTACACACCGCCGAGGCCCAGCTCGCCTGCGCGGCGCAGGACATCGCGGGGGAAGTGCTTCTCGGCATCCCATTCCAGGCTGTGGGGGGCGAGCTCGGTCGCGGCGAAGTCACGGACGGCTTCGAGGATGGCTTCGCGCTCATCCGCCGAGAGGGTACCGGCGGGCGGGGCGTCGAGCGCGGGAGCAGGGGTGGTGTCCATGCGGCTCTCCTTCGTGGGGCGACGGCGTCGTCGCCCTCACAGATTACATGGACGTCCTACTAAATGGGAGGGCTTGCGATGATTCGCGAGTCGGTACCCTCGACGGCATGCCTGAGCAGCAAGAGCGAGCCGAATTCGACCGCCGTCACGCCGCGGAGTCCATCGAGATCGTCGTCTTGACCGGCCAGAGCGTCGGAGGGGCGGGGAAAGCGGGCGGCGCGGAGCTGTGGACACCGTCCGCGGACGTCCTCGCGTACGTCGACGGATCCGGCGCCGTGGTCACCGAAGAGGGGCGATTGTCGTGGCTCGCCACCGACGCGGAACGCGACGGGTGGATCCACGACCTCGAGGCCCTGACGCAATACCGCGTGCGGGTCCGTCGCGCCACTCCGGACGCGGCGGAGTACGCGAAGTACAACCTCCCTGTGCGCGACCTCTCGCACCATTTCGCGCTCGACGAGGTGATCGAGCGCGACCTGCGCGTCCCCGCGCTCGACGACCGGCGCGACCGGTGGCTCCGCCCCGTCGTCCTTGCCACCGAGCTCGGCGAGTTCACCCTCGATCGTCCCTACGGGTGGTTCTCGGGCGGGATCGAGTGGGCGGGGGAACAGGTATCGGTCAGCCTGAGCATCGACGATGACGCTGCCGAGGGCGCCGAGACCTGCGAGGGGTCCCTCGCCCGCTTGCGGGCGCTGCTCGCCGAGATGCCGGACGTCGACGCCCGCTGGCGCGCCTTCGCCGCCGAGGAGCTCACCGACCTCGCGAACGACTGGCAGGAGGAGGACGAGGACGACGACGCGCCGGCTCCGGAACCGATCACCCGGGAGACGTTCGCGGAGCGGATCCGCCTGAGCGAGCTGAGCATCGCCGCCGACGGCTCGGCCACTGCGTACTTCGACGACGGCGACCTGTTCTTCGGCCACGTGATCCTCATCGACGTGCAGAGCGACAACCGCCTGGCCAACGCCTCGATCGCCGGCTGAGATCCTGAGCGCTACCCCGCCGCCACGCCGAACAACGACCCCACGAGATACGTCGCCCCGAGCGCGAGCGCGCCGCCGATCACCGTGCGCAGGATCGAGCGACCACGTCGAGCGCCGCCGATCCACGCGGCCACGTACCCCGTGACGGCCAGCGCGACAAGCACCGCCGCGAACGTCAGGGGAACCCGCACCTCCACCGGCGCGAGCAGGATCGTCGCGAGAGGCAGCAGCGCGCCGATCGTGAAAGCCACCGCGGACGCCAGCGCGGCGGTCCACGGGCTCACGACGTCGTCGGCATCGATGTTCAGCTCGATCGACAGATGCGCTTTCAGGGCATCGGATGCCGTCAGCTCGGTCGCCACGCGGGTCGCCGTGTCGCGCGTGAGCCCCTGGGCCTCGTACAACCCGACGAGCTCGGCGAACTCGGCATCCGGATCCTCCGCGAGCTCGCGGCGTTCCTTCTGGATGAGCGCCCGCTCGCTGTCGCGCTGGCTCGAGACCGAGACGTACTCGCCGAGCGCCATCGACACGGCACCGCCCACGAGGGCGGCGAGCCCGGCGACGAGCACGGGCCCCACCTCGCTCGTCGCTCCCGCGACGCCGACGACGACCGCGGCGGTCGACACGATGCCGTCGTTCGCACCGAGCACTCCGGCACGAAGGCCGTTCAGTCGTTGGGCGAGGCCCTGGCGATGCGGTTCGTCGGCGTGGGCACCGGAAGGCTCCGTCATGCGCCCAGGCTAGACCGCCTCGCACGGGAGCGGGCGCGCGTGCGAGCGTTCGCCTCTCGTTCATCCGAGCGTCACGGACCGCGGCCAGACTCGGCGCGTCCGCCGCCCCCGCGGCGTCCGGTGTGCCGCCCCCGCGGTGCGTCGATCCCCTGCCCCGAGGACACAGCCATGCCTTCGCCCTTCCTTCGCCGTACCGTCGCGCTGACCGCGACGACCGCGGCCGTCTGCGCGCTCGCGCTCTCGAGCGCCACCGCGGCGTCCGCCGCGATCGTTCCCGACCCGATTCGCGACGCTCCCGCCGACAGTGCGGTGAGCCTCCGCCCGATCGGCACCTACGAGACGGGCGTGTTCGACCAGTCGGCCGCCGAGATCGTCCACGCCTACAAGAACCGCCTGTTCGTCGTGAACGCGCAGGCCGGCGCCGTCGACGTGCTCGATATGAGCAGCCCCGCGGCCCCCACGAAGCTGTACTCGATCACGGGGACGGGCGTGGCGAACTCGCTCGCGGTGCGCGAAGACGGCCTGGGCGTCATCGCCCTCGAGGACACCGACAAGACCGCGCCCGGCCGCCTCGTGTTCTTCGACGCGGATGCCGCCGAGCCGACCGTTCTCGGAGAGGTCACCGTCGGAGCCCTCCCCGACATGGTCACGATCTCGGCCGACGGCACGGTCGCCGTCGTCGCGAACGAGGGCGAGCCCGCCGACGACTTCTCGGTCGACCCCGAGGGCTCGGTCGGGATCGTCACCCTCCCCGCCGAGAAAGCGGCCCCGAGCCAGGATGCCGTGCGCACGGCCGGGTTCGGAGCGTTCGAGAAGGGCGGATCGAAGACCCTCGACCCCGCCGTCCGCGTCTTCGGTCCCGACGTCGCCGCCCCCGACCAGGGCGACACCCCGCTCGCCGCGAACCGCGTCAGCCGCAACCTCGAGCCCGAGTACGTCGCGATCGCCGGGGGGACCGCGTACGTCGCGCTGCAGGAAGCCAACGCGATCGCGATCGTCGACCTGGCGTCGGCGGAGGTCAGTGGCATCCGTCCCCTCGGGTACAAGGACTACGGCGTCGAGACGCTCGACGCGAGCGACCGCGACCCCGAGGACGCTCCGACCTCCAACGAGAAGAGCTACCCGGGCCTGTACGGCATGTACATGCCCGACGGCATCCAGGCGTACGAGACGAACGGCGAGACCTACCTCGTCACCGCCAACGAGGGCGACGGCCGCGAGTGGGGCGACTTCAACGACACGGCCCGCGTGAAGGATCTCGGTGAGGATGGTCTCGCGCCCGTCTGCGCCGACAGCCCGCTGGCCGGCTCGCTCGACGACGCCGACCTCGGCCGCCTCAACGTCGCGACCGACATGGGACTGAACGCCGACGGCAGCTGCTACGCCGAGCTCTACACGTTCGGCGGCCGCGGTTTCTCGGTGTGGAACGCCGACGGCGCGCAGATGTTCGATTCCGGCGCGGACTTCGAGCGCATCACGCACGACGCGAACCCGGGCTTCTTCAACTCGAACCACTCGGCCTCGAACCTCGAGGGACGCAGCGACGACAAGGGTCCCGAGCCCGAGAACCTCGCGATCGGCGAGGTCGACGGGCGCACGTACGCGTTCATCGGTCTCGAGCGCGTCGGCGGCGTGATGACGTACGACATCACCGACCCGACGAAGGCCGCCTACGCGGGATATGTGAACAACCGCGACTTCTCGGTGTCGATGGAAGACCAGCTCACCGGCGACGAGACCGCCGACCGCGAGCTGCTGGCGAAGGCCGGCGACCTCGGCCCCGAGGGAGTCGACTTCATCCCCGCCGACGCGTCTCCCACGGGGCGACCGCTGGTCGCCGTCGGCAACGAGGTGTCGGGCACCACGACGCTGTTCGAGGTCTCGAACCCGACGGTGAAGAACATCGACATCCTGACGGTCAACGACTTCCACGGCCGCCTCGAAGCGGGCTCGCAGGGCGAGGCCGGCGCGGCCGTCATCGCGGGCGCCGTGAAGGCCAAGGAAGCCGCCAACCCGAACACGCTCTTCGTCTCGGCGGGTGACAACATCGGCGCGTCGACCTTCACCTCGCTCATCCAGAACGATTCGCCGACGATCGACACGCTGAGGGCGTCCGGTCTCGACGTATCGGCCGTGGGCAACCACGAGTTCGACCGCGGCTTCGCCGACCTCACCGACCGGGTGCTGCCCGAGTACGGCGGCGGGGAGTACGGTCTCGGCGCGAACGTGTACAAGAAGGGCACGAAAGAGCCCGCGCTCGACGAGTACGCGATCAAGGACGTCGACGGCGTGCGCGTGGCCTTCATCGGCACCGTCACCCCCGACACCGCGACCATGGTCGACCCGGCCGGTATCGCCGACCTGGAGTTCGGCGACCAGCTCGAAGCGGCGAACCGCGTCGCCGACGAGATCACGCGGGGCGACCTCGCCGACGTGATCGTGCTGCTGACGCACTCGGGCGCCGCCGTCTCCGACGACTGCGCCGCGATCGCCGCCGACCAGTCGGGCTTCGGCAACCTCGCCGTCAACGCCTCGCCCGAGATCGACGCGATCGTCTCGGCGCACACGCACCAGACGTACGCGTGCGACCTGCCGGTGGCGGGCACCGACCGCACCCGCCCGGTGATCCAGGCGTACGAGTACGGCAAGGCCATGGGCCAGCTGTCGCTCACGTGGGACACGCGCACTGACTCGCTGGCATCCCTCACCGGAACGACGTTCCCGCTCGCGGGCGCTTTCGCTCCGGATGCCGAGATCGAGGCGAAGGTCGCCGGCTACGTCGCACAGGCCGACGTCATCGGCGCGAAGCCGGTCGGCGAGATCAGCGGCGACATCCTGCGCGGCGGAACCCCCTCGGGAGCCGACCGCGGCGTCGAGTCGTCGATGGGCAACTGGGTCGCCGACGTCTACCTGTGGGCGACCTCGGAGAACCCCGCCTACGCCGGGACGAAGGCGCGAATCGCGCTCATGAACCCCGGTGGCCTGCGCGCCGACCTGCTGAAGGGCGACGACGGGGTGGTCACCTACAAGGAGGCCGCTCTCGTGCAGCCCTTCGCCAACACCCTCGTGACGGTGACGCTGACGGGCGAGCAGCTGCGCGGCATCCTGAACGAGCAGTGGAAGGCCGAGGGCGATCGACCGAAGCTGCACCTCGGGGTCTCCGACGGCTTCACGTACACCTACACGCAGGACCCGACGAACCCGCGGGTGGGCTCGGTCGTGTCGATGGCGTACCAGGGCAAGCCGATCGCCGACACCGACACGTTCACGGTCGTGACGAACTCGTTCCTCGCGAACGGCGGCGACGGGTTCCCGACCTTCGCGGCAGGAACCGACCGCACCGACACCGGCCAGATCGACCTCGACGCGACGCTCGCGTACTTCGAGGCGACCCCCGTGGTCGACCCGGCGCCACTCGGGCGGGCCGTGCTCGCCTCGGACGCGACGCCGGGCGAGGACCCCGGCGCCCAGCCGACGCCCGCTCCCGCCGCTCCGGGGCAGCCCACGAACCCCGGCGGCAAGCTCGCGAACACGGGCGCGGAGGCTCCGTGGGGCGTGGCCCTCGCGGGCGGGTTCCTCGTGGTCGCGGGCGGCCTCGCCTTCGCCCTGCGGCGGCGGCGCACGGTCTGACACGCCGAACCGAAGCGGCCCTCACCCTGGGCGGTTTCTAGGGCTCGTCGCAACACCAACTGAACTAAACGAGTTCTAGCAGACGCTGGGCTGGGGTATCCCAGCCCAGCGTTTTGCGTGGGCGGCCGTTGAGTTTCTGGGCGACGTGCTCGAGGTCTTCCGGACCGTAGACGGACAGGTCGGTGCCTTTCGGGAAGTACTGCCGGAGCAGGCCGTTGGTGTTCTCGTT
>NZ_JBFBJJ010000037.1:0-5143 GCF_040686055.1 Microbacterium sp. NPDC086615
TAAATGCGAAATGGCCACCCAGCTTTGGGTGGCCATTTCGTTAGAAGAAGTCCGGCGGTGTCCTACTCTCCCACAGGGTCCCCCCTGCAGTACCATCGGCGCTGAGAGGCTTAGCTTCCGGGTTCGGAATGTGACCGGGCGTTTCCCTCTCGCTATGGCCGCCGAAACACTATTGATGTTTCAAAAACCAACAACGATTACTTTCATTGTTGTGTTCCCGACCGTACATCGAGAACCACTCAGTGGACGCAAGCACCAAAAACGGTGTGTTATCAAGTCATCGGCTTATTAGTACCGGTCAGCTTCACGTATTACTACGCTTCCACATCCGGCCTATCAACCCAGTAGTCTGGCTGGGAGCCTCTCACCCGAAGGTATGGAAGTCTCATCTTGAGGCCGGCTTCCCGCTTAGATGCTTTCAGCGGTTATCCATCCCGAACGTAGCTAATCAGCGGTGCTCCTGGCGGAACAACTGACACACCAGAGGTTCGTCCAACCCGGTCCTCTCGTACTAGGGTCAGATCCTCTCAAACTTCCTACGCGCGCAGCGGATAGGGACCGAACTGTCTCACGACGTTCTAAACCCAGCTCGCGTACCGCTTTAATGGGCGAACAGCCCAACCCTTGGGACCTACTCCAGCCCCAGGATGCGACGAGCCGACATCGAGGTGCCAAACCATGCCGTCGATATGGACTCTTGGGCAAGATCAGCCTGTTATCCCCGAGGTACCTTTTATCCGTTGAGCGACAGCGCTTCCACAAGCCACTGCCGGATCACTAGTCCCGACTTTCGTCCCTGCTCGACCTGTCAGTCTCACAGTCAAGCTCCCTTGTGCACTTACACTCGCCACCTGATTGCCAACCAGGTTGAGGGAACCTTTGGGCGCCTCCGTTACATTTTGGGAGGCAACCGCCCCAGTTAAACTACCCACCAGGCACTGTCCCTGAACCGGATCACGGTCCTAAGTTAGATATCCAGAGTGACCAGAGTGGTATTTCAACAATGACTCCACACTCACTGGCGTGAATGCTTCAACGTCTCCCACCTATCCTACACAAGCCACACCGAACACCAATACCAAGCTGTAGTAAAGGTCACGGGGTCTTTCCGTCCTGCTGCGCGTAACGAGCATCTTTACTCGTAATGCAATTTCGCCGAGTTCGCGGTTGAGACAGTTGGGAAGTCGTTACGCCATTCGTGCAGGTCGGAACTTACCCGACAAGGAATTTCGCTACCTTAGGATGGTTATAGTTACCACCGCCGTTTACTGGGGCTTAAATTCTCAGCTTCGCCTTGCGGCTAACCGGTCCTCTTAACCTTCCAGCACCGGGCAGGCGTCAGTCCGTATACATCGTCTTGCGACTTGGCACGGACCTGTGTTTTTAGTAAACAGTCGCTACCCACTAGTCTCTGCGGCCACCACACCCTTTCGGAGCAAGTCCTAATAAGTGGATGGCCCCCCTTCTCCCGAAGTTACGGGGGCATTTTGCCGAGTTCCTTAACCACGATTCTCTCGATCTCCTTGGTATTCTCTACCTGACCACCTGAGTCGGTTTGGGGTACGGGCAGCTAGAACCTCGCGTCGATGCTTTTCTCGGCAGCATAGGATCACCCACTTTTTATCCGCATCGTGTCTCAGCCTGAATGACTCCCGGATTTGCCTAAGAGTCGGCCTACGCACTTGCACCAGGACAACCATCGCCTGGCTTGGGCTACCTTCCTGCGTCACACCTGTTAATACGCTAGCCGCACCAGCATGGGGTCGAGCGTTCACACAGACGATCATCACCCCGAAGGGATCCGAAACATTCTGAGCTAGGACTCTTAGCACCACTGGATTAGCTTGGGCGGTTCTTCGCCGGTACGGGAATATCAACCCGTTGTCCATCGACTACGCCTGTCGGCCTCGCCTTAGGTCCCGACTTACCCAGGGAAGATTAGCTTGACCCTGGAACCCTTGGTCTTTCGGAGGACGTGTTTCTCACACGTCTTTCGCTACTCATGCCTGCATTCTCACTCGTGTAGCGTCCACGGCTGGGTCACCCCGCCGCTTCACTCGCCACACGACGCTCTCCTACCCATCAACACGGCTGGACCACGAAGGCCTACCAAAAATGTCAATGCCACAACTTCGGTGGCGTGCTTGAGCCCCGTTACATTGTCGGCGCGGAATCACTTGACCAGTGAGCTATTACGCACTCTTTCAAGGGTGGCTGCTTCTAAGCCAACCTCCTGGTTGTCAAAGCAACTCCACATCCTTTCCCACTTAGCACGCGCTTAGGGACCTTAGTTGGTGGTCTGGGTTGTTTCCCTCTCGACTATGAAGCTTATCCCCCACAGTCTCACTGCTGCGCTCTCACTTACCGGCATTCGGAGTTTGGCTGACGTCAGTAACCTTGTAGGGCCCATCGGCCATCCAGTAGCTCTACCTCCGGCAAGAAACACGCAACGCTGCACCTAAATGCATTTCGGAGAGAACCAGCTATCACGAAGTTTGATTGGCCTTTCACCCCTATCCACAGCTCATCCCCTCAGTTTTCAACCTAAGTGGGTTCGGTCCTCCACGACGTCTTACCGTCGCTTCAACCTGGCCATGGATAGATCACTTCGCTTCGGGTCTAGGACACGCGACTGAATCGCCCTATTCAGACTCGCTTTCGCTACGGCTACCCCACACGGGTTAACCTCGCCACGTATCGCTAACTCGCAGGCTCATTCTTCAAAAGGCACGCTGTCACCCCTACTAAGGAGGCTCCAACGGTTTGTAAGCAAACGGTTTCAGGTACTATTTCACTCCCCTCCCGGGGTACTTTTCACCTTTCCCTCACGGTACTTGTCCGCTATCGGTCATCTGGGAGTATTTAGGCTTATCAGGTGGTCCTGACAGATTCACACGGGATTTCTCGGGCCCCGTGCTACTTGGGATACTCTTCACGCCAAGAACAGGCATTTCGACTACGGGGTTCGCACCCTCTATGACCGGCCATTCAAAACCGTTCGTCTATACCCTCTTGTCACGTCGACTGCTCGGCAGAACAATCAGAAAAGTCCCACAACCCCCAACATGCAACGCCTGCCGGCTATCACACACGCTAGGTTTAGCCTCTTCCGGTTTCGCTCGCCACTACTCACGGAATCGCTGTTGCTTTCTCTTCCTGTGGGTACTGAGATGTTTCACTTCCCCACGTTCCCTCTACCCGCCCTATATATTCAGGCGGGAGTCACCAGGTACGCACGCGCCCTGGCGGGGTTTCCCCATTCGGACACCCTCGGATCAAAACTCGCTTATCAGTTCCCCGAGGCTTATCGCAGATTGCTACGTCCTTCTTCGGCTCCAGATGCCAAGGCATCCACCGTTTGCTCTTAAAGACTTGAAATCACATGAGTTGAATCGTCAAAAAATTGACTAATGATCTTTAAGATCATCTACACCACACAACCCCGAAGAGTTGCATGGAAGATGCTCGCGTCCACTGTGTAGTTCTCAAAGTACGGGCGGTACCCACCCCAGCCACCGGAACACCGGCACCGAGACAGGCCCTCAAGGAAACAGCCACCAACCACCACCAGCCACACGACTAGCGCGATCAGCGCCCGGCCCCTCAGGACCCAACAGCGTGCATGTATCAGACACTCCAACCCGAACCGTTCCAGTGGCAAGCCACGTACTAAACCCGGAACCTTCGTCCCCGACACCTCATCAAATGTTCCACCCATGAGCTAACCGGCAGACACATTCGGTCTGATCCGGCGCCTGGACACCAACAACCCGAAGGCCATCCGTGCCAGATGCTCCTTAGAAAGGAGGTGATCCAGCCGCACCTTCCGGTACGGCTACCTTGTTACGACTTAGTCCTAATTACCGATCCCACCTTCGACGGCTCCCTCCACAAGGGTTGGGCCACCGGCTTCAGGTGTTACCGACTTTCATGACTTGACGGGCGGTGTGTACAAGACCCGGGAACGTATTCACCGCAGCGTTGCTGATCTGCGATTACTAGCGACTCCGACTTCATGAGGTCGAGTTGCAGACCTCAATCCGAACTGGGACCGGCTTTTTGGGATTCGCTCCACCTTACGGTATTGCAGCCCTTTGTACCGGCCATTGTAGCATGCGTGAAGCCCAAGACATAAGGGGCATGATGATTTGACGTCATCCCCACCTTCCTCCGAGTTGACCCCGGCAGTATCCCATGAGTTCCCACCATTACGTGCTGGCAACATAGAACGAGGGTTGCGCTCGTTGCGGGACTTAACCCAACATCTCACGACACGAGCTGACGACAACCATGCACCACCTGTTTACGAGTGTCCAAAGAGTTGACCATTTCTGGCCCGTTCTCGTATATGTCAAGCCTTGGTAAGGTTCTTCGCGTTGCATCGAATTAATCCGCATGCTCCGCCGCTTGTGCGGGTCCCCGTCAATTCCTTTGAGTTTTAGCCTTGCGGCCGTACTCCCCAGGCGGGGAACTTAATGCGTTAGCTGCGTCACGGAAACCGTGGAATGGTCCCCACAACTAGTTCCCAACGTTTACGGGGTGGACTACCAGGGTATCTAAGCCTGTTTGCTCCCCACCCTTTCGCTCCTCAGCGTCAGTTACGGCCCAGAGATCTGCCTTCGCCATCGGTGTTCCTCCTGATATCTGCGCATTCCACCGCTACACCAGGAATTCCAATCTCCCCTACCGCACTCTAGTCTGCCCGTACCCACTGCAGGCCCGAGGTTGAGCCTCGGGATTTCACAGCAGACGCGACAAACCGCCTACGAGCTCTTTACGCCCAATAATTCCGGATAACGCTTGCGCCCTACGTATTACCGCGGCTGCTGGCACGTAGTTAGCCGGCGCTTTTTCTGCAGGTACCGTCACTTTCGCTTCTTCCCTGCTAAAAGAGGTTTACAACCCGAAGGCCGTCATCCCTCACGCGGCGTTGCTGCATCAGGCTTCCGCCCATTGTGCAATATTCCCCACTGCTGCCTCCCGTAGGAGTCTGGGCCGTGTCTCAGTCCCAGTGTGGCCGGTCACCCTCTCAGGCCGGCTACCCGTCGACGCCTTGGTGAGCCATTACCTCACCAACAAGCTGATAGGCCGCGAGCCCATCCCAGACCGAAAAATCTTTCCAAACACGACCATGCGATCACGT
>NZ_JBFBJJ010000038.1:0-3249 GCF_040686055.1 Microbacterium sp. NPDC086615
AACTCATCCCGACGACGATCCTTCTCCTCCGAAAACGACACGGTGGTCGCAACCTCCCAAAATCTGGGGTGTTGCGACCACCGTTAGAACCCGCGAGGCGCAGCGGGGCTTCCGGTGACGGTCGTCAGACGAGGACGTTGACGTCCAGCGGGATGCCGGGACCGAACGTGGTCGAGACAGCGCCCTTCTGGATGTAACGGCCCTTCGAGCTCGACGGCTTGAGGCGGACGATCTCCTCGAGCGCGGCCTTCAGGTTCTCGTCGAGCTGCTCGGCCGAGAACGACGCCTTGCCGACCACGAAGTGGACGTTGGCGTGCTTGTCGACACGGAACTCGATCTTTCCGCCCTTGATCTCCTCGACGGCCTTGGCCGGGTTGGGGGTCACGGTGCCGGTCTTGGGGTTCGGCATGAGGCCGCGGGGTCCGAGAACCTTACCGAGGCGACCGACCTGGCCCATGAGCTCGGGCGTGGCGACGGCCGCGTCGAACGCGGTGTAACCGCCGGCGACCTTCTCGATGAGCTCGGTGCCACCGACCTCGTCGGCGCCGGCGGCGAGAGCCGCCTCGGCCGCGGGGCCGTTGGCGAAGACGATGACGCGCGCGGTCTTACCCGTGCCGTGGGGCAGGATGACCGTGCCGCGGACCATCTGGTCAGCCTTGCGGGGGTCGACCGAGAGCTTCAGCGCGACCTCAACGGTCGAGTCGAACTTCTTCGAGCCGGTCTCCTTCGCGAGGGCGACGGCCTCGGTCGGGGTGTAGAACGTGTCGGGCGCGACCTTCTCAGCGGCGGCCCGGTATGCCTTGGACTTGGTAGCCATTGTTATCTCCCTCAGTCCTCAACCGTGATGCCCATGGAACGGGCGGTGCCGGCGATGATCTTCGAGGCGGCCTCGATGTCGTTCGCGTTCAGGTCGGGCTGCTTGGTCTCGGCGATCTGACGCACCTGCTCCTTGGTGAGCTTGCCCACCTTGGTCGTGTGCGGGGTGGCGGAGCCCTTCTGCAGGCCGGCGGCCTTCTTGATGAGCTCGGCCGCGGGGGGCGTCTTCAGGATGAACGTGAAGCTGCGGTCCTCGTACACCGTGATCTCGACGGGGATCACGTTGCCGCGCTGCGACTCGGTCGCGGCGTTGTAGGCCTTGCAGAACTCCATGATGTTGACGCCGTGCTGACCGAGCGCGGGGCCGATCGGCGGCGCCGGGTTGGCGGCACCGGCGTTGATCTGGAGCTTGATCAGGCCGGTCACCTTCTTCTTGGGTGCCATATCCTTTTCCTCTCTCGAGCGGGTGCCTCGCGGCTCCCTCTCTCCCGCACGTCCGGCGGTTCCGGACAGCGGTCGTCGCCGTGCTGACGCACGAGCAACCTTCACATCATACGCCACGTCGCGACATCCGGTGTCCGGCGTCTCGCGGGAGGCGTGGGGCGGGGACGTGGGCTTGCGGCGCGGGCGGGTGTGGCGCGGTTGGGCGGGCGCGGGCGGCGCGGGTGGGGTAGGTGGGCGCGGCGGTGGCGGTCCGTGGCGCGGGTGGGCGGGCGCGGGTGGGCGGGCGCGGGTGGGCGGGCGCCGGTGGGCGGGCGCGGGTGGGCGGGCGCGGCGGTTGCCCCCTCGCATAAACGCTATCCGCGCGCAGAAACGCGATGTGCACGTGTTTCTGTGCGTGAATCGCGTTTATGCGGCGACCGCGCCGGTGGTTATCCACAGGCGTCCCGAGCGGCGCGCGAGAACGTGGCACCCTCGCGGAATGGACACCGCACCCCGGGCGCTCCGCGCCTCGCCCGCACCGCTGATCGTGGCCTCGGGCGCGCCGCGATCCGGACCGCCACTCTGGCGCGACGAGTCGATGCTGCGCGTCCGCTCGGGTGTGTACACCGTTCGTACCGCATGGGACGGCCTCGCACCGTGGGAGCGTTACCTGGTGCGAGTCCACGCGTTCGCCGTGGCACGAAGAGATGCGGTGTTCTCGCATGAGTCCGCCGCGGCGCTGGTCGGACTGCCGGTGTTCGGGGAGCCGCGCATGATCCACATCTTCGACGGACGTCGCGCGCGGTCGGTGTCTTACGGCGACGTCACCGTGCACACGAGCGCTGATCCGCGATCGACGTGCGAGGTGGCCGGCATCCGGATCACGACCATCCCGAACGTCGTCGTCGACCTCGCGCGCGCTCTCCCCCCGGCGCTCGGGCTGGCGGTCGCGGATGCGGCGTCACGGACGTTCGGCTTGGACGCCGAACAGTTCCTGGAACGTCTGCTCGAACAGAGCAACACGTTCGGAGTGCGCCGGGCGCAGTGGGCGCTGACGCGCGCCGTCCCGATGGCCGAGTCGCCGGGAGAATCGATCAGTCGAGCCGTCATCGAGTGGTGCGGGTTCCCCGCTCCGGCGCTTCAGACGGAGCATCAGGTCGCGGGGCGCACGTACAGGTCGGACTTCTGCTGGCCGGAACATCGAGTGATCGGCGAGAGCGACGGGTGGTCGAAGTACGGCCTGCATGATCCCGCTGCGGCTGCTGAAGCGCTGCGCGCGGAGAAACAGCGCGAAGACGCCCTTCGCCGACAGGGGTGGCGCGTCGCACGCTGGGACTACGCGGGCGCTATCGGGGTCGACGCCCTGCGCGACGCGCTGCTCGCGGCCGGGTTGCGTCCGGTGCGACGCCCCGACCTCGCAGCCCTTTCAGCCGTGGGTCGGAACCCGCGCTCGACCTGAGCCTCGGCGTGCTGCGCGGTCCGTTGCGCACCGAGACGTGCAGAAGCGAAGCCCCGGCCGACTGGGGCAGCCGCGCATAAACGCCGTTCGCGCACAAAAACACGTGCACAGCGTGTTTATGTGAGCGGATCGCGTTTATGCGAGCCGGAAAGGCGGGACGGCGAGCACGGCGCGCAGCGCGGGGTGCGCCCATAAACGCCGTTCGCGCACAAAAACACGAGCAGAGCGTGTTTCTGCGAGCGGATCGCGTTTATGCGTGGCCCACACAGCGACCGCGCGTGCAGGAACCCCACCGAGGCCGCGCGGGCGGGACCCCACACGCACCGAGGCCGCGCGCACGTCCGACGCGGGACGAGCCGCGGGGAACGGCGAACGCCCCGCCGGCGGGGCGGTTTCTAGGGCTCGTCGCAACACCAACTGAACTAAACGAGTTCTAGCAGACGCTGGGCTGGGGTGTCCCAGCCCAGCGTTTTGCGTGGGCGGCCGTTGAGTTTCTGGGCGACGTGCTCGAGGTCTTCCGGACCGTAGACGGACAGGTCGGTGCCTTTCGG
>NZ_JBFBJJ010000039.1:0-1639 GCF_040686055.1 Microbacterium sp. NPDC086615
TTGGACTGAATCCTTCTCACCCGAGACCCGTAACCGGCTTCAGCTGGTCATGCTCAGTAGCACCGGCGGCCGAGACTACCGCACATTAGAAGCTGCAGTTCAGTGCCTTCTCGCGGATCTCGGCCAACTACACCTATCCTCGAGCAGATCAGATGCTCGCGACGACTTCTTCTCGTACCTCAGCGAATGCGAGGATGAAATGGTCCCATCCGTCATGGAAGCCTTCGTGCAGGGCTACACTCGCGCCTTCGAACAAAACGCACGGATTCAGGCCTTCCATAGTGGTACTTCTTACACAGAGACGCTCATTCCCATGAGCGAGGAGCTGTTGAGTGAGCTCAACAGAGTGCTCGCCGAGGACCGAGTGGCCTTCGAGCTTGTCGATGGAGAGATGGTTCCGTTCGCCTCGCGCGAACTTCACGTTGAGGTCACTCAGCCGGCGCTCCGTCTCCTCGCGACCGCGGGCTGGGAACGCGTCGAAACGAGCTACCAGAACGCACTTTCAGAACTCGCTCGGGGCGAGGGCGCAAACGCCATCACAGACGCTGGGACCGCCCTTCAAGAAGCTTTGATACTGCGCGGAGCCGAGGGAAATCAGATAGGCGATCTGACCACCTCAGCGAAACACAGAGGCATCATCGCTGCCCACGACGCCCCGCTCCTGCAGACAATCGACAAGGCATGCAGATGGGTCTCAGCGGACCGAAGCAACACCGGCGATGCCCATAACTCCAGCAGTGCCAGCCGAGACGACGCCTGGTTCACAGTCCACATCGTTGGAGCAATCATCCTTCGGCTCAGCAGCCAAGCCCTCCGGGCAGAAGATGCCCGCTGACGATCAAAGTGCGTTCGGGCGAATTCGCCGCACTAGCTCGCTGAACACTGATGGTTTTGGAACACCCGTCGATTCGTTCGGCACGAGGCCGCCCGAAGAGTTTTTCTCTCTGCTCGGCCGCATCGTCGCGGTGAGTGGTCAGATTGAGTACCTCAAAGATCGACTGGCTCACCTACCTTCGGAAGAAACGGATTCGAGCAAGAAGGTCAAAAGATTCTATGAGAGAGCTCGTGCAGACCAGGAAGAACGTAACGGAGTCGTCCACTCCAGGTGGTTCTTCGGCGCGGATACAAGTGACCCTGATCTGATCACTGGTATCCGGTACAAAGTCCGGAAATCGAACGCGGGGCAGTTGGCGACGGTGTCCATCGTGGACGTGCCCGATAGCGAGCGCAAGCAGGTTGTGGTCCAACACACGCTCAAGTCTCTTGAGGCTCTGCACCGTCGACTGGTCGGAACGGTTCGCATTGGAGAGGTGGCTTATACAAGCCTCATGCTCAGCTGGGGAGCAACTCAGCTCGCGGAAGCTGATCCGCCCTCACCCTAAACTGAGTTCGTTATTGTCACGCACCCACCTTCCGCGCAGGCCTCCCCCGCGGCCGTAGCTCTTGGCCGGCGGCGAAACTCGCCACCGTCTACCGCTCAGCAGCCGTCCTCAACGCCGTCATCGCCTGGACCTACCATTTAAGAGACATGCCCTAGCTGTGGCCATGATCCCGTAGACAAAACTGGAGAAAGGGCCGTCCGTATCGCGCGGCTTACTCGTTCGAACGCCTGACAAATAACGTCACCGACGATACAGAC
>NZ_JBFBJJ010000040.1:0-1459 GCF_040686055.1 Microbacterium sp. NPDC086615
GGCTCTTCGGACATCCGGTGGGGGTGAGGCTCGCGGGGTGATGGTCGGTGTGTAGGGGTCGAGGTCCCCGAGGATCAGAAGCGCTAACTCTCTGATCGACCCCGAGGACCTCGACGTGCTTCACCCTACTTCGGGGTGCGCTTCGGCGCGCTCTGCTTGCTGTCCGTGTGCCCGCTGCGACCTGCTCGTCGGCCTCCCCGGTGTTCATGTCGAGCACGTCGACCGTCGCGACGGGCTGCTGGTCGTGACGGTCTCGAGCGCCGCCGCGCCTGCCGGGTGTCCGTCGTGCGGTGTCGTCGCGACAGGTCGAGGGCGCCGCCGGCGGGTGCTGCATGACGTGCCCGGAGCGACCCGGGTGCGGATCGTGTGGCGGCAGCGGGTCTGGCGCTGCGACGACGAGAACTGTCTGCGGAAGACATTCACGGAGCAGCTGCCGCCGCTGGTCGCCCGGCGTGGGTCGATCACGACGCGCGCTATCGGCTGGGCGATCGGGCAGCTGCGTCGCGAACACGCCACGATCGCGGGCCTGGCCCGGCAGCTCGGGACGTCGTGGAAGACGGTGTGGCGGGCCGTCGAACCCGAACTCGTCAAGCTGGCCCTCGATGAGACCCGGTTCGAGAACGTCACCACGCTCGGCGTCGACGAGCACATCTGGCACCATGTCGACCCCCGTAAGCGCGGCCCGAAGGAGTTGACCGGGATGGTCGACCTCACCCGCGACGAGCACGGAAAGACGCGGGCCCGGCTGCTGGATCTCGTCCCGGGCCGGTCGGGGAAGGCGTATGCCTCCTGGCTCGGTGATCGTGGCGACGCGTTCCGGAAGAACGTGCGAGTGGCAGCTCTTGATCCGTTCGCGGGTTACAAGACTGCGATCGACGACAAGCTGCAGGACGCCACCGCGGTGCTCGACGCGTTCCACGTCGTCAAGCTCGGCACCGCCGCCGTCGACGAGGTCCGCCGCCGCGTCCAGCAAGACACTCTCGGGCATCGCGGCCGTAAAGACGACCCGCTCTATGGGATCCAGACCATCCTCCGCGCCGGCGCCGAGAACCTCACCGAGAAACAACGCGCCCGCCTCGTCGCGGCGCTCGACGCTGACCCCGCGCACGAGGAGGTCTTCGTCGCCTGGCAGTGCGCGCAGGAACTCCGCTCCGCCTACCACGCGAAGGACCTGGCCGAGGGGCGACGGATCGCGGAGAAGGTCGTGGACTCATTCCACTCCTGCCCGATTCCCGAGATCGCCAGGCTCGGCCGGACACTTCGCCGCTGGCGGGACGCGTTCCTCGCGTACTTCACCACCAGTCGCGCGAACAACGGCGGCACCGAGGCCATCAACGGCATCATCGAGCTACACCGCCGACTCGCCAGAGGCTTCCGCAACCGCGACAACTACCGGCTACGCATGCTCCTCGCCGCCGGCGGACTCACACCATGACCCCCACCGAATGTCCGAAGAGCC